>CAZFQJ010000014.1:0-20787 GCA_964520875.1 uncultured Lachnospiraceae bacterium
TTGAAATCCGGGTGGGTGCTCAGATATTCCGCGTTTTTCATTATCAGTCGGCAAGCCTTTGAAAGCTTATCGTATGTAAGAGATGTGTCAAAGCTCGTGACCACTATGTCGCCGCTCTCTCCGTCCGTAAGCTCTATTCCGTTCTTTTTAAACGACGAGACGAGCTCCTTTGTTCCGACCAAGTAGACCTTCTTTCCGGCTCGCTCCTTCTTTAAAAACGCCGCCGTTACGTCGCCCGACGTCATTATCTCGCCTTCCCGAGGCTCAAATCCGAGACGCGCCAGCTTTTCGGCGTAAAAGCCCGGATCGTGAGAAGCGTTGTTTGTAAAGAACAGAATACGTTTTCCGCAGAGCCTTAACCGCTTTATGAGGTCGATCGCTTCCGGGAATACCCGTTCTCCGAGATATATGGTGCCGTCCATATCGAAAACGAATAATTTTTTGTTTTTCAGATCGTGCATATCCGTAGATATCCTTTCGGTTCGTCACTATCATTTTACTACCGTTTCCGTATCAAGTGTTGAATAGAATGTAAATTTCCTTAGTTTACGGCGTATTCATAAAAAATTAATATATATATGATAATATTATTATGACTTACCAAAATGATTTTAAAGAGGATCTTGAGAAAAATGAGAAATGTGATCGGTATAGATGTCGGCGGAAGCACGACGAAGATAGTCGGTTTCGATGAAAATAAAGATTTGATAGCGCCCATGTTCGTCCATGCGAACGATCAGGTGACCTCCATATACGGCGCCTTCGGCAAATTCATAGACGAGAACGGTCTCTCGCTTGACGATATAGCCGGAATAAAGATGACCGGCGTCGGAGCGACGTTCATAGAAAAAGGGATATACGGTCTTAAATGCGACCATGTTTCGGAATTTAAGAGCATAGGAATGGGCGGTCTTTATCTTTCGGGACTCGACCGCGCTCTGGTAGCGAGCCTCGGAACGGGAAGCGCGTGCGTTTACGCCGAAAAGGGCAAATCTCCGAAATATCTCGGCGGAACGGGCGTCGGCGGCGGAACTCTCATGGGACTGAGTAAATTGCTCCTCGGAATGGATAATATAAAGCATATATACGAGCTTGCGGACGAGGGCGATCTTTCGCGTATAGACCTGCGCATAAAGAACATAACGAAGAAAGAGGAGCTTTCCGAGCTTTCGTCCGAGCTTACCGTAGCTAATTTCGGTAAGCTAAGCGACCTTGCTTCAAAGAGCGATATAGCGCTCGGAATAATGAACATGGTGTTTGAGACGGTCGGTACCATAGCGGTCTTTGCGGCAAGGACGCATGACGTAAAGGATATAGTCCTTACCGGAAACCTTACCACCGTACCTCAGGCGGCTCAGGTATTCAAGAATGTTGGCGATCTTCTCGGCGCGAATTTCATAATACCGCAGTACGCGCAGTACGGAACCGTTATCGGTGCGGCTCTTCAAGGGATAGAAAACAAGTAAGACGAGGTAAGAAAAACTATGAATACGACAAACACGGAATATAAGAGCTACATACTCGAAAAAAAGCACCATGCGTTCAGAACGGAAAAAGAGCCTAATGCTTCCGCTTTCACCGTCGGAGCGTATCATAAGAGAATGGCGGAGCGTTTTAAGGCACTCCTTGCGCTTCAGGATACGGTGTTCATTCCGGGAGAGATGTTCATACCGACAAGGACTACGGTATGCGACCCCGATATTCTGACCGAAAAGGATCCGGAAATAGCGGAAAAGGCGAAAACGCATGAGTGCGGTTGGCTTTCCAATATAGCTCCAGATTACGGTAAGATAATCTCTCGCGGACTTCTCTCCGTAAGAGAGGATATAGTCAAGGCGGCGAAAAGCACGTGCGATTCCGAAAAAAAGGAATATGCGGATTCTCTTTTGACGGTAATAGACGCGATCGTCGGATTTGCCGACAGATATAAGGCGGCGGCGCGCGCGGCGGGAGAAAACGAGATAGCCGATATTCTCGAAAACGTTCCGAAGCGCGGAGCGGAGAGCTACCGCGAGGCGCTCCAGATGTTCAGGCTGATACATTTCTGCCTGTGGCTCGAAGGAGATTACCACGTTACCGTCGGAAGGTTCGATCAGTATATGTATCCGTACCTTCTCGGCGATATGGAAAAGGGTGTTCTTACGTATGAAGAGGCTCTCGATATGACGGAGAACTTCTTTATAACGTTTAACAAGGACAGCGACCTTTACAGAGGTATGCAGCAGGGCGATAACGGTCAGAGCATGATGCTCGGAGGCTACGACGAAGACGGAAACGATATGTACAACACCCTTTCCGAGATATGCCTTAAGGCTTCGCTTGAGGTCCGACTTATAGACCCGAAGATAAATCTCAGAGTAAATAAGGATACGCCGCTTGAAAGGCTTGTCTTTGCTTCTAAGCTTACCGCGGCGGGACTCGGATTTCCGCAGTATTCAAACGACGACGTGGTCGTCCCCGGACTTATAGGACTCGGATATTCAAAGGAGGACGCGGTGAACTATACCGTAGCCGCGTGCTGGGAGTTCATAATCCCCGGAGTAGGTATGGAGATCCCGAACGTCGGAACTCTCTCGCTTGCCGATTGCGTAAATACCGTCATACACCGCGATCTCGAAAAGTGCGGAGATTTTTCCGAATTTCTTATCTATGTGGATATGGAGATAAAGGCGCGCTGCGCGCTCTTCCCCGAAAAATACGCGAATCTCTTCTGCCGTCCCGCTCCGCTTATGAGCATATGCATGGACGGTTGCGCGGAAGAGCTCAAGGATATAACAAAGGGAAATAAGTACAATAACTACGGTATACACGGAGTCGGAGTCGCTACCGCCGCCGACAGTATAGCGGCGGTGAACGCTCTGGTGTTTAACGGCTTTACCGAGCCTAAGACCTTGATAGACGCGCTCGATTCGAATTATGAAGGCTATACCGAGCTTCGTAACAGGATACTTTCCGGCGTTCCTCATTTCGGTAATAACGACGACGCGGTCGACGGTTACGCCGTTATGCTTTTGAATAGCTTTGCCGAGGCGCTTAAGCCTCTTAAGAACGACCACGGAGGTATATTCAGGGCGGGTACCGGCTCCGCTATGTTCTACGCATGGGGAAGAGATACCGGCGCTACCGCGGACGGCAGACGTAAGGAAGATTTCCTTCCGGCAAACTATTCGCCTACCTTGAACGTGAAGCTCGACGGCCCGTTTTCGATCATTTCGTCGTTCTCAAAGCCCGATCTTAAAAAGACGATAAACGGCGGACCTCTTACGCTTGAGCTTGCCGCAAGCGCGGTAAAGGACGAAGAGGGGATAGCCAAGACCGCCTACATAGTAAAGAAATTTATAGAGCTGGGCGGACATCAGATGCAGCTCAACGTCGTAAGCCGCGAAAAGCTTTTGGAGGCTCAGGCACACCCCGAGCTTCATAAAAACCTCGTCGTGCGCGTTTGGGGCTGGAGCGGTTACTTTACGGAGCTTGATAAGGTCTATCAGGATCAGATACTTGCAAGGACGGAGTATAACGTCTGATGACCGGCGTCGTTTTCGATATAAAGGAGTTTTCCATATACGACGGACCGGGAGTGAGGACTACCGTTTTCCTTAAGGGTTGTCCGCTCAGGTGCAAATGGTGTCATAACCCCGAGGGGCTTGAAGTGAAGCCTCAGATAATGCTCAGCTCTTCCTGTACGGATTGCGGAGCGTGCAAGGTCGACGGTTGCGAGCTGAGCGGCGGAAAAACGAGATTGCTTAACGCTTCCGAGTCTTGTACCGGTTGCGGACGCTGCGTTTTAAAGTGCCCGGAGGGCTTTAGGCATATAGCGGGAAAGGCGTATACCCCCGATGAGCTTAAGGCGAAGATAATGAAGAACGAGATATTTTTGAAGGACGGTGGAGTCACCTTTTCCGGCGGAGAACCGACGATGCAGGCGGACTTCCTCTGCGAGATGCTCGATATTCTTCCTTTTCACCGCGCGGTCCAGACGTGCGGATTTTGCTCCGAGGAGAATTTTAAGCGCGTGCTTTCGCGAGTCGATTTCATGATGTTCGATATAAAGCATACCGATAGTGAAAAGCACAGATATTATACCGGCGTAGATAACGCGCCGATACTTAAGAATCTTAAGACGCTCATAGCTTCCGGTAAGCCTTTCGTGGCGAGAGTACCGCTGATAGCGGGCGTAAACGACGACCGCGAAAACCTCGTAAATACCGCGCGCCTTTTGGAGGGCGCGAAGGGACTTGTGAGAGCGGAGCTTCTTCCGTATAACGGAGCCGCCGGCGCAAAATACGCAATGGTTGGACGGAATTACGGCGGCAGTGAGTTCAAAGCGCCGTCAAAGCCGGATATTTCGTGCTTTACGGAGCTCGGAATAGATTGCAAGGTGATGTAATCTTATGAAAAAGAAGAGGATCCTTCTTACTCTTTTTATCTGTACCGCTCTTTTTTCGATTATGTGCGCGGTCTTTTATCTCGGGACGGACGAAAGACCGATAAAGAGCGTAAGCGCGCTTGACGGTAAGGAGTGCGGAATTGATTTTTACGAATCGGAACGGCTTCTTACGATAGGTATATCGGAGAAAAACGTGGAATTCCCGAAGAACGCGCTTCGCGGAGAATACGTAACTGTCAAGCTGAAGGGCGAGCCGGGAACGCTTTATTCGATAAGAGTCTACACGCCGTCGGAAAAGAGCAATCTGTCGGTGTTCGAAAGCAAGAAGGCGGACGCAAACGGAAACGTCAGCTGGACGTGGAAGATATCTAAGAACATGTCCGACGGATACGTAAGAGCCGTGGTTTTCGGAGACGACGGTTGCGCGCAGATAAAAATGAAGGTGGCGTGACGGCGGATCTGCTCGGATATATCCCGGAATATCGACATGATATTACAATTTTTGCGCGAAAACGAAACGAATGTACCATTATAATGCAAAGAAAAGGTCTTTACAATTTAGAAAAAGTATGTTAAAATATTAACAGAAAGATAAAATAAATCGAAAAAGAAGTTAATTAAAGATTGAATTTTTGAAAACCGGCGGAAGGGAGTGAGAGAGTTGAAGATGAGTAAGAGATCCGTGCTCGCGATAATATGGGCGCTTTGCGGAGTTACGTGCGTTACCGTTATAGCGGCTCTCTGCTTTTTCGTGTTCACGAGGTTCATGCACGGAGAGCTTGGTACCGGACTGACGCTCACGAGTTATATAGTGAACGTTTCCGCGCCTCTCTTCGGTATAGGTACCATGCTTTCCTTCATAGCGTACAGAAGAGCGAAGGAAAACGAAAGATTGACGTCGCATAAGTAAATAAAAGGGGCTCGCCGCGAAGTGATTTCGGCGAGTTCTTTTTTTGTCCGTAACGGAAGAGCTTTTCCGTTATAAACGCTTGACATTCCGTGCAAGATGTGTTATTATAATCATGGAAATATTGTGGCGGATATTCGCTTGAAAGGAATTTGATATATGAAATTTGGTGTATGCAGCGCAAGTAAGCTGGTAAAAGGCGTAGGGGCGGATTATTCCGAGCTTCCCGCTTCTACCGTCTCCGCTATGGAGAGAGAGGAATATTCCGAGCTTTTGAGAGCGGTAAGGAACGGCGAGATCATAACGTACAGCTGTAACGGTCTGGTTCCGGGCAGCGTTCGTATTACGGGCGATATAAATAAAGCGCTCGTAAGAGAGTATGTGGATAAGACTTTTTACAGACTTAAGGAGCTCGGTATAAGCATACTTGTGTTCGGCTCCGGAGCGGCTAAGAACGTTCCCGAAGGATTTTCCATGGAAAAAGCGTGGGATCAGATACTTGAATTCGGTCATTTTGCCGCGGAATGTGCCGGCAAATACGGTCAGACGATAGCCGTCGAGCCTCTTTGCTATGCGGAAGCCAATATAATAAACACACTTGAGGACGGCGCGCGTTACGTAAACGCCATAAACAGAGATTCTTTCAAGCTCTTGGCGGATTTTTATCACGTAAATCAAAATAAAGAGGATCTTTCCGAGCTTGAAAAGTACAAGGATCTGCTCGTTCACGTACATATAGCAGGACTTAAGCGCGGTATCCCCGAGACCGAAGAGGATAAGGAATACGTAAAGTCTTGCATACGTAAGCTTAAGGAGATAGGCTATAACGGCAACGTCAGCTACGAGGGCGCCATGACCGACGACCTCGCGGGCGTCGGCGAAATGATAAACCTCTTCAGAGAGGTCTGAGCGGAACATCGTTCGTTACGTATAAAATAAAAGCGGACCGGCATAGTTTAGCTACGCCGGTCTGTTCGTTATGTTGTTTGATTAAGCGTTTTTGAATACTTTAACCATATCGTCAAGCTTTAAAACGGAAAGAGGAATAAGAACGCAGTTGCCGTTTACGAGATCGCTCTTCTGAGCGTCCTTGAAGAATCCGGAAAGAGTGTTGTTCTCGGAAAGCTGCTTCTGAGCTTCTTCGTTCGACTTGAATTCGAGAACGAGTGCGTATGCGTCCGTACCGATCACACTATTACCCTTGAAAAGATGTAATGTACAGGAGACTTCGCTGTTCTCATAGCTTGCGGCTATGGTGTTTGCGCTTTCGTTGTCCTTGACGTCTACGTATTCATATCCCGCATCTACAAACGCTTTCTTTATCTTTCCGAAAGAGGAGCAAGATACGAGTGTGAATATCGATACGACCGCGAGAACTACGAGCAGAACTCTCTTCATGTTTTTCATAATGATACTCCTTTCTTTAGTTTTTTAAGGGACCGTCCCTCAATGGGGATTATATCATAAAAGCGCGAAAAAGTCAATAACTTAACGCTATTTAATCATTTTTGTTTGTAAGAAATTTTTTAACGGCGAATGAGAGGGATTTCGAACTTTCTATTGCAATAAAACGCCGAGTGTGTTATAATCTTTTACGGAAGATCGTGTTTTTTAATAAGGAAGGTTCTGTTTTATATCATGAGGTACGTTATAGTTACGGGAATGAGCGGCGCGGGAAAGAGCGCCGCGGCGGGAGCGCTTGAGGATATGGGCTTTTACTGCATAGATAATATGCCCGTTGCGCTTATTCCGAAGTTTGCCGAGCTTTATTCGCAGACGGGCGCGAGACGCTCTGATGTCGCGTTTATCATAGACGTAAGAGGCGAGACGGATTTTTCTCCGCTGATAAACGAGATAAGCTCGCTTAAAGGCGCGGGCTACGATTGCAAGGTGCTCGTTATCGATTGCTCGGATAACGTTATCATAAACAGGTATAAGGAGACGAGGCGTATACATCCGCTTTCGGCGCTCTATAACCTTACCATTTCCGACGCTCTTCGCGAGGAGCGCGAGCGCCTTCGCGGTATGTTCGAGATCGCGGATTATCGGATAGATACTACCTATCAGTCGGTAGGTCAGACCAAGGAACAGATACAGAATATCTTTAGCCCGGCGACGAAACGTTCGATGACTATAAACGTGGTCTCGTTCGGATTCAAATACGGAAGCGTTGCGGAGGCGGACCTCGTGTTCGACGTTAGATGCTTTCCGAACCCCTTCTGGGTCCCGGAGCTCAGAGCTCTTACCGGGCTTGACGCTCCGGTAAGAGAATACGTTATGGAAAAGCCTCAGACGGTCACGTTTCTTGAAAAACTGTATGATATGATAGATTATCTTTTGCCTTTGTACGCTTCGGAGGGTAAAAAGCAACTTACGGTAGCTATCGGGTGCACCGGCGTAAAGCACCGTTCCGTGGCTATCGCGGAGGCGCTTTCTACCAACTTAAGGGAGCGCGGAGAAAACGTATCGGTAACGCACAGAGATATCAAGATAAAGACGAATTAAGATATAAAGTGCTATTTGTGAAATCCGAGTGGAAATATTATGTGAATAAAATTGGGATCCGCGGCTTTTCGCATGCTTCTATGCAGCTTGCCGCGAGGACCGAAAGAGAATCGGATATTCTGTCTTTAAGCTCGGACCGATTGAGAGAACGGTCATTTATGACGGAAATGGAAAGCTCTGTGCAACCGGTGATGACTCCGTCGGAAACGCGCAAAGCTTTTTCTATTATGTCGGAGACGCTTCGGAGATCGCCGCTTTTTATGAGCCTTATCTCGTTTCCGAGTCTGTTTATATCGCTCTTTTTCGGGATAACGCATGCGATACCGAGCTTTCTTAGCTTTTTTATGTATATCTCGGAACGGTACGTTCCTTCTGTTGCAAGCAGTGTCACGCTCCTAAAACCGCGCTTTTTGCAATTTTCGCATACTTTATCTGTCATATCTATTATCTTGACGCCCGCTTTGGCGGAACTTGATATATTTTCCGAAAAAACGTGCGCGGTGTTGCACGGCATGGCAATAACGCTTGCTCCCATGCTTTCGAGCCTTGAAAGCGAGTCGAGTATAGAAGGGAGCGGACTTTTTCCGCCGCCGCGGATATATTCGCTCCTGTCGGGGCGGACGCAGTTGCCGTCAAGTATTATCGGGATATGGCCGCGGTCGTCGCTTGAAACCGTGTGGCGGTGTATGAGCGAGATCAGCTCTCCGTCAACGAGCGGACCCATTCCGCCTATTATTCCCAAAACGGGTATATCTTTATCTATATCAATAAATGAGTTCATATGACATTAAATGACTTTAAAACGGTGAGTGAGATGAGTTTTATATCGAGGCTTTCCGCTCGTTTGAAGAACAGTCCGTTCTATTCCCGTCCGTTATGCTTGTTCTGTACTTTGTTTCTTTTGTCGGTGCTGGCTATCGGGGTATCTTACGTGTTGTTTTCCGCGCTTGCTTTTTGCGCTATCGTATATTCCGCGTTTCTTTTCGTGTATGACGGAAGAGAGGCGCATATCGTGTCTCCGCTTGCGCTTCTTGTTTTGACGGCGGTGCTTTTCGGAGCGCTCGTCTCGCTTCCGTGTGAGATAAGGGAACAAAAAGCGAAAAAGATGTGCGGCGACGGCAGAAATATCGAGATGACGGTAACGGAAACCGTTTACGATGAAGCGTTCGGGTGCGCGTATTACGTAAAGGTTACAAGGATGGACGGGACGTTTCTGAATGTCGGCGGTACGCTCGTGCTTTCGGAGCGGTATGAATTAAAAGAGTTCGACACGGTGACTGTGGTCGGCGATGTTGCTTATGCTTATTCTGAGCTTTTCGGCGCCGAGCTTCTTAACGCTAAGGCAAGCGGAAGCTGCCTTGATATTTCGGCTGAAACGGTGGAAAGTGTAACAAGCGAAGCGAGAAGCGGACCGAGGTATGCGCTATATCGTATAAGAAGCTTTCTTTGTGCGCGCTTTGAAAGACTGATAGGTGGTGAAGCTTCGTCGTATGCCAAGGCGCTTTTGATAGGAGAGAAGAGCGGACTTTCCGATGATTTTCGGAAGGATATGTCGGCGATCGGTGTTTCGCACATACTTGCCGTAAGCGGTATGCACCTTTCGATAATAGCCGCGATCGTTGGCTTTCTTGCGGATAGGACTTATGCCGGCAAAAAGACGAAACGCCTTCTGACGGCGCTCGGCGGTGTGATGTTTATGACGGTAGCCGGTTTTTCGCCATCTGTTGTCAGAGCGGCGATAATGCTCGCGGTTTCCTCGCTTTCTGTATTTTTTGGCAGAAGGAGCGATTCGCTTACCTCTCTGCTCGTATCCGGAACGGTCATATGCGCCTTTTCTCCGAGGACGGCGCTTTCTTGCAGTTTTCTTTTGTCCTTTTTCGCTACGCTCGGACTTGTTCTGTGCGCGTCCGCCGCTTCGCTCGGACTTGCAAAGCGATTTTACATGTCGAGATTAAGGGATATGAGGCTTCCGATGAGGATTTTGCGCGGATTTCTCGGCTCTGTTTTCGTAAGCCTTTGCGCGACGGTATTTACCGCGCTCGTGCTTTCGGTATATTTCTCCGAGGTCTCGGTTTTTGCGGTTATTGCGAATTTATTCGCCGTTCCTTGTGCTTTTGTTTCCGTTTCGCTTGCGGTCGTGATAATCATATTCGGAGACGTGCCTCTCGTCGGAAGGGCGGCGTGCGCCGCTTTTCGTGCGGTCTACGCGCTCTTAAAGAGCTTTGCCGGATTTTGCTCAGATCATTTCGAAACGTCGTTTTCGCTTGAGTACGAATTTTTCGTTCCGATACTGCTTTTCGTTCTCTGCGCTGTCCTGTTTATGAGAATGAACGGCATAAGGAGCGTTACGGCTTTTACGGCGGTACTTCTTTCGGCTTCGCTGATATTCGTTACCTGCGTTCAGGTATATTCCGTTTATGTTTCCGACAGAAGCGAGGTTGTGTATCTTGCGGATAAAAATTCGGAAGCGTTTGTCGTATCGTCTGGAAGCGAGACCATGCTCGTGGATATCGGTAAGGGCGGAAAATCTCTTCCGCTCGTCGGAACCGAGATACTTCAAAAAGAATATTATGAGACCCGTATAGACGCCTTCATGCTCACGCACTATCACAGTCTGCATATAGGGACCGTCCGTCATCTCGTTTATAATTACAGAATAAAACGTATATACGTTCCTGTGCCGGAGAGCGAAAACGACGAAAAGATATATAATAGCATGAAAAAATATCTTGCCGAGACGGAGACCGTCGTTTATACGAGGGGAGAAGATATAAAGGTCGGAAGGCTTACTGTGTCCACGTCCGAATATTCGGTGCTTGAACGTTCAACTCATCCGGTCATGGTCCTTCGTATATCCGACGGCGTCCGTTCTCTTCTTTGGGTCGGCTCGTCTGTGACGGAGGCGGACGCCGCTCTTCTTGCAAACAGGTGGCTCTCCGAAAGCTCGGTCGTGATCTGCGGTTGTCACGGTCCGAAGGAAAAGGAGAACATACCGTATTATACCGTTATCCAGAACGTGACGGAGATATTCGTTTCTCCTTACAGTATAGCCGACGGAGTCAAGCTTTTTTCGGGGATATATTACGAAACGCTTGAAGCGGACGGCGGCGGAACGGTAAAGAAGCGCTTTTCTTTTGACGGATAGTCAGATCAGCATTTTTTCGCAGAGCGTGTCGAAATCTATACCGCACGCCGCAGCTCCGAGAGGCAAAAGACTGGTCTTTGTCATTCCGGGCAGGGTGTTGGTCTCCAAAACGAAGAACTCTTCGCTTTCGCTATCAAGCAGTATATCTGTACGGCTGAAGTTTTTAAGCCCGAGAGCTTTGTGCGCGGAGATTGCAAGGCGCAGAGCTTTTTCCGTTTGCTCTGCGGATAAGTCCGCGGGAGTTACTTCCTCCGTGCGTCCGGGAATATATTTGTTTTCATAATCGTAAAAGCCTTGCTTCGGTATTATCTCCGTTACCGCAAGAGGGGCGTCGCAAAGGATGCCGACGGTGAATTCCCGTCCCGTTATCTTTTGCTCTATTATCAGCGTTTCGGCGCTTTGGGGTGCGTTCGTTTTTCGCTTTTCAAGGTCGAGGGCAAGCTCTCTTTCGTTTTCGGCAAAAGTTATTCCTACGCTTGAACCGCCGTTTGCGGGCTTTATCACACACGGAAATCCGACATGCTCGGGAAGCTCTTTTTCGTCGGTGTTGAAGAGTACGTATCTCGGGGTAGGTATACCGTGAGCGGTATATACGCGCTTTGCCACGGCTTTGTCCATGGCAAGCGATGACGCGTGCGCGCCGCTTCCCGTGTATCTGACCCCGAGCGAGTCAAAAAGCGCTTGAAGACGCCCGTTCTCGCCGTTTCCGCCGTGCAGAGCCAGAAACACGATGTCCGACTCTTCGCATACGCGTAGCGCTCCCTCGGAGATCGTTTCGCGCTCCGAAAACGGAGCGGAACTTTCGATATCGACGCTTTTTTCGAGATCGTTTTTGTCCGTATGGAAATACGGTCTTGACGGCTCTGTCTCTTTTGCGGGATCGATCAACGCTGTTTTGTGACTGAGTCTGATGAGGGCCTCGGCGACGTTTCTGCCGGACGAGAGCGAGATGTCCCTTTCGGGACTTCTTCCGCCGGCAAGTACTGTTATGTTCAAATTGCGGATCTCCTTTTTTGCGTTTTGTGAACTGCGGGTCGCGTGATGACGTTCGAAAATGCTTTTTTGCGTTACCTTTCTTTTGATTTTTTTATGTGAAACACCGTGCGTAAGACGGGCTTCAGTATACCGGGGGCTTTGACCACTACTATCTTCA
Source organism: uncultured Lachnospiraceae bacterium (assembly GCA_964520875.1). GTDB lineage: Bacteria > Bacillota > Clostridia > Oscillospirales > CAG-272 > SIG673. The sequence goes on from CAZFQJ010000014.1 coordinate 12,098, forward strand.
ATGTATCTCATTCCTTTCGTTTTCGGATTGTGTTTTCGGGGAAAAATAAGTCAGTCGGAGATCAGACAGATTACTCCGAAGGCAACTGCCGTCGCGGCGCAGACCCCGACGAGTACGCATGAGGGGAGAAAGACCGTCAGAAGTATTCCGGCTCCGAAGGCGGGGAAGGCTATCGAGGCTATATTTCCTATCCCGGAACGCGGCGGACAGCAAAAATTGGGACAACGCTTCGTTTTGACCACTTCCTTTCAGGATATTATATGCCGGATCCGTCGGAAAGTTGTAGGGATAGCACGAAAGAAGCCTCGCGAAATCCGAAAGAATATCGTGAGGCTTCAAACTATTTTAAATTATTTTCTTGTTTTTGACGTCTGCCAAGGCCTTAGCTTTTTGATCTCTTCGTATACGGTGACATAATTTGCGTGTCTTTCGGGCGGTATCTTTCCGTTTTCGACCGCTTCTATTACGGCGCAACCCTCTTCGCGAAGGTGGGTGCATTTGCGGTATCTGCAATCCGAGATATACGGTTCGAATTCGGGAAACAGACTTGCCACCTCGTCCTTTGTCAGCGAGTCTATCGTCGAAAGATCGAATATTCCGAAGCCCGGGGTGTCGGCAATGAAGGCGTCCTTTGAGTTTATATCATCTGAAACGGGATAGAGCGTTACGGCGCGCGTGGTGTGCTTTCCGCGTGCGGTCTTTCGGCTGACGTTGCCCGTGATTAGTGATAGCGACGGAAAGAGCGCGTTCATTATCGATGACTTTCCGACTCCGCTCTCGCCTGCGAATACCGCCGTGCAATCGCGTATCTCGCGCGATATGAAATTTTTCAGCTCCTCTATGCCGATGTCCTTTGCCGATGACGTTAAAAATACTTTATATCCGCTTTTTTCGTATATTTTCTTGATCTCGGCGGCTTTTCCCGGGTCAAGCTCGCATTTTGTCACAACTATCACGGAGACGGTGCCGTAATATTCGGCGGCGCATATCAGCTTGTCGATCGTTATGTACGACGGAGAAGGGTCTGCCGCCGCAACGGTTATAAAAAGCTTATCTATGTTCGCCGCAGGCGGTCTTCCGAAAAAGTTACTGCGCGGAAGTATGGTCTCGATAGCGTTCCTTCCGCTATCCTCCTCCGTTACCGTGACGCGATCTCCCGGGTACGGCGATATCTTTTCGAATCTCAGACTTCCCCGCGCCGAGCAAGAGAGCGTCCTTCCGTCGCTTGCGAGCACCTTGTATAATCCCCCGACTCCCGAGAGCACGCGTCCCGTTATCGGCTCGCGGTCTTTTCTTTCCGTGTTTTCCAAAAAACGTTCTCCGATCTTTTTAATCTCTGTTAATTATAACCCGAAACGGCGTAAAAATCAAGAGCTTTTTGCATTAAAAACGCATTTTTGCGTTATCTTGCCGCCATAAAAACTTTTTGTATATTATAAGTTTACAAAATAGAGTTAAAATCGTTACTAAATTATGATAAAATATAGCAAAGCTACCAAATGAGATAAAACCGAAAACGTCTCGCTTATGCCGCGTAAAGTGCGCGAAGGCAGGGCGTTTGGGATGACTTATACGGAGGAATTATGCCAAAGAGAAATCAGACCGTAAAATACGCGGAGAACGGAAGCCTCGGGCTTCTCGGAGTGATCGCCATGGCGCTCGCGCCCGTGATAGCCGCCGTGCTTGCCGTGTTTTGCTATGTCGAAAAGGATCTTGCGGGCGTGAAGCTCAGTCTCTTGCTCATAGTCGCGTATGTGTGTATCATGGCGATAGTCGGAGCGGTCGCGTACATCTGGAAGAAGAATAACCGTCTGAAGGAACGCGAGAACATGCGGGTAAAGCAGACGGAGGATTTTCCGCTGGGTGTGCTCGCCAGATTCGAACAACCCGTCGCCGTTTGCGACGATGAGGGAAAGATCGTATGGATGAACTGGAAGTTCGCCAACCGTTCGCCAAAGCAGGTGCTCATAGGCGACGACGTCAACATTCTCGGAGTCCTGAGCTTCAAGGACAGTGAATACGTCGGAGAAAGCGAGATGCTTGATTCTCCGTCCGAGCTTTCCGCAAACGCGCTTCTTACAAAGCTCGCCGAAAAGCGCATAGGCGCAACGGCGAAGGGCGCTAAGGGCTTCGGAGGCGAATGGACCGTGCATTCGTATCATTTCGTATCGAACGCGTCGGAATTCTATATCGTCGTGCTTACCGAGGATACCGTCCGTAACGCATGGATAACCCGTTACAACGAGAACCTCGTCCATGTTGCGTATATAGCGATAGATAACCTTGAGGAGCTGGCGCAGTCCGAGCAGGAGAGTTACCGAAGCGCTTCGACTCAGGTGGACGCGATAATCAAGGAGTGGGCGAGCGAGTACGAGGCGTTCATAAAGGAATACGAGAGAGAAAAATATGTGGTCATGACGACGCATAAGGCGCTGGCGGCTCTCGAAAAGAAGCGCTTCGACATTCTCGAACGCGTAAGCAAGATACACATAGGCTCGGAAAACCTGTCCGTTACCGTCTCCATGGGAGTTTCTCCCGAAACGGGAACTCTGGAGGAGAAGGACAAATCCGCTCAGAGCGCGCTCGAAACGGCTCTTCAGCGCGGAGGCAACCAGGTCGTCGTCATGGGCGAGACGACGCGCTTCTACGGCGCGAAGGCGATAACCTCGCTCAAACGCTCCGGAGTACGCCACAGAGTGTTCGCGGATAAGCTCATGCACCGCATGAACGCTTGCTCGAACGTCATAATAATGGGTCACAGAAACCCGGACTTTGACGCTATCGGCTCTTGTGCCGGTATAGCGAGGCTCGCGCTCTCCGTCGGTAAGCCGACAAACATAATAGCCAATACGGACGATCCGACGTTAAAGGAATGCTTTGATAAACTGCTGACCATTCCCGAATACGAGAACATCTTCCTTGACGCGACCGACGCTCAAGAAAGGCTCACGTCCGATACGCTCGTTATATGCTCCGACGTAAATAACCCGGACAATTTCGAAGCCATAAACGTCGCAAGGAACGCCGATTATCTCTTCATAATCGACCACCACAGACAGAGCGAAAAGACCTGGGAGGCTATACACGAGCACAGAGAGATGCTCATAGTTCCCTCGGCTTCGTCGGCAAGCGAGCTTATCTCCGAGATTTTGGAGCTTGAGCTTCCGGCGTCCGCAAGGCTTCATCATGAGGAAGCGGACATAATGTTTGCGGGAATACTTCTCGACACCAAGAACTTTACGCGTAACACGCAGGTCCCGACCTTCGGAGCGGCGATATACCTCCGAAATAACGGTGCGGACCCCGCAAAGGCGCAGGCGCTCTTTAAGACCGGACTTGAAGATTTCCGTCAGGAGGGTGCGTTCACCACGGATCTTGAAATATATCGCGACTTTATAGTCATAGCGAGGGAGACGAGCCACGACGTCTCTCCCACCAAACGTATAACGGCGGCTAAGACCGCAGACAGGCTCCTTAACATAAAGAACGTAAGAGCCTCGTTCGTCGTGGCGAAGATGCAGAACGACGTATTCATCTCGGCTCGTTCCGACGGATCGGTCAACGTCCAACTGATAATGGAGTCGCTCAAGGGCGGCGGACATTACAACGCGGCGGCGACCGTAATGAAGGAAACGACGGTCGAAACGGCGGTAGAGAAGCTGAAAGAGAGCGTTTCGATCTACTTCGATTTCGGCGCGGAGGACGCTCCGATTCCTCAGAGCAAGAAGCGCAGGAAGAGAGTGGCGAGGATACCGAGAAGAAACAAGAAGAGCGCGGAGCAGTCCGCCGACAAAGCATAAAGAACGGAAGGAAAGGTAACTCAAATGAAGGTAATTCTTACACAAGATGTAAAAGCGCAGGGCAAAAAAGGACAACTTATAGACGTGTCTGACGGATACGCGAGAAATTTCCTTTTACCGAAAAAGCTTGCGGTAGAGGCCAACGCAAAGAACATGGAAGAGTTCAAGAACGCGGAGACCTCAAAGCGCATACAGGAGGAGAAGGAGCTTAAGGCGGCAAAGGATGTAGCCGCAAAGCTTGAGGGACGCAAGGTAAAGATAGCGCGTTCCTGCGGAGCGGACGAGAAGCTCTACGGCTCCGTCGGTACGAAGGATATATCCGACGCGGTCTCCGAGCAACTCGGTATCGATATAGACAAGAGAAAGATACAACTTGACGACCCGATAAAGGCATACGGCAGTTACAGCGTAAACGTAAAATTGCACCGTGACGTTACGGGAAAGATCGATTTCGAAGTAACTAAGTAATTATGGATGTGAGAAATGAACTTCCCGTCTCGTATGAGGCGGAGATGAGCGTTCTCGGCGCGGTGATACTGAAGCCGGATTGCTTCGGAGATCTCGTGAATCTCGTCTCGGGAGACGATTTTTACGTCGACGATCACCGAGAGATATTCTTTGCCATGCACGATCTGTTCGCTCAGAGCCGTAACATAGACCACGTCACCGTTACGGAAACGCTCGTGAACAAGGGCGTAATGGACGCGGACCGCGCAAAGCAGGTGATCACCGGAATACTTACGGCGGTGCCGTCGGCGGCGAACGCCGCGGATTACGCGAAGATAGTCCGCGATCGCGCGGTACGCCGTAATCTTATAAATATCTGCCGAGAGATACAGGAAAGCGCGTCGTCGGAGACCGATACGGCGGAGCATATACTTGAAAACGCCGAGAAAAAGATATACGCGCTGAGCGATAAGAATATAAGCGGTGATTTTCGGCATATAAAAGAGGTCATAAGGGAAAATTATCATCATCTTCAGGAGCTTTCGAATAACCCCGAGCAGAGCGCGGGTCTGCCTACCGGATTTTCCGCGATAGACAATCTGCTCGTCGGTATGGGAGAGGGCGATATGGTGCTCGTCGGAGCGCGCCCCGGAGTCGGAAAAACGTCGTTTACGATGAACATAGCCACGAGAGCTTCGAAAAACCTGAATAAGACCGTATGTGTATTTTCGCTTGAAATGTCGGCGGAGCAGCTCGTCATGAGAATGATATCGAACGAGGCGCGTATCGATAATACCGTATTGCGTTCGGGACGCCTCATGCCGGAAAACTGGAATTCGCTCGCGATAGCCGCAAATACTCTTTCGCAGTGCAACATACTTATAGACGATACCGCGGGTATGTCGGTCACTATGATGAAGAGCAGGCTGAGAAAGATAAAAAATCTCGGACTCGTAGTAATAGACTACCTTCAGCTCATGCAGTCCGAGTCTCATTCCGATAACCGCGCTCAGGAGGTCGGCGAGATCTCGCGCGGAATAAAGCTCATGGCAAAGGAATTTGGAGTTCCCGTGCTCACCTGCGCTCAGCTCAACCGAGCGGTGGAGGCGAGAAAGGACGGACTTCCTCAGCTTTCCGACCTTCGTGACTCCGGTTCTATCGAGCAGGACGCGGATAGCGTAATGTTCCTTCACAGAAAAGAAGGCGAGGAGCAGAAAGTCCAAGTCGTTATAGCCAAAAACCGTCACGGCGCTACCGGTATAGTGGAGCTCGGCTGGACTCCGCAGTTTACCGCGTTCTACTCGCTTGACAGTACGCACGGCGACGAAGAGGGCTGACATTTCGGAGCGGATAATGGAAAATAACGATAACAGATTTGAAATACTTAAGAGAAGGCTTCGGTCCGAGCTTGCGGACGAACGGCTCTTAAGCGGGGGCGATCGCGTTTTAGTTGCCTTTTCGGGAGGCGCGGATTCGGTCGCTCTGCTTCTTCTTCTCCGCGCACTTGAAAAAGAGCTGGGGATAGAGGTATGCGCGGCGCACTTAAATCACGGTATAAGAGGCGCGGAAGCAGACAGAGACGAGGATTTTTGCAAGGCTCTTTGTCTTAAGAACGGTATAACGATAGAAACGGGACATGCAGACGTTCCGTCGGAATGTAAAAAGACCGGCGAGGGACTTGAGGAATGTGCAAGACGTCTGCGTTATGATTTTCTTGAAAGAAAAGCCGCGGAGCTTTCATGCGATAAGATAGCTACGGCTCACCATGCGGACGATAATATAGAGACGGTGCTTTTGCACCTCATACGCGGCTGCGGACCGAGCGGTCTCTCCGGAATACCCGAAAAAAGGGGCTGCATAGTGCGTCCTTTGCTCAGTTTTCGAAAAAAAGAGCTTACGGACGCGCTTTTCGATATAGGTCAAGACTATGTTTACGACAGTACGAATTCCGAGGACGACGCTTCTCGGAACCTTCTTCGTCATACGGTGCTTCCTCGGATATACGATCTGAATTCGAATGCGGATTCTGCGTTTCTTCGTATGTGCCGATCGGTCGCGGAGGATAACGCGTATCTTACGTCGGAAGCGGAAAAAATACCGCTTGACTGCGGCAAAAGAACTCTTATGTCCTTTCCCGACCCGATACTTTCAAGATATGTAAAAAGGAAGTATGCTTTGACCTGCGGAGAGGGAACGATGCTTGAAAACGGGACCGTGCGTCTTATCTGCCGCGCGGTAAAGGAATCGCATGCGACGGTAAGATATACCGTGCCAGGCAATGTTACGGCGAGGATAAGCAGCCGCGGCGTTGAATTTATAAAGCCGTGCGAAAATTTTGAGGCAGTTACGTTTACCGAGCTTACCGAAGGCGAAAATATAATGTCACAGAACGGTAACAAAATACTTATAACCTGTGATAAAAAGGTCGCAGACGATTGGCAGAATATTTACAAATTATCTATACGAGTGTCGGTTAATTCTGATAGAATATATAAGGACGGCAGGATAGCGCTCTGTGCGCGTGCCGTCGGACCCGGAGACAGTTACCGTTACGGCGGTCACAAAAAGAATGTCAGAAAACAACTGATAGATCGTAAGATCCCGGCGGAGACGAGAAAAACGCTCCCGTGCATATGTCTCGGAGACGAGATAGTATGGGTGCCGTGGCTATCGGCTTCCGACGATATAAGACCGAATAGCGGAAAAAATACGGCATATATCATCTATGTTCCGTAAAAAGATATCGACATAAAAAGAAAAGAGGGTAAAAAAATGACTGATTGGAATGACCATGTAAAGAGCGTGCTCGTATCCGAGGAAGAGACAAAGGAAATATGCGAGACCTTGGCAAAGCGTATAGACGAGGATTATAAGGACTGCGAAAATCTCGTCCTTGTGGGAATACTTAAGGGCTCCGTAACGTTTATGGCGGACCTTATGAGAAAGATAAAGCTTCCCGTGCAGATAGATTTTATGAGAGTCTCGTCTTACGGAGATTCCACTACCTCGTCGGGAAATGTAAATATAATCCTCGACCTTAACAGAAAAAATCTTCCGAACGAGGATATACTTATAGTAGAGGATATAGTGGACAGCGGAAGGACTCTTAAGTATATCGTGAGCTACCTGCTCAATAAGGGCGCGAGAAGCGTAAAGACGGTAACGCTTTTGGATAAGCCGGAACGCAGAGAAGTGGATTTTTCTCCCGAATATGTCGGAAAGCAGATCGAAAACAGCTTCGTTATAGGTTACGGACTTGATTACGGCGAAAAATACCGCACGCTTCCTTACATAGGTGTAATACGCGACGATAAAATATGATGTTTACGCCACGCTCGGTCAAATATCGAAGGTATAAAGGACCGCGCGAACGGATAAATATAATTCAGATCTCATACGGAGAGGAAAAATGAACAAGAGAAACAACAAGCGATTTATTTTCTACATCATGCTTGCCGTACTCATAGTAGTTATGGCGGTAACGCTCCTTCGCGTTCCGACGGGTAACGAATATAACGACCTGACGGAGCTTGCGAGTGACATCGAGGGCGGTCACATCGTATCGTTCAGCGTGAACGAGAACGGAAAGTGTACCGTAGAGACGGACCAGGGCGTCAAAAAGACCTATAAATTCACAAGTATGGGTTATCAGTTCTTTATGGATAACTACGGCGACGAGCTTGCGGCGCTTCAAGCCGAAGGAAAGTCGATAGACTTTTTGCCTCAGTCGTCCGCCAGCATGTGGATATCTTATATTCCGTATATCCTCCTCATGGGGCTGATATTGTTCACCATAATCGCTTTCATGCGTTCGGCGGGCGGACGCGGCGGAGCGCTCAATAATTTCGGAAAAGCGCGTACCAAAATGGGCGTTGACGAAAAGAAACGCGTCCTTTTCCGTGACGTTGCCGGCGCAGACGAGGAAAAGGAGGAGCTTCAGGAGGTCGTTGATTTCCTTAAGAATCCTTCTAAGTATACAAAGCTCGGCGCAAAGATCCCTCATGGCGTTCTGCTCGTAGGACCTCCCGGAACGGGAAAAACCTTGCTTGCAAAGGCGGTCGCCGGCGAAGCGGGCGTTCCCTTCTTTTCTATCTCCGGTTCGGACTTTGTCGAGATGTACGTCGGAGTCGGAGCGTCGAGAGTACGCGATCTGTTTGAGAACGCGAAGAAATATCCCGCTTCGATAGTATTTATAGACGAGATAGACGCGGTCGGACGTCACAGAGGCGCAGGTCTCGGCGGCGGTCACGACGAAAGAGAGCAGACTCTTAACCAGCTCCTTGTCGAAATGGACGGCTTCGGAAGCGGAAGCGCGGTCATAGTCATAGCGGCGACCAACCGTCCCGATATCCTTGACCCCGCACTTCTTCGTCCCGGACGCTTTGACCGTCAGGTTGTGGTTGATGTCCCCGATGTAAAGGGCAGAGAGGCAATTCTTAAGGT
>CAZFQJ010000015.1:0-20656 GCA_964520875.1 uncultured Lachnospiraceae bacterium
GTTTCATAACCCCGTCGATGCCTTTCGCAGAAAGGCAGTTTATAGCAATGAAATATACCGAAAATGATATAAAAGAGCTTGTCGATCGCGTTATCGAAGCCGTCAAGAACGGAGACACAAAGAATAGCGAGGGCGATATTCCGGTCGGAATATCCAACAGACATATACATCTTACGCGCGAGCATGTGGAGATACTTTTCGGAAAGGGCTACGAGCTGACAAAGTTAAAGGATCTTTCTCAGCCCGGTCAGTATGCTTGTAAGGAGCAGCTTACTCTCGTGGGACCCTCTATGAGAGCGATAGAGGGCGTTCGCGTCCTCGGACCGGAAAGAAAACAGTCGCAGGTGGAGATATCGAGAACCGATAGCTATGTGCTCAAGGTCAAGCCTCCCGTAAGAGAGTCGGGAGATGTGGCAGGCTCTGCTCCCGTGATGATAATAGGTCCCAAGGGATATGTACAACTGAGCGAAGGTTGTATAATAGCCAACCGCCATATACATATGAGCGAGGAGGACGGAGCGAGGTACGGAGTAAAGGACGGCGAATATGTCGATGTCGAAATGGGCGGAGAGAGAAGAAGCCTGTTCTATGACGTACAGATAAGAGTCAGCGACAAGTTTCGTCTTGAAATGCACGTGGATACCGATGACGCGAACGCCGCCGGTATATCTAACGGAAGCAAGGTAAAGCTTATAAAGAGATAAAAGAAAAAACGCCCCGAGGGGCGTTTTTTGCTTAGTTTTTGGGTTCGAACGAGGCACAGTCGGTGCACTGTATGACCGTGGGGTTTTCTTCGTGGGTCACTACCTGTATCTTGGAGAGAGAGCAGTAGTTCTCGCTTCCGCAGTGATGGGCGCACTGTGATACCGTGCATCCGATAGCCTTGTTGGCGTTTTCGCAACAACCCTTGCTTCCGCATGAATTCTTGAATTCGTTCATTTTTTGATGACACCTTTCGTTTTTGTTTTGTGCTTACGAAAGAAACCTTTTTCGGTTTCTTTAAAAGTATTTCCGATCTTGCTTTTTGTATGCGTTAAATTAAAATAAAATGTTATTTTACTTGACAAAACAAATTATATTTGGTAGAATAGTCTCGGACGGAGAATGTCCGAATATTTTATTATTATGGAAAGGTGTTATAACATGAAGGTAGGAGTACAGCTTTATACGCTCAGAGACTATTGTAAGGATCTCGATTCCTTTTCCGAAACTCTCAAAAAGGTAGCGGATATGGGATTCAGTACCGTTCAGGTCTCGGGTACGTGTGCATACGAGGCGGAATGGTTAAGAGACGCGCTTAAGGAGGCGGGACTTACCTGCAATCTTACGCATTATAACTACGATAGGATAATCGGCGATACCGAAGCCGTTATAAACGAGCATAAAACGTTCGGATGTAAATATATAGGCGTCGGAGCGCTTCCGGGAGTATTTTCCGCGGAAAAGGATAAAATACCGCAGTACTGCGCCGATTTTGTCGAAAAGGCAAAGCCCGCGGCTGAAAAGATAGCGAATGCAGGTTTGTATTTTATGTATCATAACCATGCCGCTGAATACGAGAATACCGTTGACGGTAAGAACTGTATGGAATATCTTTCCGATAAGCTTACGGCAAAAGAAATGGGCTTTACGCTCGATACGTATTGGGTAAAGGCAGGCGGATCCGACCCCGTTGAGGAGATAAAGCGTCTTTCCGGCAGGCTTCCTTGCGTACACTTTAAAGATATGATGGTTGAAGCCGACGGCTCCCGTCACTTTACTTGGTGCGGAAACGGTATACTTGATTTTTCTTCTATCGGTCAGGCATTAAAGGACGCCGGAACGGAATACGCTTTCATAGAGCAGGACCAGACCTTTGTATGCGAGCCCGATCCGTTCAAGTGTCTTGCGAACAGTAAGAGATATCTTGAGTCGATAGGATTTGAGTTCTAATACAAACGGAGGAGTTTTTTATGCAAGGCTTTTGGATAAGACCGGTCAAGACATTTCAAAAAAACACATCGTATCGCTTTGAAAAAACGATACGCGCTTCGAAGGATTCCGTAATGGAGCTTAATATATGCGCCGATACGCGTTATAAATGCTATCTTAACGGCGTATACATATGCGAAGGTCCGTGTATAAGCGATATGTGGACAAGAAAATACGAAACGGTAACGATCCCGAACGGTATTTTAAAGGACGGAGAAAATCTGCTTTCCGTGACCGTGGCGCATTACAGGGACGAATTTTACGCAAGTTGTATAAAGGGAGAGTATCCCGCGCTCTTGGTATTCGGAAGCATAACCGACGAAAACGGTAAAAGGGAAGAGGTATGTACATCGGCGGATTCCGGTTGGAACTGCTTTTACGAAGCCTCAAAGAGCTTTACTAAGCGTGATAATACCTGTATAGGGCTTCCTCACAGCGAGACGGTTACGACCGAGAAGGACGAGAAGGTCGATATAACGGTAATTTCAAAAAATGATATCGAACACGGAAATTTTACTCCTTTCGGTGTTCCGAGCAGCTATCTTCTCGAAAAAAGAAGCATACCGTTTATGAAGCTTTATCCCGAGCATGATTTTAGCGAGATCCGTCGTGACGAGACGAGCTGCGAGATAGACGCCGGCGCGTATACGACCGCATACCCGAAATTTACGTTTAAGGGCAAAGCGGGAGAAAAGATACGTTTTATATATTCGGAATGTTATTGCGACCCGAAGGAGATCTGGAAAAAGGGCAGACGCGATCGTCGTGAAAACGATTACGTCATAGTCGGATACGGCGATACGGTGACCCTGAACGGAGAAGAACAGAGCTTTGAGCCGTTTACCTTCAGAGCATATCGTTTTGTACGCGTAGAATATCCGGCAGGTACGGAGTTTGATGTATCGAAGCAAAGCTATCGTCCGTATTTTTACCCGATAGAGGAGAAGGGCTACTTTAAGACGAACGACGAGACCGTAAATAAGCTTTGGGATATCTCGGTAAATACTCTGAAATGTTGTACTCACGAGACCTTCGTCGATTGTCCGTATTACGAGCAACAACAGTATTGTATGGATAGCGCCCTTGAGATGATGTTCATGCTCAGATTGACGGACGATCAATCCATGGCGAGAAAGGTCGTGTGCGATCTTTCTCGTTCGATAAGACCCGACGGAATGGTATGTGCGCAGTATCCGAACGATCAGCCACAGATAATTCCGAACTTCTCGCTCTACTGGATACTTATGCTAAGGGATTATGTAACATATTCCGGAGATATGAAAACGGCAAAAGAGCTTATCTCGGTAGCGGACAGAGTCCTTACCGGCTTTGACGCGTTGCTTACGCCTGAGGGACTTGTCGGTACTACTCTGTACTGGCATTATACCGATTGGGTAGACGGCTGGGAATTCGGAATGCCTCCCATGGGGAACAAAGCTCCGTCTACGATGAGCAGTATGATGTACGCCTGTGCTCTCGGCGTCGCCGCAACGTTAGCGGAGGATGTCGGCAGAAGCGGTCTTGCTTCCGAATATCTTGCGCGTAAAGAAAAGGTCATAGAGGCGGTGAACCGCTGTTGTTATGATGAAAGAGAAGGGTTTTATGTCGACGTGTACGGATATAATACGTATTCGGAGCATACGTCGGTATGGGCGGTGCTATGCGACGCCGTTCGCGGAGACGAGGCGGTAGCCTTGATGGAAAGAAGCTTTGAAAAGGACATAAGCCGCGCTTCGTTTTCCTTTAATTACTACACCTTCCGCGCGATCGAAAAGACAGGACTTTATAAGAAGTACGCTCCGGGTATAATGGAGGGGTGGTACAAGATGTATGAGATCGGTTGTACGACGTGGTGTGAGAATCCCGGAAATCCCAGAAGCGAATGTCACGGCTGGAGCTCCGCTCCTATTTACGAATATTCCGCGATGATTCTCGGCGTAAAGCCCGCATCCAACGGCTTCAAGGAGGTAACGATAGCTCCCGATATCTCGTCGCTTGATGTGGTAAGCGGAGCGGTACCTACGCCGCTCGGAACCATAACCGTAGAGTGGAATTTAGACGATAACGGTAAGGGCGAGATGTCGATAACGCTTCCGAAGGGTATGACCGCTGCCGTAACGCTTCCGAACGGAAATGTTTTAACGGACGTAAAGGACGGCGGAGTTTACTCCGTTGAGCGTACCGAAAAGCGTAGCTTGCGCGATCGAAGAGCAAACTGTACTTGGAATAGCTCAAAGTGTTAGTGATGTTTCACAAAAACGAACACCGGGTTTTGTGCAAAAGGCGAAAAATGGCGAAACAAACTCAAATTTCACATTCTTGTAACAAATATATCGGGCTTTTGTGCTAAAATACGTATATAAATATTATAAAAATGAAAAGGAGATTTGCTGATGAAAATCAGAAGATTACTTGCGCTTTTGCTCGTATTGGCAATGGCGGTAGTGCCGCTCTTCATTACGTCGTGCGCCAGGAATGACGATGATGACGATGATGACGAGGGTGACCTTCTCGAAGAGAACGAGCTTCCTCCGAGCTTTAACGGCGAAGTAGAGAAGAAGTTCAAAAACAAAAAGTTTACGGTTCTAACAAGACAGGACAGAGCCGGAACTCAGGCGTTCAATATAGTTGACCTTGTGGAGACGGATGATAACCTCGGAGACTCGTCGATAAGAACCGCGGTCAGAGAAAGAAACATAAGAATACAGAGTAATATCGGTGTAAAGATCGCTCGTGACGATGTTACAGATCTCAACAAAACGGTCACCAATGCGCTTAACTCCGGTGACACCACATATGGCGCTATTATGGATTCCGTGACCAGTTCTCTCAGCCGTGCGGCGAGCACCGGAAGATTCGTTGATTTCAATAGCGATGTTTCTTACATAAACCTTGAAGAAGAGTGGTGGGATTCCGCAGTTATAAACGACCTTCTTCTTTACGACGGAGCATATATAGCTCTCGGAGATATTAATACCGTTGACGACGACGCTACTTGGTGTGTTCTTTTCAATAAGCAGCTTTATGAAAAGTATAGCGGAAAAAAGAGCGCCGAGCTTTATCAGACGGTTAAGGACGGGAATTGGACTATCTCGAAGTTAAAGGCTCTTGCTTCCGAGTATTACACTAAGGATAATAATATTTCCGACAAGTGGAAGGAAGATTATTCCGGAACCGGTACATACGGTCTTTTCTCTCAGAATGAGTGTGCAACCGTTCTGCTTCAGGCGAATAAGCTTACTCCCTCTAAGATACCTCAGGGCGGCGGACTTCCGCTTGATAACATAAACGGAAACGAAGACTTCTTCTCTGCGGTAGAGACCATACACGGTCTTATGGGTGGTACGGCGAACACCGAGTGGTTCTTGAATATAAATAATGTTACCTATAGCTCCGGAGACGTATGGGAGAAAATCGCGAGAGGCGGATTTAAGTCCAATAAGGCTCTATTCTTCATGTGCCATGTCGGAACAATCGACCTTATCCGTGACATGACCGCAAACTTCGGTATTCTTCCGATTCCGACGGTTAATTCCGGAGAAGAGTACGGTAATACGATCCAGTACGGTAACGCGCTTTGCTACTCTGTTTATAGCCGTTATGTCAGCGATAAGAATGCAGACGATTTCTCTGCTTACGTTCTTGAAGCTATGGCATATTATTCAAGTCCGTCCTTCTTCGACGCTATAAACGCTAAGGATACGTCTCTCAGACACGCATACCGTGAGACCGTTCTTAATACGAAGGGTACCCGTGACGATGAGTCGTCCGAAATGCTCGACTACGTCTTTAACAACAGAGTATTCGACGTTGCATGTGCTCTTGATCTTCTTAACATAAACACGCTTATTCAGAATCAGTGTGTAAGTAAGACCGCTCCCAGTATGATGAGCGTTTACCAGGCTAACATAGAAGGTAAACTTACTACGGAGTTTAACGAAAGACTTGAAATGCTCAGAAATTCCGGTAAGTGATAAAATAGCTTATACAGAATAATATAAAACACCCGACAGGCATTGCCTAACGGGTGTTTTGTCTTTATTCGCCAAAGAAAAACATTAAAAATCGCGATTTTTGTTTACATTCCCCTTGGTATTTTTAATATATGTAACATAAAATTCATATTACATTGTAATAAATGTAATAATATTATACTATAATATATAGCGATGTAGAAGGGCGTAGGATGCTGAGACAAGCGGTGTACGCTTTGTTTTTTGCCTGTTGCCCAAATAAAGGACCGAAAGGTAATTTTATAATGAAAGAATATATTGATTGGAAGACTCGTGAGCTTGATGACGCTGACCTTACTAAGGAGTTAAACGATATAGAAGGTGACGAAGATGCGATATTTGATCGTTTCCGTTGCGATCTTGCGTTCGGAACAGGTGGACTTCGCGGACTTATCGGCGCCGGTACCAACAGAATGAATATATACACCGTCGGACGTGCAACTCAAGGTCTTGCAAATTGTCTTATAATGCAGAATAAAACGAAAAAGAGACTTTCCGTCGCGATAGCGCACGATAGCCGTATAAAGGGCGAGCTTTTCACCGAGAGAGCGGCGTCGGTGCTCGCGGCAAACGGAATCAAGGTTCTCGTCTACTCTGAGCTTGCTCCGACTCCGGCTCTTTCCTTTGCGGTAAGATACTATGGCTGCGACGCCGGAATATGCATAACCGCAAGCCATAATCCGGCAGTATATAACGGATATAAGGTATACGGAAGCGACGGTTGTCAGATAGGTCCCGAGCTTGCGGACGTAATACTTGACGAGATAGGTAAGAGCGATATATTCGACGGTGTAAAGACTGTCGATTACGATGAGGCGGTAAAGAAGGGCGATATACAGCTCATAGGCGACGAGGTGTTCGAAGCCTTCTTCGAAGCCGTCAGAGGCGAAGCTCTTATGGGAGATGAGGTAAGAAACGGCGAAAAACTGAAGGTGGTCTATACGCCGCTCAACGGTGCGGGCAGATGTTCCGTTACCGAGGTGCTTTCCAAAGAGAGCAGTTATGAGGTTACGGTGGTAAAGGAGCAGGAAGCACCGGACGGAAATTTCCCGACCTGTCCTTATCCGAATCCCGAAAACCCCGAGGCTTTGAAGCTCGCGCTTGATCTTTGCAAAAAGACAAATGCCGATATAATGATAGCGACCGACCCCGACTGCGACAGATGCCGCGTGGCGTGTAAGGACGGAGATTCGTATACCGCGCTCTCCGGTAACGAAACTGGAATACTTCTTCTTGATTATATAGCCAAGAGAAAGAAAGAACTCGGAATTCTTCCGAATGACCCGGTAGCAGTTACAACGATAGTTTCTACGGTCATGGCGGATAGCGTAGCCGAAGCGCACGGAATAGAGCTTCGCAGAGTTCTTACGGGCTTTAAGTATATAGGCGAGCAGATAGCGTTGCTTGAAAAGGAAGGACGCGCCGAGAGATACCTGTTCGGTTTCGAGGAGAGCTGCGGATACCTTTCCGGGGGATATGTAAGAGATAAGGACGGCGTAAATGCTTCCGAGCTTATATGCGAAATGGCTCTTTACTATAAGAGAATGGGTAAGACGCTTCTTGAAGCGTTCGACGAGCTTTGCAAGATACACGGCTACTATAAAGAAGCGCTCATGAATTTCGCTTACGAGGGTGCGGACGGAGCCGTTAAGATGAAAAATATCATTGCCGATCTCAGAAAAGATCCGCCGAAGTCCTTTAACGGCGGAAAGGTAATAAAGATCGTCGATTATCATAAAGAAGGACTCCGTGAGGGCGAATTTAATCCCGAAACGGGACTTCCGGATTCGAATGTCCTTGAATATTCCACAGATAACGGAATAAAGGTCATAGTTCGTCCGTCGGGCACCGAGCCGAAGATGAAGGCTTACCTTTCCGCTAAGGGAAGCAGCCGTGCTGAGGCAGAGGCGTCGATAGAAAAGGTGAAGGCGGAGATACCCGCGCTCGGACTTTAAGACATAAGGAAGTAAAAAGATCTGAAAGGATGTATTTTTCGTAAATGGAAAGAATAGCCGTAATAATGGCGGGCGGAAAAGGAGAACGTCTGTGGCCTAAGAGCCGCAGAAATTGTCCGAAGCAGTTTTTGTCGCTCGGGGGAGAGAAGGATACGCTGATAGTTTCTACCGTTGAGAGAATGAAAGCGCTTACGTCGATAGACAAGATATATATAGTTACCGGTAAAGATTATTATGATATGACTCGCAGCCAGCTCCCGGAGCTTCCTCCGGAGAATATAATCTGTGAGCCAATGGGTAAGAATACTACCGCTTGTATAGGATATGCGGCACAGATAATAAAGAAGAAGTATAAGGACGCTATAATGATGGTCGTTCCTTCCGATCACTTTATTAAGGACGTAAAGGCTTTCGCCTCGGATCTTGAAAAGTGTTGCGATATAGCGGAAAGCAATAATACCATAGTTACGGTCGGTATAACTCCGACAAGACCCGAGACAGGCTTCGGATACATCAAGGTAAACAAGAAGATGCCCGTCCCGGAAAAGGAGCTTGCTTGGAAGATGCTCAAGTTCGTGGAAAAGCCCGACCTTGCGCTTGCAAAGAAGTATATCGCGAGCGGCAGATATCTCTGGAACGCGGGAATGTTCGTTTTCCCCGTGAGCTATATGCTTCGTTGTATAAAGCGTTTTCATCCGGAGAACGCGGCTTGTCTTTCCCTTATAGGCAAGAGCCTCGGAAAGCGTAACGAAGAGCTTATAACATACCAGATGTTTGACAGAATGGAGTCTATATCGATAGACTATTCGGTAATGGAGCATGTCCGCGGAAGTATTACGGTCCAGTCTACGTTTGATTGGAACGATGTCGGAACATGGGCGGCTATTCCCGAAATATCCGTTCCTGACGCCGACGGAAATTATATAACGGGTAACGCTGCGGTGACAGGCGGAAGCGGAAACATAGTCGAGGTTCCCGACGGAAAAGCGGTCGTGCTTCTCGGAGTTTCGGATCTTGTTGTCGTTGAATCCGGAAACGCGCTCCTTGTATGCCGTAAGGATTGGGCACAGAAGATAAAGGACGGGACTTGTAAGCTGACAGACAGTCCGGAGTACTTATGAAGATAGTTTTTGACGGTACACCCGTGTGTCCGGAGCAGCTTACCGGAATAGGCATGCATGAAAAAGAGATATGCAGGGCTCTTATCAAGCTGCACCCCGAAAACGAATATACATTTAATTATTTTTCCCTTAAGGACTGCGCCGGTAAAAAGCAAAGAATGAAAGCTTATGAGGCGGATAACGTAAGAACGAAGAGTTTTCCGCTTCTTACAGACGGTATGTACAAGCTCATATACGGGATTGTTCCGATACCGTATAAATGGCTTTTTCACGGAAAACCGAATATAACGCACTTTTTCAACTTTATAATTCCGCCGGGAGTCAAGGGGAAAAAGTTATGTACCGTACATGACCTCGCGTTTCGGCGCTATCCGGAGACAGTGGCGCTCAAGACGAGAAAAATGCTTGAGTACAGGCTTGGAAGTACTGTAAAGAAAGCGGATCATATTTTCGTCGTTTCCGAATTTACAAAGCAAGAGCTGGCGGAATTGTATAACGTTCCGGAAAGCAAGATGACGGTGCTCTATGCAGGCGTCGATTTCGATATGTACAAAAGGATCGAAAGAAGCGAAAAGACAGACGCTCTGCTTGATAAAGCCGGTGTAAGCGACGGAGATTATTTCTTTTATCTCGGTACGCTTGAGCCGAGAAAAAATCTTACGCGCCTTATGGGAGCGTATGCGGATACGGTAAAGCGTCTTACCGCGGAAGGGAAAAAAGCGCCGGATCTGGTGCTCGGCGGTAAGGCCGGTTGGTATTACGGGGAGATATTCGACAGAATGGAAAAGGAAGGTATATCCGGTAAAGTAAAGAGACTGGGATATATCTCCGACGAAGAAAAGTCGATATTTTACGCAAGAGCGAAAGCGTTTGTCTTCCCTTCGCTTTACGAAGGTTTCGGTATGCCGGTAGCGGAAGCTATGGCGTGCGGAACACCGGTCCTTACATCTAACGTAGCCTCGCTTCCGGAGGTCACGGGCGGTAACGCCGTTGAATGCGACCCTCTTTCGGAAAGCTCGATTGCCGACGGTCTTTACAGTCTTTCGACCGACGAAGGACTCTGTCGCAAGCTTTCGGAGGAAGGCGAAGCGTGGTCGAAGCGCTTTACATGGGAAGCTTCGGCTGAGAAGATGTATCGTGTCTACCTTGATCTGTTAAAATAAGACCTAAGGTACGGCGAATAAGATATATGGAGATTTTTATGATCGATGATAATATAAATGGGCTTTCCGAAGCGGAAAAGAAGGATTTCAAAATGCTTCACGCCGCGAAATGGTATAGCCCGGTCGTCGGCGGAATAGAGACCGCGGCGCTCGATATAACGGGAGCGGTGGTCGGAAAAGCGGACGTAGAGATACTTGTTTGCTCGGAAAATAAAAAACGAGAGATAGGCACGACGGAGGAAGGTATTAAGGTATACAGAGCCAAGACTCCGTTTGTAAAGTTTTCAATGCCTGTTTCTCTTGACTATGTAAGAACGTTTAAAAAAATGTCGAAAAACGTGGATCTTATACAGATACACGCGCCGTTTCCGTTATCCGATCTCGCTCTTGTACTCAGCGGAGCGGCTAAAAGATCCAAGGTGGCGGTCTGGTGGCATAGTGACGTCGTAAAACAGAAAAAACTGATGCTTTTCTATAAGCCGCTTATGCATATGATGCTCAGGCGTGCGGATAAGATATTCGTAGCGGGTAAGACCGTTGCGGAAAGATCGGCATACCTCGGAAAGTACATGGATAAGGTAGAGGTGATCCCGTTCGGAGTCCCGAAGGAGAGCTTCGAGGCGCCCGAAAACACTTCGTATCTTTCGGATAAGCTCAGTGTAAAGGAAAACGTAAAGCTCCTTTTCGTAGGGCGTCTCGTGTATTATAAAGGCGTAGACGTGCTTTTGGAGGCTATGGCAAAGACCGAGGAACGCTCCGAACTTTTTATAGTCGGAGACGGAGAGCTTGAAGCGCATCTTAAAGCAAGATGCGATGAGCTTTCGATAAATAACAGAGTTCATTTCCTCGGAAAGGTAGAGGATAACGATCTTAAAGCGGCGCTTTATGACTGCGACGTGTTCGTTCTTCCGTCGGTGAGCCGTTCGGAATGCTTCGGATTGGTCCAGCTTGAAGCTATGGCTTACGGTAAGCCCGTGATCAATACAGATCTGCCTACCGCGGTACCCGATGTGAGCTTGGACGGCGAGACGGGTATTACCGTTCCGTCGGGCGACGTTGAAGCGCTTGCAAAGGCTCTTGACAGATTGGTGCTCGATCCCAAGCTGAGAGAAGTGTACGGCGAAGCCGCCATAAAGCGTTGTAAGGAGCATTTTTCCCTTGATGATATGCAGGAAAAGCTTTACAAAACGTATACGGAAATGCTCGGTATATGAGACCGAGACGTGCAAAAAATTAACGTGAAAGGTATTGTTTAAATGCAAAACGAAGCCGAAAACAAAAGCCGGGAGCTGACGGTAAAAAGAACGGGACAACGTGAGAGCTTTCGTCAGACGGTAAAGGAAATATACGACTATCGCGAGATGATAAAGGCTTTCGTCCGCAGAGAGCTCAGAGGACGTTATAAAGGCTCTGTCCTCGGATTTTTATGGACGTTCTTAAACCCCCTTCTTCAGCTTTTGGTTTACACGATAGTATTTTCGACCATACTTAAAAGCGGTATCGATGATTATTATTTACACCTTTTCGTGGCGTTGATACCGTGGATCTTCTTTTCTTCGTCGGTCACGTGCGGATCTATGGCGATACTGTCTCAAAAGGACATGGTAAAGAAGATATATTTTCCGCGCGAGGTGTTGCCGATATCGACTGTAACGACCAATTTTGTCAATATGCTGCTTTGCTTTATAGTCGTGCTTGCGGTAGTTCTTTTTTCAGGCAGATTTCCGAGTCCGATAGGGCTTCTGTGTCTTATTCCCGTATTTGCGGTGGAGTATCTGCTTGCGCTCGGAATGGCGTTTTTGGTCTCGGCGATCACAGTATATTTCCGTGATATGGAGCATATCCTCGGAATACTTATGATGGCATGGCAGTATCTTACTCCCGTGCTCTACAATATCGACGGTCTTGACGACAGATTTAAGTTCATATTCAACCTTAACCCGATGACGCCCGTGATCTCCGCGTACAGAGATATACTGTATTATTGCAAGATCCCGGATCTTAAGACTTTGGTCTGGGCGTTCCTTCTCGGAATCGTCGTGCTGATAATAGGCTGGATCACATTTTCAAAGCTTAAGAGACGCTTTGCGGAGGAGCTTTGACAGACGGGTATAAGGATATTTGAAAGGAAACGGTAAAAATGGATACTGCGGAAGTACGAGATTCTGAATATTCAATAGAAATAAACGACGTTTACAAGCACTACCGTGTGTATAAAGATAAGGGTTCTCAGTTAAAAGAGAGGATACTTTTCAAGAACCGTAACAGTTATACCGAAAACAAGGTGCTTGACGGCATATCGCTGAAGATCAAGCGCGGAGAGGCGGTAGGCTTTGTCGGTCATAACGGTTGCGGAAAAAGTACGCTTTTAAAGATGATAAGCCGTATAATATATCCGGATAGCGGAAGCGTAATTACGCGCGGTAGGATATCCGGACTCATAGAGCTCGGAGCGGGATTTCATCCCGATATGACCGGACGCGAGAATATATATACGAATGCCGCGATATACGGTCTTTCAAAAAAAGAGATAGATCAGCGCCTTGACAGTATAATCGAGTTTTCCGGACTCAGAAGTCATATAGATTCTCCGATAAGGACATACTCCTCGGGACAGTATATGCGCCTCGGATTTGCCGTTGCGATAAACGTCGACGCGGATATACTACTCATAGACGAGATACTTGCCGTCGGTGACGGAGAGTTCCAGGAAAAATGTATAAACGAGCTTTGGAAGATCAAGGAGCGCGGAAAGACGATAGTGATAGTAAGTCATTCGCTCGGTCAGATAGAGGCTATATGCGAAAAAAGCTACTGGATAAAGAACGGTAAGATCGAAATGGAAGGCGTCCCCGCGGAAGTACATAAGATCTACTGCGCGGACAGGACAGAGTGATATGGTGCGGTCCGAAAATAAGCTCGGAAGGTTCGGTGAACTGTTGCTTTTCGGGAAGCTCGGTAACGGAAGCGTCGGTCAGGCGTTCGTTTTGTGGCTTGCGGTAGGTATCTGGAGCTTTTACATGCTGAGCGGTACGATATTTGTAATTTTGTTCTTCGTAATGTTTCTTTGCAAGGAAACGAGAGCGGCATGGCTTAGTGATAAGGTGTGGCTTACGCTTATGTCTCTTATAAGCGGACTTTCCGTTATTTCTTCGCTTTTGTCGGGCAATACTTACGGTATAAAGATCGCGGTAGGGCTTTTCGTCGTAATGTCGCTCGGAAGCTGCGCAAAGTCGCTCATGACAAAAGAAACGTTCGAAAAGGCTGAGGTTTTCTGTGGGTACGGAAGCCTTATAGCTTTTATGGCAGCCGTGATACAGAACTTTATCATATTCGGACATAACCCCGATTACCGTCCGACGGCAGGCGTTTTTAACGCCAATTATTACGGTACGGTCGCGGTAATGATGTCGCTTTTATGCCTTGTGCGCCTCATGTTCTGCAAGAAAAGTGACGGAGCGGTATGGTACAGACCCGGAAGAGTGTTTTATATAACTGTTTTAGTATGTAACGTTCTCGGTATACTGATATGTGAGAGCCGGTCGTCGCTTATGACGCTAATGGTGACCTTATTTTTGTTGCTCTTCCTTGCTAAAAAGTATAAAGTGTTGGTTATCGCGGCGTTTTTTGGGGCGTCGATATGGATAGTAGGGTGGTTCTTTCCGCAGATTTTCTCATGGACGAATTCTTTGTCTTTTATAATAGGAGAAAGATCTCGGATATGGAAGGACGCGCTTAAGTCTTATGTCGGAAGTCCGATCTCGGTGCTTATCGGCAGAGGACCTATGACATATCGTATGGTAGCGTTGAAGGAAGGTCTTTATTATGCTGATCACGCACACAATCTTATTATCGATATGCTTATAAACGTAGGTGCGGTAGGCGTGGCGATATATGCGGCGATCTTCGGTCATTTTGCAAAGACTATGCTAAGCAGTCGCAAACGCGGTAACAATGTAGCTTTCGTTTTGACGGCACTCTTTCTTTGCGAGATACTTTTCCAGGGAATATTCGATACTACCGTGATGTGGCATCAAACTTCTATGCTCTTTCTTCTCGTTTTCGCTTATAATAACGTAAGAATCGAAACCGATAGAGAAGACGCTTTATAATAAAAAACGAAGCTCCGTCGCGCATGCATATGCGCGACGGAGCTTTTTCTTATTCGCTTTTCTGATTAAAGACCGAGCTTTTGGACCATGTTCCACACACGGTCGCCGCTTTGAGCTGCGGTGAAGAGGTATTTTACACCGTCCTCAATAAAGATGAACGGGTGCTCACGTCTGTCAACGGTAAGGACCGAACCGTCGGTGTAATTTACGTTAAAATCGTAGACGAGGGCGGGAGATCCGGGGTGCCAATAAAGACCGTCCGCGGAACGGAATATCGAACCGGCGTTCTTGAGTCCGCCGTACATTCCCTCGGTGTCGAGCGCGATCATATTGTAACCGAAGTTTACGCGGTGTACGCATAGATCCTCTATCTTTCCGAGATGTAAGATGTTTTCGCGGATAAGCGTATATTTGCCGTTGTAGGACATTGCTTCGAAAATGAAAACTTTTTTGTTCTCGTCACGCACGAAAAGACGAATGTTTCCGTGATTGTCGGTAATAGCGGACGGATTGTATGCCTTGAACGGCAGAGCGATAGGATCGCTCGGTATCTCAAAATCACCGTCAGAGGAGCTTGAGGCGGCGCAATATACGTCACCGTCGTTTCCCGAGTAGTATATAAGATATTTTCCGTCGGCTCTTATTACGCTCGGATTATGACCGCTCGGAACTATCACCTTCTTGTACGTAAAGGGGCGCTCTAAATTTTCCGTTACCGCGAGAACTATCTCGGCATTACGCATACGGTTTTCAAAGAAATCAGAGCATCGTGAAGCATACATACAGTATCTTCCGTATTCGTCTTTTATTACGGCAGAGCTCCAAATGCTCTTTCCGCTTTCTTCATATCCGCTTCCGATAACTGCCGGAAACAATTTGTTTATCATACTCATACATCTTCTCCATACACAAATTTATACTCTTTTAAATCTTTTTTATTCTATCATATTTTGCCGAAATTGTCAATATAAAATCCATAAAAAAACAACCTGTAAAAAGAGAGCGAAAAATACGCTCAAAAAAACGCAAAAATCCGATATCGGTACTTGATTTTTCAATAATGCTATGATATAATTTTATTTGAATAGGGGTTCGGTTTTCGATAAAGACCGAGTTTTTTGATATTTCCGAAAGGATAGGAAAACAAATGAGAAAAAGAAAATTATATGAGGGCGAAAAGCCCTTTGCATATATCGCATTCAACTATGCCGATTCCGCCGAAACGGAAGTCCTCCTTGATTTTCTTGACGGAGACGGTTACAGATATTGGTTCAATTCCAAGATATCGCCGAGCGAGAGAGATATTACGGAGATATCCGAGCGTCTCAGCGCTTCAAAGGTCACGGTCGTAGTGCTTACGGAAAGTTCCGCGGACGATAGGCTGATATCCGCGGTGGTGGAGAACACGGTCGCAAGACATTGCCCGATAGTGATATATATGCTTGAAGAGACCGAAAAGGTGTCGGAATATCTCGGAGAGGTGCTTTCTAAGGTAACGAACGTAGTTGTTTTCAGAGCGGCGGAGGCTTCGCTTGAATCATCTGTCTCCGTGCGTCAGGCGCTTTCCGAGGCTAAGGGTATAACAGAGGCTCAGGCGGTTCGTTTTTACGAGGACGGAATGAAGGTCTTTCGCAGTTCCGAGTCCACCCCCGAGGACATAAGCGAAGCGATGAAGAATATAAGCTACGCGGCACAGAACGAATATCCGCCGGCGATGTGTTTTTGCGGTGATCTTGCGCTTGCAAAGGCGAGAAAGGGATACGATTCATATTCGAGCGCGGTCTCGTACTACCGCGGAGCTTCGCAAAAAGGTAATCTTGACGCCATATCGAAGCGCGGTCGCATGATAGCCGACGGAGAAGGGTTCGCAGCGGACGCCGCGGCGGCGGTATCGTATCTTGCGATAGCCGCCGTCAAGGGCTACGCCGACGCGCAGTACAGGCTTGCCGAGATGATGGATAGCGGAAACGGTGTTACCGCAGATAGAATAGAAGCTTCGTCGTGGTATAAAAAAGCGCTTGCCGGCGGAGACAGACGCGCTTATATGAAGCTGGCGTACAGATATCTTAACGGTGATACGCTCGTAAAGAACGTGTCGCTTGCCGCGGAATATTTTGAAGAAGCGGCAAAGGACGGCGATAAAGAAGCATTCCTCATGCTCGGAAAGCTTTACAGAGATGGTATCGGCGTTACGGCGAATGAACAGCTTTCAAGCGAATATTTTCTGAAAGCGGCAAAAGAGGGCATGGCAGAGGCACAGTATAACTATGCGTTGTCTCTCTTTAAGAAAAAGAACTCTTCCGAGGCTTTTCGTTGGCTGAACGTAGCGGCGGCAGGCGTAAAAGAGGGAGAATCTACGCTTCCGGAGGTATCGTATGAGCTTGCTTACTGTTATGATAAGGGGCGCGGAACGGAGCAGGATAGGACGACCGCATTTTTATACTATCATGATGCCGCATTGGCGGGACATTCGAAGGCAAAGCTTGCGGTAGCCGAATGTTATCGCAAGGGGATAGGTGTGCCGATCAATAAAAAAGCAGCGGCGTTTTTTGATTCGGAGTATGACGATAGGTGAAGATATAAGAAAAATATTTTGATATGCTTGTTCGACAAAGTCAAAAACGGAGGTGCGAAGTATGATCAATTATGCACACAGAGGCGCAAGTGAATATGCACCGGAAAACACATTGTCATCGTTTTATCTGGGGCTTTTGCAAGGCGCAAACGGCATCGAAACCGATGTTCAAAGAACAAAAGACGGAATTCTTGTCCTGTTTCATGACGATACTATGGAACGCGTTACAGACGCTGCCGGCAGAATCGCAGATTATACTCTAAAGGAATTAAAAGAAGTTAAAGTATTCGGCAATTCCACGAGCGGTTTTTATGACAGAATAATTACATTCAGAGAATTTTTAGAAAAATTCTCCGGCTATGACATTAAATTCGCCATTGAGTTGAAGGTCGATGATACGGAAGCCGATGTTGTCGATATGATACGGGAATTCGGTATATCCGATAAAACGACGGTTACAAGCTTTGATTTTGAAAAAATAAAGAAGGTCAAAGAATATGACAATACGATCCGAGTCGGGCTTTTAACTATTGGTGACGGTTGCGATAAGATCGAAATGTTAAAGGAGATCGGCGGCGAGGAAATGGCACCCGAAGCGGCTAAAATAACCGAGGAGAGCGTACAGACACTAAGAAGAGCGGGTCTCGGGGTTCGCGTTTGGGGAATTTTCGGATATGCGCCGTTTCTTTGCATGAAGAGAATGTGTGAATTGCAGGTTGACGGAATGACCGTGAATTTTCCTGATAGGTTAAGGAGCTTTTTGACGTCGGAATATAAATGAACTTCAAGGGGACACCGAAATGCTGCTACATTCAAACTGGATAAGTTATTCGACCGGAGAATTTAAAGGCGTCGATGCAAGGTATGGCAATCCTTCGCCGTATTTCAGAAAAACCTTTGTTACCGTAGGAAAAGTGAAAGCGGCGACCTTGCGTATCGCCGTTTTAGGCGTTTTTAAGGCATATGTAAACGGTATCGAGGTCTCGGATGAGTATCTTTCTCCGCCGTGGGTCGATTATACAAAGAAGATACCTCTGCTTGAATATGATATAACGGATAAAATATCCGAGAAAAATGCTTTGGGAATAGTGCTCGGCGACGGCTGGGCTATTGGTCATATAGGTTCCACGGCGACGTTTAAGCGGAACTCGTATAACGATACGGTGCAATTTTCCGCAATCGTCGAGCTTGAATATGACGATGGGCGCGTTGAACGTATAATGACAGATGATACATGGCTTGCAAGCGACGGAGCTATTCGACGCAGCGATATATACATGGGCGAATATATCGACGCAAGAAAATCACCGGGAAGATATTCCGAATTCGATTACGATGATAGTGGCTGGAAAAAGGTAACGGAAGATACATATAAATTTTCGCGCAATATATATTTAGATAAGGTCGATATTCCGCCGATACGCGTAAAGCATGTTTTTACGCCGAAGATCGTTTCCGAAAACGGTGATAAGATCATTTACGATGTGGGACAAAACATTGCCGGAGTTGTAAGAATGGTCTTAAGCGGTGCACGAGGCTCTAAGGTTACGCTACGGCATTCGGAAATTTTGAAAGACGGAGCTTTGTATCTTGAAAATCTGAGAAAAGCGGAAGCGACCGACGTATATATACTCGCAGGTGAGGGAAACGAAGTATTCCGGCCTTTGTTTACATACCACGGATTCAGATATTTCGAGGTCGAAAAAGACGGTAGTGTCGATATTTCGGATATACGTGCAGAAGTTATGTATACAGATCTGAAAAAAAGCGGTGAATTTTCCTGCTCCTCGGAATTGGTAAATAAGATCTATCAAAATGTACTGTGGAGTCAGCGCGGAAACTTTTACAGCGTGCCGACGGATTGTCCTCAAAGAGATGAAAGACTCGGCTGGACGGGAGACGCACAGGTGTTCTGCGGTTCTGCTATGTACAATATGGACTGTAAGAGGTATTACGAAAAGTATCTCGCCGATATACGCGAAGCGCAGCTCGGAAACGGTGCCATACCTTGTGTTGCGCCGCTTCCTCATATAGGGTTTAACAGTTATACCGGTTATGACGCTTCCGCAGGTTGGAGCGAGGCGATAGTAATTATTCCGTACCTGCACTATAAAATGTACGGAGAAAGCCGTGTAATAAAGGATAATATTCATGCAGGCCAAAGATTGCTCGGATATTACGAAAATGACAGTTGCGATTATATCCGTTCGGGTCGGGACGGACGGTACGGCGATTGGCTGAATGTCGATGAGACCACGGATCTTGATGTTATTGCGACGATGTATTACGCGTATGCCGCGAGGATCATGTCGGAGCTATGCGGGATTATACACGATGAAGACGAAGTATATTACGCGGAATTGTATCGAAAGATAAGCGATGCGTTCAAGAAAAAATTTGTTTTTGCCGACGGTAGGATACTTTCCGATACGCAGTCGTCGTATGTTATGGCATATAAATTCGGATTAATATCCGCCGAAAATGCGAAAATAAATCTAAAAAGAAAGCTTGAAGAAAGTAACGGTCATCTGACAACGGGATTTTTGGGTATAGGTTATTTATTGCCGGCGTTATGCGATATCGGGTTATGTGACAATGCATACGATATTCTTACACAGACGACATTTCCCGGTTGGGGATATAGTATAGAAAAAGGTGCTACCACGATATGGGAGCATTGGGACAGTGATTCAACCGACCGTCTTACCGCGATGAATTCATTTAATCATTATTCGCTTGGCTCCTGCGTAGAGTGGATGTACGAATACTGTCTCGGATTTTGTCCCGATCCCGGTATTGGCGGTTTCAAAAAAATGACGCTCAGACCGTACATAGATCTGAGCGGTAAAATAACTAACGCCAAGGGCTATTATGATACGCCGTTCGGAGAGATAATGGCGGAGTGGAGCGGAGACGGTGAAAGATTCGTCTATGAAGCCACCGTTCCGCAAGAGATCGAGGTTTCAACGGAGTTTCCGCGTATGCAGATCGTTGACAGACAACATGTCGGTAACAAGATCGTTTTTGTGTTAAAAAAACGTATCGGAATGATGTGATTGTCGGAATATCAAGCTATATATAGCGGTTATATTTGTTTTTATTACTTATTATATCCTTTATATGTAAAATAAGACAGAAATACTCTTGACATTCGGGTAAAACTGTGTTATACTAAATCAGAGACATTAGGAAAAGGTCGTGTAAATAAAAAAACAAAGAAAGGTAAGGCTGGCGGTAGTGTTCGCATAGCCTGGGCGAAATTATGGCAGAAATCAAATACGAAGTTGTACAGCAGCTCGGAGTGCTTTCCGAGACCGGAAACGGCTGGACGAAGGAGATAAACCTTGTAAGCTGGAACGACCGTGACCCCGTATATGATATCCGTACTTGGTCAGAGGGTAAAGACAGAATGGGTAAGGGCATAACGCTCGGTGCGGAGGAGCTTAAAGAACTTAAAAACGTTCTTAACTCGCTTGACCTTGACTAATACATAAGATTAGAAAAGAGACGCGGTGATACCGCGTCTCTTTTTGTGTTCCATATCGTTAAAAACCGAGAGCCTTTAACGGCTCTCGGTTTTCCGAATTTAATACGATGATCAGAATTCAAGCTTCTCGGTGATATAAGCCTTAAGCTCGGAAATAGGAAGTCTTACCTGCTCCATGGTATCTCTGTCGCGGACTGTTACGCAGTTATCGGTCTCGGAATCAAAGTCGTAGGTTATGCAGAAGGGAGTACCGACCTCG
>CAZFQJ010000016.1:0-19822 GCA_964520875.1 uncultured Lachnospiraceae bacterium
CCTCGTGTGCTTATTATAACATATTTTTTCTTTTTTGTCTATCCCTATCGAAAAAAAATTGTAAACTTTATTTTACTAACTCTTTGTCGGCGATCTTTGCCCTTCAATCAGCGTTTTTCATGCGTGAAACGGCCTCTTCGACGTTCTCCGCTTTGAAAACCGCCGAGCCCGCTACCGCGACAGTCATTCCGCGTTTTATCAGATCTCCGATGTTGTCGGGAGTTATTCCCCCGTCGGCTTCTATTTCCGGACGAACGCCAAGCTCCGCGCATAGCCTTACGGTCTCGCTTATCTTGTCCGCCGTTTCGGGGATCAGCTTTTGTCCGCCGAATCCCGGCTCGACCGTCATTATCAGCACAAGGTCGCACAAATCAAGATAAGGCTTTATCTCGGAAACCGGCGTTCGGGGTTTGATCGAAAGCCCCGTCTTAAGACCGGCTGAGCGTATCGCCTCAAGCGTTTTTCCGACGTCCGAGCACGCTTCGTAATGAACGGTGATACCGTCCGCGCCCGCTTTTTTGTAGTCCTCTATGTACCTTATCGGCTCGTTTATCATCAGATGTACGTCGAAGAACATACCCGATCTTTTCCTAAGCGACGATATAACGCAAGGACCGAAGGATATGTTCGGAACGAACGCTCCGTCCATTACGTCAAGATGCAGCCATTCCGCGCCCGCCTTTTCCACTTTTGAGACCTCGGCTTCAAGCTTGCCGAAATCGGCTGCGAGAAGCGACGGCGATAATTTTATCATAAAAATCCCTCCGGACAAAAATATTTCTTTTGTATTTAACTCCGAACAATGCCGCTTTCAGCGGCGCTTTCGCTCGGATCATCTAAGCATTATGCATAAAATGCGATTTCGGGTCAGACGCGCGGCGGTGACACAAGCTAAGGATATGCCATATTATTATTAAGGACGGAAATCCGCTCCGTTAAAGTTTTACGCGTTCGCGTGTGCCGCAGGAACACAAAAATAACGGACGTGGAAGGATAACGGCGGCGCATGCACGCTGGATATATATTTTCCGTCGCCCCCGAGCTTAAAAAACAAGCTCGGGGGCTTTTTATATCATCATTATAAGAACTCGTGATAGATCGAATTTTCGGGAAGATAACTCGGAGATATCGTATCTATTTCTTCAAGACACTTAAGGATATTTCGGCTTTTCTCGTAATACGGCGAATTCGGGGTCACCTCGTTAAGCAATACGTCAAGCTCCGTTTTGAGCATGCAAAGCTCGTATCCCAGAAGCGAATCTATCTTATAATCGGCATTATCCGCATACGGAAGTATATTCTTGTCTTCGTTCTCCGTAACGCCGTCCCACAAAAAGAAGGTGAATTCCGGAGAAGCTCCGCGATATCTGTGATCGCGGACTATGCGCCGCCAAAGCCGTATCTCGCGCGGATCGACATATCTTCCGTTTACTTCTATCCCGTTCAGAGGACTTATATATATCCCAACGGGCTTTTCGTCCTTCGGAAAAAGCTCGGTAAACACGGGATATATCGCCTGTATTCCTTCAAAAACGACGGCGTCGGCTCCGTCCGCGCAAAATTCACTGTATCCGGTCCGCTTAGCGGCTTTAAAATCGAAATGAGGAAGCCTTGCCGATCTACCGGCTATAAGGTCGGACATAAATTCGGATAACGCGTTAAGATCGAGCGCTTTTTCCGAATCGAAGTCGGGTCTGCCGCCCTTCGCCTCGTTTTCAAGCTTGCTCCTATCTCTGAAAAAATCATCAAGCGAGATTATCTTGACTCTTCTTCCGCGCTCACCGAATTCATGTATGAGCTTCTTCGACGCGGTCGTCTTTCCGGAGCATGTAGGACCGGAAAGCGTAAAAAATCTCGTTTCCGTGTGCGTGCATATATCCTTCATCATAGCGTCAAGATGATCTTCAAACGCCATATCGCACGCATACACATAATTTCTTTTATCCTCTTCCGAGGTAAATTTAAATCTTATCTCCATTTCGGTATTCTCCTTTCGGAGCTAAGTAAGGCAAATGAGACGATCCGCAAGCTCAGAAATGCTCTTTTGAAAACTCTTCTATGAGCAGATCTCTTTCGCCCGAGGCTCGCTCGTAGGTCTCGTCTCTCAGGTATTCGTAAGGATATTTCGGCATAGCGGCACGCTTTATGACTCCTCTGTCCTTAGATACGAGCTTTGTGACCGCACCCGCACCCGCCGCAAACACGGAATGTACCTCTTCCATCATATATATGTTGTAAAGTCCTTCCGCGCCTTCGAGAGCGTAACCTACGTTTTCGAAATTGCCGACCGTATTTTTCTGACGGTATATATAGTAAGGAACATATCCCGCAAGCCCCGTCGCGACCTGCGAATAATCAACGCTCTTTCCGGTCTCTCCGCCCGAACGGGAATAAACGTCGGTGCCGTTACGAAGGAAATCGGACGCCTTCTTCACGCAGAACGTATGTACGGTAACGTTATCCGGACGTAATTTTATTATCTCGTCAACGGAACGAGAGAAGCTTGAAAAGCTCTCACCGGGAAGTCCGGCTATAAGATCGGTATTGATATGCTTTATACCGCTGTTACGCGCTATATCGTAAGCTCTGTAAAAATCCTCCGCGGTGTGATGTCTTCCTATACTTTCGAGCACCATATCGTTCAGAGTTTGAGGATTTACGCTGACGCGGGTAACGCCGAACGACTTTATCACCCTCATTTTTTCTTCCGTTACGGTATCGGGACGTCCCGCCTCGTAAGTAAATTCGAGAAGCTCGTCGGGAGAAACGTGCGAAGTTATCTTCGAAAGCAGAGACGCTATCTGCTCGGGAGTAAGGACGGTAGGCGTTCCTCCGCCGATATAGACCGTAAGGACCTTAAGTCCGAGGCGCTTTATATGTCCGAAAGTACGGTCGATATCGTCATAAAGACGGACGAGATAATCATCGGTCATCGAAAGCAGGCGCTTTGTCGAATACGAAACAAACGAGCAATACGCGCACCTCGTCGGGCAGAACGGTATAGAGATATAGACCGAGCAGGTATTCGGAGCCGTCCTTTCGATTATCACGGCTTCCTTTTCCGCTATATCGGTAAGCAACGCCGCCTTTTTGGGATTAAGAAAATACTCTCTTGAAAGAGCTTCGCATATCTCGGTTGTGCTGAGTCCCTTGCCGACATACTGAGCCGCTATCTTCGCGGGACGGACACCGGTAAGTATCCCCCAAGGCGGAGTACAATCAAAAAGCTCCTCTCCCGCGGCGAGCACCGCAACCCCCGTCGCTATCTTTGCGACGGCGACCTTCGTCGATCCCGCTTTGTACGGTTCGAACCGCTCGCTCCTTGCGACCCTTCCCTCGCTCTTCATCTCGGCTTCCGCCTTTACTCCGTCGTCAAGATGAGTAACGGTAAGCGAGAGCGTATCCGTATCCTCTGTCAATTCTTCCTCGGGAGAAAATTTCGCCCCGGGAAAAAATATCATGCATAGGGTCTGTACGTAATAAGTATTGATATCTCCGCTAATGAACAATTTCATAAAAACTGTTATCCCCTCAAAAACATATTTGATAACTTATCGGCTTGCAATATCCTTTTCGGAATCAAGTATGATCGTCACCGGTCCGTTAAGCTGCGCCGATATACGCATATCCGCACCGAAAACTCCGCTCTCGGTGTGTATTCCGAGCTCCGAGACCTTAGATACGAATCTTTCGTAAAGCTCGTTTGCTCTTTCCGGCTTTTCGGCTGAAAAGAAGTCGGGACGCGTACCGCGTCGGCAGGAAGCGCAAAGAGTAAAGTTAGATACTACGAGAACAGAGGCGCCGACATCGGCACAGGAGAGATTCATCTTTCCGTTTTCGTCCTCAAAAACACGCATTTTCACAAGCTTTTCAGCCATTTTATCGCATATATCCTCGTTATCTCCCTGTTTTACTCCGCATAGCACCAGAAGTCCGAGCTGCGTACCGCCGGTCTTAACGCCGTCTGCGATCACCTCGGATACGTCAACTCTTTGTATAACACAGATCATAGTCCAAATTTTCCTTTCGAAAAGATCATGATATCATGCTTCTTTTCACGTTTTTATATCTCGGAGCGCCGAAAAGATTGACCTTTTCGGTGCTTCTCGGCACGGATATACGGTACATCTCCGTACAAGTTGCCCCTATCAAAGGCATTATCTCAAGGGTTATCAGCCCAACGTCCGAAAGTATCTCCATAGCAAGCTTAAGCTTTGCGGGACGGATCCCTTTACATGCTTCGACGAGCCTGTACATCGAAGTAACGATCCCGTCATTTCCCGACATAGTCCGCACGGTCCGATAGACCGCGGCAAAGCAATCTCTGTCGGGCAGTATATCGTCGGAAACGCAGAATCCTTCTCCGCCTTCTATCCTCTTTAAAAGCTCCGCGTCGTCCGCATAACGCTCGGAAATATCGCTTAACCGTATATCGGACACCAGCATCTGCACGTTTTTGGTGTTTCTGAATTCGTTTACGTCAAGCTTAAATACGACGTCGACTCTTTCGCCCGCCATAACGTCCGCTTCCGCTGCGCCGGACCCGAACATAAGCGCCGGTATATCCTTTCCTCCGAGCGCGAGAGTAAGCTTTGTATGCTTACCTCCGCCTATCCCGTCTACCGAGGTAACGAGCGCGTTTCTGAGCAAGAACACAGGTTGAGGATTCCCCACGCCGCACGGCTCAAACAGAGAAAGCTCCTCCGCAAGCTCAAGCGTTATATCATTGTCGTGCGTTTCAAGATCTATCTCTATCGACGATTCCATACCGTCCGGATCTATCTTTTCACGCGCTATCTCGTTTATCTTTTCTCTGAAGGCGTCTATGTTATCCGCCGAAACCGTAAGTCCCGCCGCAAGCTCATGACCGCCGTAACGCATGAGCAGATCCTTACATTCTCCGAGAGCCTCCATTACATTGAGACCCTTTATACTGCGTCCGGAGCCTTTACCTATCCCGTCCTCTATCGATATGAGTATGCTCGGAAGTCCGAACCTTTCGGTAAGTCTTGACGAAACTATACCTATGACCCCATGATGCCAATTCTCGCTTGCAAGCACCATTACCGGATCACGGCCAAAGGCGTGAGTCTTTTCCGCAAGCTCTATCGCCTCCGAAGCTATCCTGTTCTCCTCGCTTTGGCGTTTCACGTTCAGCTCGCAGAGCCTTTCGGCTATCTCATAGGCTCGCTTGGGAGAATCCGACGTAAATAATTCCACTCCCAAACTTGCGTCGTCAAGCCTTCCGGCGGCGTTTATCCTCGGCGCTATCGTAAAGCCTATATACGATGTCGAGATCTTACGTTTTTTCGGATATTTCTTATTTTTCGGATCGGAAGCAAGCTCCGCAAGGGCGCTGACTCCGACCCTCGGAGAATTTTCCATGAGCGAAAGCCCCATAGAGCATATCAGCCTATTCTCGTCCTGCAAGACCATTACGTCCGCGACCGTTCCTATCGCAACGAGATCTATATATCTTCTGCATACCTCGCCGAGAAAATCACCCGCACCGCGCGAAACGAATTCCGAGCAACGCTTATTCAAAGGGAGCGAGGTGTACGATATATCGTCCGAAAGTCCGCTTACGGACCTCTCCGTCACTACGAAGTTCAAAGCGCTTATCAGCTTGAACACCACTCCGACTCCGGCAAGCTCCTTAAAAGGATATTCGTCGTCAGGTCTTTGCGGATCTATCACCGCTTCGGCGTCCGGAAGTTCCTCCTGACAACGGTGATGATCGGTCACCACTATGCTCATTCCGAGAGAATGGATAAGTCTCGTCTCCTCTATCGCGGTTATACCGGTGTCGACTGTTATGATGAGCGACGTTCCGCGTTTTTTCAGAGCACATACGGCTTCAGAATTTACTCCGTATCCCTCTCCCACACGATTAGGTATGTAATAATCCGCTTTTGCGCCTATGCTCCTCAGATACATAAGCAATACGCTGACCGACGTTACGCCGTCGACGTCATAGTCTCCGTAAACGGTTATCTTCTCGTCATTTGAGACCGCTTCCATTATTCTTTCGACCGCTCTGTCCATATCCTTCATCAAAAAAGGATCGTGAAAGAAGGTGCTCTCCTTCTTTATGAAGCGATCGGCTCTTTCCGGCGTATCGTAGCCCCTGATAGCAAGAAGCCTTGATGTCACGGGTAAAAGACCAAGCTCCGCACCGATCCTGTCGGCATTTTCCGCAGAAGAACCGGAAGCGTCTCTCAGTATCCATTTTTTAGGTTTTGGCATTTTATATCATGATTCCTTTTTTAAAATTATCCGTTGTTATCGTCGCTTTTACGCCTTGAGGGACAATCGCCGAAGTCCGTTTCGGCGCCGCCTTCCGCCTCTACTCTCGTTATAACGGGAAGAGTCACCTTCGTCTTTTTCTCTATGATCAGCGCCGCAATGTACGGCAGGACAAATCCCGCGACCGCCGATATCGCCGCAAGCGCGGCGTTTACATCGCACAAAACCGAATACAGTACCGCCGCCAAAATTATCGGCATAACGAAAAGCATAGCGGCATATCCGAGAACGGTCGAGCTTTTTGATTCGACCGTGACCGTATCACCGACCTTTACGCCTATCGGATCGATAGCCTCGGATACGGCTTTTTTGGAGCTTCCGCAAAAATATCTGCCGGAGCATGCGGAACACGCCTCTTTTCTCAGCACCGATACCTTTGCCGTTCCGTTTGAGACCTCCGTGACCAAAGCGATCTGTTTCAATTCAAGCACGATCCTTTCTTACATACCGCCCGCTTCCGTTACAGTCATTCAAACGGAGCGAACCTGCTCATTATCTTCATTGAGACCGAGATACCGTCCACCGCCGCGCTGGTTATACCTCCGGCGTAGCCCGCTCCCTCTCCGCACGGATAGAGATTGGCATGCCCGACCGCGTTACCGTCATCAATTCTTAATATCCTGTACGGCGCGCTCGTTCTTGTCTCCGCTCCGCTCAAAACGGCATACGGAGCGTCAAAGCCCTTCATGCTCCCCGAGAATCTGCGTATGCCCTTACGAAGCATGTCCGTAACGTTTTCCGAAAACAGGGTATCAAGCCTTGCGAGCTTTACGTTACCGTTTCCGCCCATGTACGACGGAAGCACCTTTGAAGGCTCCGAAAGCCTTGCGTTTCCGTTAAGAAAATCGCCGACCGTTTCTATCGGTGCGGCGT
Source organism: uncultured Lachnospiraceae bacterium (assembly GCA_964520875.1). Taxonomy (GTDB): domain Bacteria; phylum Bacillota; class Clostridia; order Oscillospirales; family CAG-272; genus SIG673. The sequence continues at coordinate 7,180 of CAZFQJ010000016.1, forward strand.
AACCTCCGCCGCCCAGCTCATACGCTCTCCTTTCGAGCATACGGCAAAACTCCATGGTCCCGCCGAACGATCTGCATTCCTCCGGCGTTACCGAGACGCAAACGGCGCTGTTTGAGTTTTCTCCGTCTCGCTTACTGCGACTCATACCGTTGACCACGACTCCGCCGATCTCGCTCGCACCGGCGACGACCTCTCCGCCCGGGCACATACAGAACGTATACACGCCTCTGCCGTTTTCGCGGTAAGAATACGCATATTCTGCGCTTCCGAGCAGTTTTTTGAATTTCGGGTCACTTCTTGCCTTATCCATGACCTCTTTTCCGAAAAGAGCGTCCTCCACGTCAAGTCTTTTATGCTCTATTCTGAGTCCGACGCTAAGCGGCTTTTCCTCCATAGAAAAGCCGTTGCTTCCGAGATATCCGTACAGGTCTCTTGCGCTATGCCCCGTAGCGAGTATAACCGCCCCGCACGGGATCTCGCCTTTTGAAGTTACTGCCGAAACGACATTGCCCGCAGCCGTGCAGACAAAGCTCTTCAGCGCAGTTCTGAAATACACTTCTCCCCCAAGCGCTCTTATCCTATCGCGTATACCGGAAACTATCCCGACCAGCATATCCGTACCGATATGCGGCTTTGCCTGCGTCATTATCTCCTCTGGCGCGCCGAGATCCGCAAATCTTCTCAGAACGTATCGGCAACGACTGTCGTTTATTCTCGTCATGAGCTTCCCGTCGGAAAATGTGCCGGCTCCGCCCGCGCCGAACTGTATATTACTTTCGGTATCAAGCGCACCTGTACGGTAAAAACGCTCTACCGTCCTAAGTCTTTCTTCCGTATCGTCTCCGCGTTCTATTACGATCGGAGCGTACCCGTTCTCCGCAAGCAGAAGAGCGGCAAACATTCCGGCAGGTCCGAACCCAACGACGAGCGGTCTTGCGCCGAGCCTTTCGCTACCCTTTTCGATAACGAGCTCGCTATCCGCCATTACCGTCATACCGTTCTTTTCAAGAAGCTCGGGATCGGGAAGCGATGCAACCCCGACCGCCACCGACCATACGACGGTGATATTTCCGCGTCTGCGAGCGTCAACGGAACGCTTATATACCGAAGCGCAGACGATATTTTCTTTATCCGTTACGGATAATGCTTTTTTCTTAGCAAAGTCCGTTGCCGCCTCGGGAAGCTCCGTCAGCGGCAATCTAATGTCTTTTATGAGTATCCAGAACACCGATTTTTCCTTTCAAGCATGTAATACAAAAGCGGCGTTTAAATAAATAAACGCCGTATCGGGTCAGATCGGAGACGATATGAGCCAGACCGCGAAAGCCATAAGCAGGCTGACAACGGCGGCAAGTATGTCAAGCACCGTAGAAGGCTCGACCTTATAATCGTTTTTCGAATCCGACTTCATAAGAAATGATCTGTGTCCGGTCTTTTTTTCGTCACTCATCTGCGCTCTCCTCCGTCGTTCTTCTTGATTTTTTCACGGTCTTATAGTAATTAGCGAGTATTGAGCGAAGCTCCTCGTCGTTTATTCCGCGCTTAAGCTCTCCTCCGACCGCATAAGAAACGGTTCCCGTCTCCTCGCTCACTACTATGACAACGGCGTCGCTCGAACGGCTCATTCCTATCGCGGCTCTGTGTCTCGATCCGAACGAAGAATTAAGTATGCGATCCGAATAATTCGGCAAAAAGCAACCCGCAACATATATCCTGCTTCCGCGGATTATTATCGCGCCGTCATGCAGAGGGGACATCGGATAGAACAGGTTGCATATGATCTCGGTCGAAACGAGCGCGTCTATCTTGACTCCGTTCTGACTTATGTCCTCAACTCCCGTGTTACGCTCAAGCACTATGAGCGCTCCGGTACGGGTCGCGGAAAGATTTCCGACCGCTCTTGCGATAGCCTCCGTTTCGCGGCTTCCGTAAGCGGGAGAACGCTTTCCGAGAAGAAACTTAAAAAATCCTATGATCGCCGAGCCGACCTTTTCAAGAAGCGAGCGTATCTCCTGCTGGAATATCACCGCTATCATGAGTATACCCGGCACGCAGAACATGTTAAGAAATCCGTAAGAGCCGGATAATCCGAACGCGAGAAATATCTCCTTTACCAAGATAAATCCCGCGACGCCTATCAGTATCGGCAGAGCGCGGCGCTTCCGAATGAACCTGTATATGGCGAAAAAGAGCACGCCGAGCAAAAGTATATCGATCGCATCGGCGATATCGAACGCTTTCAAGCGTTGTATTATGTTGTCAAGAATTGTTTCCCACATATAGGCTAACCTCTCCGCATGATAGCATGATAGATTTATCGTCCCGAACGCGCCTTAACGACGCGGTCCGCACGTTCCCTTTTATATAATACTATCATATTATACTTTGCTAATTGAAACCAATGTGTTAATAAACTTAAAATTTTTATCTTATCACCCATACTTCTCTTTATTTTGCACGAAATTTGTGCTATAATCGTCTTGTTTAGATATGCGACACAGTACTTTGGCAAGACTATCGAAAGGAGATCTTCAAAATGAGTTCCAAGAAGATCGCGCTCGCCGCAAAGATCGCGGATATACTCACTCACATACGTCCCACGCGCATACACGTAAGCGCCGTGATCCTCGCCGCAGGCTCGGGCACGAGAATGGGAGACATAAACGGCTCCACAAAGCAATGGATCGAGATCGACGGAGTTCCCGCGGTCGTCCGTTCTCTTTCGGTATTCCAATCGTGCAAGTACGTAAAAGAGATCATAATCTGTGCAAAAGCGGACGAGATATCAATGTACGACGACATGAAGGACAGATACGGTATAACGAAGCTGAAATGCGTGATAGCCGGAGGAGATACGCGTATGCGCTCGGCATTCGAAGGATTTAAGCGCATTTCCGACAAGACCACACATGTAGCCGTGCACGACGCCGCAAGATGTCTCCTTACTCAAAAGATGCTTGACGACACGATAACGGAAGCCGTTCATCTCGGAGCGGCATGCGCCGCGACCAAGGCGACCGACACGGTAAAGATCGAAAAACGCGGACACTATATCGAAAGCTCGCCCGAACGCGGAAGAGTTTGGCTTGCTCAGACTCCGCAGATATTCGAAACGGAGATATACCGAGCTTCCGTATACGTCGCCATACGCGACGGTATCGAGGTCACCGACGACTGCTCTATGGCGGAGCATGCGGGATTTGCGGTAAAGCTCGTTGACTGCGGAAAGGAAAACATCAAGTTGACCGAACCCGCAGACGTTTATATCGCCGAAGCGATAATCCAAAAGAGGAAAGACGACGAAAAAAGGAGAACCTGAAATGACCGATATCAGGATAGGACACGGTTACGACGTACATAAGCTGGTCCCCGAAAGACGGCTGATACTCGGTGGCGTGGAGATACCGCACGAAACGGGACTTCTCGGACATTCCGACGCCGACGTTCTTCTTCATGCGGTAACCGACGCCGTTTTCGGCGCCTTGGGCGAAGGCGACATCGGAAGACATTTTCCCGATAACGACGCGGCTTTTAAGGATATCGCAAGCATGATCCTTGCGAAAAATTGCGCGGACATAATGAAAGAAAGAGGATATTCGATAGGAAATATAGACGTCACGGTAATAGCGCAGCGCCCGAAGCTCGCCCCGTACATCGAAGAAATGCGTAAAAACCTCGCTTCGGCGTTCGATACGGACGTATCAAACGTAAACGTAAAAGCGACGACCGAAGAAGGACTCGGATTTACCGGCAGAAAAGAAGGTATCGCCGCACATAGCGTGGTCTTGATCGTAAAATAAAAACCGCGGCTGCAGGTCACTTCCAAATCAAATTTTAAAGAGAGAGAAGATAATGACAAACGAAAAAGAAAAAGCCGATCTTCTCGGCATGACTTATGAGGAAGCGGAGAGCTTCATAGTATCCGCGGGATATCCGCGTTTTCGCGCAAAGCAGGTATACGAATGGATATATAGGGGCAAAGATTTTTCCGAAATGACGAATCTTCCCGCGAAAATGCGCGAAGAGCTTTCGGAAACAACAACAATAAACGCACCCCGAATCGAGAAAAAGCTGGTATCTAAGGCTGACGGAACGGTAAAATATCTTTTCAAACTGCGCGACGGCAACTTCATAGAGGGCGTTGTCATGCGATATCATTACGGGCTTTCGATGTGCATATCATCTCAATGCGGCTGCAGAATGGGGTGCCGCTTCTGCGCTTCCACGATAGACGGAAAGGTACGCGACCTTTTACCGTCGGAGCTGATCGGTCAGATAGTCTCCGCGTCGCGCGACATAGGCGAACGAATATCTCATATAGTCATGATGGGGATAGGCGAACCGCTTGATAACTATGATAACGTTATAAGATTTTTAAAATTGGTCAACCGTTCGGAAGGTCTCGGAATAAGCTATCGAAACATATCCGTTTCGACCTGCGGAATAGTTCCGAACATTTTAAAACTTGCCGAGGAGGGTTTTCCGATAACCCTTTCCATATCTCTGCATGCGCCCGATGACGCTACCCGCTCCGAGATAATGCCCGTAAACAACAGTTGGGGGGTAGACGCTCTGCTTTCGGCTTGCAATAAATACTTCGAACGCACAGGCAGACGTATCTCGTTCGAATACACGCTCATCTCCGACAAAAACGACAGTCGCGCGGAAGCGGAAAAGCTCGCGCGCGTACTTAAAAAACATTTAAAAAACGGGGTCCACGTAAATCTCATACCGTTAAACCCCGTAGCCGAACGCGATTTCAAAACAGTTGACCGCACCTCGGCGAATAAATTCTGCGAAACACTTAACTCTCTCGGAATAAACGCCACCGTCAGACGCACATTGGGTCCGGATATAAACGCGTCCTGCGGTCAGCTCCGCCGTCAAAGCTCAGCCGATACCGCCTGCACCGAACCGTGATCATAAAGCGGCTCGCCCTTCGGATAAAGCGCCCTATAACCGTGTTCTTCACAGAACTCGGTTATTTTTTTGCCGTCCGAATGTTTAGTTATGTCACCGAAAAACACCACAGTTTTATCCGGCTCAAGCACCGCGCTTGCTCCGCCTATAAAGCCGTAGCCGTACCCCGAAAGCTCTATTCCGCCGCAAGAAATATTAAGTACATCTAACCCGCATTCCATAAAACTCTTACAAAGCCCCTTATCGGCGCTTACCGCGCCGTCGCTTAACATAAGAGTCGAACATCTCGCGTATCCCTGCTTTACGTCCTTTTTCACACTACACAGTTCAAGAAGCTCCGGAGCGGTATGTTTAAGCCGTCCGAAAAGCATATCGCTATTGCGGGCGGCGTCAAAAAGTATATCGCCCGGATATTCGCGTGCAAGTGATCGTTTGCTTGCACGGATCTCCGCTATCTTTTCAAGACGTGAAAAAAGCTCGGCGTTATCGTTCATATAAGAGCCGTCGGTAAGCAAGGCGCCGTCTCCGATCGACGAAAAGAGCATATCGGGGTGCGTTCTTACAGGCTCCGCAAGCGACTTGCACGGCGGAATACATAGCGTTTCATGCCCCAAAGCGTGAAATATTTCTTTTACGCTCTCCGAAAGGAGCGGACTGCACAGTAAAAGCATATACCGACCTACTTTTTGCTCTTGTGCTTCTTTTTCACGGCATACCCGAGCTGAGCTACGGGCTTTACGAGCTCGTAGTAATTACCGTGAGCATAAGCCGCAAGACGGCATCTTTCAAGCATGAGCCTGCCGTTTTCATCTATGAGCTCTTCATCGACGCGGACCGCGGTTATATCGGCAAGAAACATATCGTGACTTCCGAGCGGTATAACGTCAAAAACCTTACATTCAAGACAGAGCGGACTTTCGGCGATCGACGGTGCGGACACCGTGTCGGACTTTTCCGCGGTAAGCGAACACATTTCAAATTTATTCTTGTTCCTGCCCGTATACACTCCGCATTTGTCCGCCGCACGTATAAGCTCGGAGGTGGTAAGATTTATAACGAACTCTCCGCTCTCTTTTATAAGCTCGTATGAATATCGCGAGGGTCTTATCGACACGTAAGTCCTCGGAGGAACGGTATTTATTATTCCCGTCCAGCCTATCGTGAGCACGTTCGGCTTTTCAAGCGTACCGCAAGAAACGAGGACCGCCGGCGTAGGTGAAAGGAGCGCGCCTCCGCGCCATACCTGTTTAGCCATTTGAAAACTCCTTTTTACTTAGCGAGCTTCAAAGCCGCCTTGGACATGAATCTGTCGTTTGAAACTATAAATCTTTCGTGTTTTCCCTCTCCTATGATCTCATTGCCGTCGCTTACCTTCAAGGTAAACACCAATCTGCGGCGATCGATCTCCGTAAGCTCGCTCTCGCACGTTACCGTACAACCGACGGGCGTGGGCGCAAGATGCTTAACGTCAAGCGATATACCGACCGTGCTCTCGCCCTCGGAAAGATACGGAGAAACGCTCTGCCATGCCGTTTTTTCCATGAGCGCTATCATTGCGGGCGTGGAAAATACGGCAAGCGTTCCGCTTCCGAGCGCCTCCGCGGTGTTTTCATTTGTTACCTCTATACTTATCTTACCTTTTATTCCTGTTTCCATTTAAATTTCTCCTATCAATCGTAAGTATTATACACATGTTCGAAATCACGCGCTTCTTTTTTCCATTCGGACGGTGAAAATCCCGTTATACGCCTGAAAAAGCTGCTGAAATAATTCCGGTTGGTAAATCCGAGAGCATCCGAGACCTCTCCCACGCTTTTGCCGTCAAGCAGTAATTTTTTCGCTTCCGATATCGTAACTCCGTTACAATAAGCCGAGATACCGCAGCCCGCATATTTTGAAAAGACGCGTTTTGCGTTGCTCACGCTCATATTGCACTTAGCCGCTATATCGTCTATCGTCGGACGGTCGCTTACGCTCGTCGAAATAGTTTCGATCAGCCTCATATAATTTTCTTCGGCACCGGAAGGATTTCCTACGGGAAACTGACTTTCGCCCATAAGAGACATAGTAAGTATATATTCCAGCCTGCTCACAAGAAGAGTCAGCTCGTTTCTTTTGCCGGGCTTCATGTTTTTAACAAGTATACCGTGTCCTCCGCCGAAATCCAATATGTTTTCCGCCTCGTAACGAAGACTGCGGAATAGACTTGTCATCTCCTCGGAGACCTCGAAAGCACGCCCCGTGACGTCCGCCTTGACAGTTCCGTGAAAGCTGACGACGCCGAGCAAAAGAGGCTTGTCTCCGTCGGTCTTGACGCTATGAAACTCTCCCGGTCTGTGCCATACCGCCCAGCCTTTGCCGAGATGATATATCTTATCGTCCGCACATATAACGGCTCTGCCGTCAAGCACTACGACAAATTCCCAAAAATTATGGCTTTCTCCGCTGAAAACGAAGCCCGGGGGATCAAGATGACAGAAAAACGACACCATTTCTCTTATAAATACGCTTCGTTCAACGGCAAAAGAAGAATATTCTCTCATTAAAGCTAAATCTCCATTGCCCCTTCGGGGGCGTTTTTATTTTATATCCTCAACAACTGTTGCGGGCGGAGTATCAAGCTCGCTCGGGTGCTTTAAGATGTAATCCATCTCCTTAAACGCAGTCGCGTAGTAATGACCGTCTGTTATCCTTTCGTCGACAACCGCCGTATAGTCAAGATATTTTTTGACGGTCTCGGTTCCGTCCGCGTTACGCACCTTCTGTCTGTGTATGGAGCCGAAGGTTATGAACACGGGAAGATTTCCGAAATTATATATATGATGATATATCGGAGGAATACCGAGAGACCCGAGGTTTGATATAAAGAATGAAGCGTGGAACGGAGACGCGTTATCGATGAATTTCGGCATGATACCGAAATAATCCATAAATCGAAGTATCTTCATAAATCCTCTGAACACGAGCGCCGGAAGCGCGAAGAACATTCTCGCCACTCGGTCAAAGCCGTTCGAATCTCCCGCTTGCTTTGCTACCGCTATCTTCTCTTCCATTTTGTTGTATACGTCGTATATCGTATCCTTCGGATCGAAGATGACCTTTATAATGCTCTCCTGAGCGTTTAGATCCATGCTCTTTTTTACCACCATACAGAGCCTTATATCGTCTCTCTTGTATATCCTTTGACCGGCTATAAAACGGTTGAGCGCCGGCTTCTGAGAGATAAGACGGACGTATGCCGCCGCCATGATATGCATAAACCCGAGACCCTTGTAGTCCTTTTTCTTGTCTCTGAGATACTCCTCGATTATGTCCATATCGACGCTGCTCTTAAAATAGTTCTGCGCGTCGCACCTGTCCTTCATGACGAACGGGGTTATATACATCATCGGCGGAAGAGTCCTTACACGTCTGCCGTCGCGACGGTCTCCGAGCCTTTTTCTCGGCTTTTTGACCTTTACCTTCTTTTCTTTTATCTTTTTTTCTTTCTTCATAAAAATGTCCGCCTTTATATTTTGAGTTGTCAGCCGACCTTATCAGATCTCTTCGGAGGTTTTACCGCGCCTGTTGTCGGTCTTTGCACACACGAGTCCCGTAACGCTTTTCGCTCCCGCGTTTTTAAGGAGCGAAGCGCATACTCCCATGCTTGCGCCGCTGGTAACTATATCGTCTATAAGTATAACGTGTTTTTCGTAAAAAGCTTCTCTTTCGCAAACGATACCGTAATTTTCCTCGGCATTCTCGCTCCGCCTCGCTTTATTCAGCGTTTTTTGAGAGGCCTCGCCTATATTCGAAAACACGGTCAAAAACTCCGCGCCCAACTTTTTCGCAACGGATCTTGCGAGCACCTCGGCTTGATCATGACCCGCTCTCCTTCTTGCGCTTTCGCTTCTCGGAATATAGGTTATGAGCAAGGACCTCTTATTGTACAAAAGGTACCTAAGCTCTTCCCTGTCTTTGAGCGCGTCAACAAGCTCGCCCGCCAGAAAATCGAATACCTTTTTCTGTTTTTCGTCCTTGATACCGAGCACTATGTTTCTGCTCGCCGAGCTTCGTCTCATGCTGTAAGACGTTATGTGCACGAACGAATAGGAATGTCCGTTATAATTTATCCTGCAGATACATTTCGGATGCGGATAATTGCATGCCGTACATCTCATCTTGCTTTCGGTCTCATACATCTTCATGCAGTCATAACAAAGCACCGCGTTCTCATTCGGAAGCGCAATCCCGCAAGAAGCGCATTTCGGAACATATATAAGATCTAAAAGCACGGAAAAGATATCCTTCAGCATAATTCAAATATTCTCCGTATCGTCTCGGTACTCTTTTTTGGCGTAGATGTTTTCGGAATTCGATAATATATATCTAAGCCCCGTATAACGCTTCGTCTGTCTGTTGTTCTGTACCATTTGATGAACGAGGGGAGCTTGACCGACAAGTATCACCATGCTCTGTGCACGAGTTACCGCGGTATAAAGCAGGTTCCTCGTAAGGAGTCTGTCTCCGCAATTGTATATCGGGATTATGACATACGGATATTCGCTTCCCTGACTCTTATGGACCGTTATCGCATACGCATGCTCAAGCTCGTCAAGCATTGTAAAATCATATCGCGTAAGGCGGCCGTCGAAATCTATCAGCATACATTCGTCGTCGCTTAAGACCGAAATGACGGTTCCTATATCTCCATTAAATATACCGCACCCCGTCTCGCCCGCTTTTTCCCATGTTATATCGTAATCGTTCTTTATCTGCATCACGCGATCTCCCTCTCGGAAGACCGTTTCGCGGAATTTCTTTTCACGCTTTCTCGGCGAAGGTGGATTTAGCGCCCTTTGCAAAAGCATATTCAGCGCTTCCGTTCCCGCCGCGCCCTTATGCGACGGCGTTATCACCTGTATCTGACCGTAAAGATCGCTCCCGTATTTTTTCGGAAGCCTCTGTACGTACAACTGCGCGACGGTATCGGCTATCGCTTTATCGTCGTCGCGTGCGATAAAGAAGAAGTCGTTGTTCTTGCAAAACAGCTCCGGATCCTCTCCGGAATTTATCGCATGCGCGTTTGTGACTATGAGACTTTCGCCCGCCTGACGGAATATCTTTTTCAAAACAACTGTCCTGTATCTTTCCGAACGCAGTATCTCGCAAAGAACGTTCCCCGCTCCGACAGACGGAAGCTGATCGGAGTCTCCTATGAGTATAAGTCTGCTTCCGGGTCTTATCGCCTTTAAGAGCGACGACATGAGCAGAGTATCTATCATGGAAGCCTCGTCTATTATTATCAGATCCTCGTCAAGCGGATTATTGGCGTCGCGCATAAACGAAGGCTCGCTTTCGTCCTTGTATACCATTTCCAGCATACGGTGTATCGTTCTTGCCTCATGCCCCGTGGCTTCCGTCATGCGTTTCGCCGCACGGCCGGTAGGCGCGGCGAGCACAAAGCTCTTTTTAAGGCTCGTAAAGAGGTCTATTATCCCCTTTATGACCGTCGTCTTACCCGTTCCCGGTCCTCCCGTAAGAACGAGCACGCCGCCGAGGAGCGAGTGTATTATAGCTTTTCTCTGCATAGCGTCGTAAACTATACCGAGACGCTTTTCGGTAGCGCCGATGAGCTCCTCCGCGCGCTCCTGCTCCTGAGGCTCGCAGACCGCTTCCAGCATATCAAGCTTATCTTTTATATAATATTCCGCGTCGTGATACGCTTTAAGGTATATGCACTCTCTTCCGCCTATGCTCTCGCAAACGACCTTCCCTTTATCGCAGAGCACGTCTATCGCGTCTCTGCAATCGGACGCTTCCACTCCGAGAAGCGCGCATGAAAGCTCGGTCAAACGGTCCTTCGGTACGAGCGTATGACCGTTATGGCGCGCGTTATAATTAAGAACGTACAGAATACCGCTTCTTACACGCTGAGGAGAATCGCCGTCGATACCGAGGTTCTTTGCGACCTTATCGGCTTTTTCAAATCCTATACCGCTTATCTCGTCGCAAAGCATATACGGATTCTGCTTCATCATATCGACCGCCGCGCCGCCCCAACGCTTGTATATCTTTACGGCGGTGGAGGGTCCGAAATAATCGCGGCAGAACATCATGACCGTCCTTACACCGAACTGCTCCTTAAAGCTCTCGCTTATGCTCTTTGCCTTGGCAAGCGATATTCCGGGAATCGTCGCAAGCCTTGCCGGGTCTTTTTCTATTATCTCAAACGTATTTTCGCCGAACGCCGCAACGACCTTTACCGCCATTTTCGGACCTATGCCCTTGACGGCTCTCGAAGAAAGGTACTGAAGTATCGCGGAAGAGGACGTCGGAAGCTGCTTTTCGAAATATTCGACCGAAAACTGTCTGCCGAACGTTTGATGAAAGCTCCACCTTCCGACCGCCTTCAGCGTCTCGCCGACGCTTACCGTCGGCATTATACCGACGAGGGTAACTATCTCGGTCTCGCCGTTTTCTGCCTCTCTTGAGATCTGACAGACCGTATACCCGTTATCCTCGTTACGATACGTCACATGCTCGACCGCACCGCTGACGGCATCTTTATCCGACGCGTTATCTCCGTTTATCACAGACATATCAAAGCGCGAAGGCTTTTGCAAGCTTATCGGCAAGTTCGGTTCTTTCCCACGGAGCGTCAAGATCCTCTCTTCCCATATGACCGTAAGAAGCAAGCTTGCCGTATATGGGACGGCGAAGATCGAAGTTCTTTATTATAGCCGAGGGACGAAGGTCGAAAAACTCGCATACCTTTTCAGAGAGCTTCTCCTCGTCGACCTTTCCCGTACCGAACGTTTCGATCATGACGGAAACGGGCTTTGCGACTCCGATAGCATACGCTATCTCCACCTCACATTTATCCGCAAGTCCCGCTTTGACTATGTTCTTCGCGATATATCTTGCCGCATACGCCGCGGTCCTGTCGACCTTCGTCGGGTCTTTGCCGGAAAACGCTCCGCCGCCGTGACGAGCCCAACCGCCGTAAGTATCGACTATTATCTTTCTTCCCGTAAGTCCGGAATCTCCCATAGGACCGCCTATGACGAATCTTCCCGTCGGGTTTACGAATATCTTCATATCGCCACCGCAAAGCTCTGCGGGTATTATCGGCTTTATAACGTTTTCTATTATATCGGCTCTGAGCTTATCCATAGATACCTTATCTGAATGTTGAGACGATACAACGACGGTATCCACCGCGCTCGGAACACCGTTCTCGTAAAGGACGGTTACCTGCGTCTTTCCGTCCGGACGGAGATACGGAAGAATACCGTTCTTTCTTACTTCGGTAAGTCTCTTTGCGAGCTTATGAGCGAGAGATATCGGAAGCGGCATAAGCTCGGGCGTATCGTTACAGGCATAACCGAACATCATGCCCTGGTCTCCCGCGCCGTTGTCAAGACCGTCGTTCATCTCTCCTTCTTTGGCTTCAAGCGCCTTATCGACGCCCATGGCTATATCGGGAGATTGGGTATGTATAAGGTTCATGACGGAGCATGTGTTGCCGTCAAAGCCGTATTCGGCGTTATCATAGCCTATCTCGCACACCGTGCGTCTGACTATGCTCTGATAGTCGACCTTCGCTTTTGTCGTTATCTCTCCCATTATACTGACCACGCCGGTAGTTGTAGTGGTCTCGCAAGCGACTCTTGACATGGGATCCTGCTTAAGAAGCTCGTCAAGTATAGCGTCGGAAACGCTGTCGCATATTTTATCGGGG
>CAZFQJ010000017.1:0-19466 GCA_964520875.1 uncultured Lachnospiraceae bacterium
GTCGCCTTCGGTCTTTGTAAGTACGTTGCAGGCAAAATCTGTCTTGATACCGTTTATCTCGCCGGCATTCCAGAAGGTGTATCCGACCGCTCCAGAGGAGATGTCCTTTACCGCCTGAATGTCGGTGGTGTTGGAAAGTACCGTGTAACCGGGGTTCTTTACATACTCAAAGAACTGGTTCATGTTGGTCGTGGAGGAGGGAAGGATCGCGTATTCGTAAGAAGCGTCCGTGGGAAGAGAACCGTGGTCGAGCCATATCTCAACGAAGTTTCCGCCGTCGGTGTTTACGAGCTTAGCCTTGAGCGCGTCGTTCTTTGCGGAAGGAATGTAGATTCCGCCGTATCTCATAGCCCAGATGCAATCCTTGTTTATGTCTATCTCTTTGTTGTAGGAGAGGAGGATATCGTCCGTTTCGCTTGTGCTGGACATAAGAAGGTTACTGTTGTTGTAGAAGATGTTTTCGACTATCGTTTCGATAGTGTGAATGTCCGTTCCGGTGACTCCGGTGTCCGCGGTCGTGTTGTTTATTCCCGCTCCGAGCGCTACGATCTCGTTATCGAATATGAATATCGACTTCTTTGCTCTGAGGTCGGAAGCAAGCTCGTTATTGTTGTTTATAAAGTCGTTTGCGGAGACCGCGTAGTTTCCGAGTATCGCAAAGCCCGCATTGTTGGTAACGCCGCTGAACGTCGCGCTATTTACCTTCGTTCTCGTTCTTGCGTCGGTCGTTATTCCGGGAAGTCTCTGCATGTTTACGTATTTCCAGTAGTTCTCGTTTAAGATGTAACTGTCGGAATATACGGTGAGCATTCCGTCGCCGCTATACCAACCGCTTCCGTTTACCGCTCCGTATGCTTCTTCCAATACGGTCATGTATATGGGCTTGGTTTCGTACTTTGCGGAACGGAACGAGGAGAGCGAGAGAGCTACGCCGAATCCGCTTCCGTTTACGACGAGCTTGTCGTTTTCGGCAAAGCTATGAGAACCGCTTACCTTTACCGCGGTGATCTTCTTGCTCTTTACTATCGCCTGATATTCGCATGCGCCGTTGGGAGTAAGATAGGAAACGAAGCTTGCCGATTCGGATTCGCTATATCCCTTGACTACCGACTTGATGTAAGCCGCCTTCTCTCCGCCGAGCATATCGGCAAGGTTGAGGAGCGCGGAAACTGCCATTCCGCCGAGGTGATCTGCTTCGCCGAGGTACGAACCGGTGGTTCCCGCGGCGGGAACGCCGTTCTGGAGGGTGGGGATTATCGAATTTACCGCCCAACTGTAAAGGAATTCTTTTACGTTAAGCTCTGAGGCGAAATCGGATTTTGTTCCGTTTACCGCGGCAGCTATCTCAACAAGAGTAGAGAAAGCGAATACTCCGTAAGAGCCGGTGGAGGCTACGTCGTCGTATGCCTTGTAGGAGCCGTCCGCGTAAAGTCCGTCGCCTTCCGATACTACGCGTATCGCGGCGGGAAGATAATCCTTTATGATCATCGCTACCTTTTCGTTATCCTTCTGGATAGCGGCGGAAGCAAGGCATATGTAAGAGGTGCGCACAAGATCTACTGCGTCGCCGCGGGGAGCGGTGAACTTCGCGTCCACTACCTCAAGGTAGGTCGCGCAGGTCTTCTTGCTGAGCTTTCCGGCGTCGGAAAGTATGAGAAGCGTCCTTACGAGGTAATCCGCGGTCTCGGTCTTTTCGAATACGGTGATTTTTGATTCATTGGAAAACATCGTAGATTCGCCGTAGAGAAGCTCGTATCCGTGCTTAAGAGCTTCCTTTATCGTGGAAAGAACGGAGCTCTTGTGATAATATGCCGAGCCCTTGGTCGCCCAAGCAAGCGTCATCTTGTATATATTCTTGTAATGGTGGATCTTTACGCTTTCGCCGCCCGTGATCGTGTCATTTGACCACGCGCCGTCTACACAGGTGTCGTAAGCCGTTTTGGCTTCGGCGTCGATCTCCTCCGTAAACTTCACCGTACTTTCGTACTTATCGTTAAGGCTCTTGTTGCCTACGATGACATCTGCGAGTCGATCCTTTACCTTGCCGCTCACGCCGCCGCAGCCGAACATCCAGAAGGGCAGCATAGTGAGTGCCAAAATCAAGGCTACTGCTTTTACCATGCGATTGATTTTCATTTGGTTTTAGCTCTCCTTTTTTATTATTGCTTATGTATTTGCTCAGACGGCGCGCGGACATACCCTCCGCGTATACCGTCACTCATGTTAAATTATATTATATTTCATCTCAAAATGGTTGAACAGAATGTTAATAATTTTACAACTGCGATACTTTTTATTTTGTCCTTAAAAACGCTTGGGCATATCCCACAAATCAGAAAACGCTTTTTTGTGCACTTTAACAAATTCTGCGTTTTGACCTAATTATCGTGGTCAAAATAAACTGTTTTTTTGCAAGATTAATAATTATGTTACAATTTAGCGATTGCATTTTTTTAAGAAATATGATATACTCTTTACAAGTTGCAATCTCCGCAAAGAAAGGAATGATTTTTTTGAAAAAGGCAATATCCATGTTGCTTGTACTTGCGACCCTGCTCGGTTGTTGTACCATGATCTTCTCCTGTAAGAGACATGAGGACGACGATGACGGCGTAAAGAACACACTTAAGACCGGCGGCGAGGTGTTGGTCGATTTTACAAATACCGCGAATATAACGGACGCGGGTCTCTCGGTAAAGACGGACGACGTAAAGATCTCGTCCAACGCCGGAAGCTGGAACCTCGGTTCTAAAAAGACCGTTGAGTTCAAGCTTTCCAAGACCGACCTCAGCTCTTACAAAGAGATAAGCGTCTGGATGAACAATAAATCTTCAAAGGACGTAAAGTTCGTTTTCAAGCTCGTCAGCGATAACGCTTCCACGAGCGAGAAGGACTGCTACCAGGAGACCATTACGGTACATCCCGGCTGGCACGAATACAAGATCCCCTTCTCCGAGCTTGACGCCGGAACCTCTACGCCTATCGGATTTGACTCCGTAAGCTCGATAATATTCGACGCGGGCTCTCTTTCCGGATCGGTAAGCGCCGAGATAATGGTCGACTCCTTCTACGGTAAGTTCAATAAGACCGGAACTCTTAAGGTCATGACCGGCTTTAAGGATAACTACAAGAAGGTAACTTACACTTATAACGAGCTTGCGAGCTCTCTCTGCTTCTACGAGGATTCTACCGCGTATCTCTACGACCAGCTTCGTTACGTGCTGAGCGAGACCGATTCCACGGTAGCCGTTACCGCGGATTCCAAGACCGCTTACATACCCGTAGCCGTAGTTGCGGAGCACAGAGGAGCTACCGATCTCGTTGCGAGTGCGGAAAAAGTATCATTTAAATATAACGGTAACTCTTATGAGTTCACTCCCGAGTCGAATATCCAGGTCATAGGAACCTCGCTCGGTATGGCTCCCGGTCAGACCATAAGCACGAAGCCCGTGGTCTCCGGCAGTTACATAATGATACCTATGGAAAAGTGCGCCGAGATCTTCGGATATGAGCTTTTCTATGATAAAATGGGTCTTGTCATTCTTTCCGATAAGAAGGATATATACGACAGTACCGACGATTACAATAAGATATATGCGCTTATCGAAAAGATAGCGTACTGCGAAAGAACCGGCGAAGAGCTTATTTCCGATATGAATTCGCTCTATCCCGACGATACCCATACCCGTCTCATTCTTTCTCAGAGCGATTTCGACAGACTTAAGAAGTTAAAGGATACCGATCCTCAGTATTCCGTATGGTTTAAAAACTTCGAAAAGTCGTACGGTAAAGAGTCCGCTGATTACACCGACGCTATGCCGAAATGGGATCTTACGGACGGTTACCGTTTGCTCGTTGTTTCCCGTGAAGTTAAAGACAGACTTGTAAATTTTTCCTTCCTTTACAAAATGACAGGCGACAAGGACTATGCCGATAAGGTGTACGACATAATGTACGCCACGATCACAAGATTTAAGGACCCCGTGACCGGAGTCCAGAGCTGGCACCCCGAACACTTCCTCGACTGTGGAGAGCTTATGTACTCTTATTCGATCGGTTATGACTGGTGCTATGACGCTTTCGACGCCGATCAGCTCAGAAAGCTTGAGGACGGAGTTATCGAATGTGGCTTCGGCGCGGCTCTCGGAACCGGCGGAGTTGCGAAGTGGTGGAACGATCCCGATAACCTTGCCGCGTACAACGAGCAGCTTGCCGCAGAGGGCAAAGACGCTTACAACGGTTATACCGGAAGTAACTCGGTTTTCCCCTACAATATAGGTACTGTTAATACAAGATATAAGAAGTTTGAATTCGATCGTCCTAACTGGACGAACAACTGGAGTGCGGTCTGTAACGGCGGTATACTCGCTATGGCGCTTGCTTTCGCAAATGCGGGCTATAACGAGGAGACCAAGGAGTTCTTCAGCACTTATTCCGAATACCTGCTCGATTGCGTACTTTACTCATTCCATTATTCGCTTGAAGAGAGCTACGCGACCGACGGAGGTTACCCCGAAGGACCCGGTTACTGGTCTTACGGTACCACTTATACCATAATCCTCTTAGCTTCTCTTGATTCCGCTACCGGAAACTGCGAAGGAATGGTCGACGCACCCGGCTTCCGTGAATCCTTCTACTACATAAACGCTCTCGGTACCGAAAAATACGGTATCTGGGGCTACCATGACGCAGGAGACGGAGCTAAACCCGGACTCGCGGATACCTCGCTCTTCTTCTGGTTTGCGGCAAGGACAGGCGACGACGCGATAGGTAATATAAGATACAACAGAATGGTAAAAGAGTACGGATCTCCTACATTCTGGGATATGATGTGGTATGATCCGGCGGTATCCGACGCCGAGATAACGCTTCCGCTCGATTACGTATACCACGGAATAGATGTAGCAGTGTTCCGTTCCGAGTGGGGTGATAATACGCTTTACTGCGGACTGCACGGCGGAGATAACAACGCTTCGCACGGTCAGCTCGATATAGGTAACTTCATACTTGAGTACGGCGGAACGAGATTCTTCGTCGACCTCGGAGCCGATGAATACAACCTCGTCGCATACAACGGAAACAGGGTCACGTACTTTACGAATCCTTATCGTTATTGGTTCTACCGTATGAAGGCGGAAGGACATAATACCTTGATCATCAACCCGATGAAGGTTGATACCACGTTCATAACTAACGGTAAGGCTCAGGCTGAGGTACGTACAGGTAAGGACGGACAACAGTATAAGAACTACGACCAGTACCTTAACGTCGTATCCGATATGACGAGATTTGAGTCCGGAAAGACGTCCGCGCTCGCGGTCATCGATATGGGCGTCGCGTACCCCGATGCAAAGTACGGAGAGCGCGGAATGTACGTTACGGATAACCGTACCACGGTCATAATCCAGGACGAGTTGGCACTTAAGAACGATGGCAACACCATATATTGGATGGCACATACCAGAAACGCCGAGATAAGACTCGCCGACGACAAGAAGTCCGCCGTCATAACGATAGACGGAAAGAGCCTCAGCGTTACCGTGGTAACTCCCGACGGAAGCGACCTTGAGTACGAATTCGGTTACGGTCAGGCTAACTACCTTAAAGAGACCGGACTTGTAACTCAGACCGGTAACGGAACCGGAATGGGTGAGTATTCACGTCAGGGCTTCCAGAGACTTTACATAAAGTCTACCAATGTCGGTAAGGATTATAAGATAGCGGTCGTATGCAGACTGCTTTCCGACGGACCTTATCAGTACACATGGACCGATATCAAGGATTGGACGGTCGACTGATCCTTCGGACAGTATAAGCTTAAACGCACAAAAAGAGGAGCAGAGGATATCTGTTCCTCTTTTTTACATTCCCGCGGCATTTTTTAGAGTGAAAAAAGATAAAAAATTTTCTTTAACCTATTGACAAATGAAAAAAATAGTGATAAAATATGCGTAAAGGCGATGACCGAGAACAAGTAGTAAAAGGGTAAGCTTTCAGAGAGCCGTCGGTCGGTGAAAGACGGTAAGCTGAGCTTTTGCGAATACATTTCGCGAGCCGTGGACCGAGATCGTAAGATATTAGGTCTCTACCGGGTTCGCCCGTTATCGCGACAGAGCATTATCCGAAAAGGCAGTGCTTGTAGAGGTCGTCTTCCGTAAGGGGACGATAAATTGAGGTGGTACCGCGGAAATATTTTCCGTCCTCTGTTCATCACGGAGGACGGCTTTTTTATTGCCATTTGCCCGTTCCTTCCGAAAAAATCTTCATTAAAGAAAGGGTGATCTGAAAATGGCAACATCAGCAATAGCGATAACGGCGGTCCTTCTCGTGGCGTTCTTTGCCACCATGATAGGCATAGGAGTATACTGCCGCCGTCACGCAAATTCGGTAAACGGTTTCGTTCTCGGAGGACGTAACGTGGGTCCTTGGCTTACGGCGTTCGCATACGGAACATCGTATTTTTCGGCGGTCATATTCGTAGGATATGCCGGACAGTTCGGCTGGAACTTCGGACTTGCTTCCACATGGATAGGACTCGGAAACGCATTTATAGGCTCGCTTCTTGCGTGGGTGGTGCTCGGCCGCAGAACTCGTCTCATGACTCAGCATATATCGAGCAAGACCATGCCTGATTTCTTTTCAAAGCGTTACGGCTCGGAAGCGCTTAAGGTCGCGGCTTCGTTCATAGTATTCGTGTTCCTTATTCCATATACCGCTTCGCTCTATAACGGTCTTTCGAGCCTCTTCGACATAGCCTTCGGACTTCCTTACTGGATATGCATAGTCGTTATGGCGCTTCTTACCTGCGTGTACGTTTTGTTCGGCGGATATATGGCGACAGCGATAAACGATTTTATTCAGGGCATAATAATGCTCGGCGGTATCATAGCGGTCATAGCAGCCGTGCTCGTTAACAACGGCGGGCTTAGCGAGGCGATAAAGAACCTTTCGAATATAGCTTCTCCTTATCCGGAAAGCGCAGGTCAGGCGGGCGCGTTCACCTCGTTCTTCGGCGCTCAGCCCTTCTATCTCCTTGTGGTGGTTCTTCTTACATCGCTCGGTACTTGGGGACTTCCTCAAATGGTCGGTAAATTCTATTCCATAAAGAACGAGGACGCGGTCAAGAAGGGTACTATAATATCCACTATCTTTGCGATAATAGTCGCCGGCGGTTGCTATTTTATCGGAGGCTTCGGCAGGCTCTACATAACCGATCCCGATAACACCTTCAACAATTTCGACGCGATAGTTCCGACGATACTTTCCACGCTTCCCGATATCATAATCGGAATAGTTATCATTCTCGTCCTTGCGGCGTCTATGTCGACGCTCTCGTCTCTCGTGCTCACCTCGTCCTCTACGCTTACGCTTGACGTCATCAGTCCTCTGCGTAAAAAGAGAAATGCCGAGAAGGTCACGCAGAAGAGCGAGCTTTTCGTGCTTCGCGTATTTGTCGTGTTCTTTGTCATAATATCGGCGGTCATAGCGATAGTCAAGGACGCCAACCCCGGATTTACGTTTATCGCTCAGATGATGGGCGTTTCATGGGGTGCGCTTGCGGGTTCGTTCATAGCTCCGTTCATGTACGGTCTTTACAGTAAGCGCGTGACTCGCGCGGCTTGTTGGGTGAGCTTTGCGTTCGGTTGCGGAATAGAGATATTCCAGCTCGTGCTTATGTTTACCGGTACCTCGCTTGGCGGCGCTTTCGGTCTGATATTCAAAAACCCGCTCTATTCCGGAGTTTTCGCTATGGTCGGAGGACTTATACTCGTTCCGATAGTAAGCCTCTTTACGCCTAAGTGCGATAAGGAGACGGTTGACGAGATATTTACCTGTTACGATAAAGAAGTGACCGTTAATGTCACCGAGACCCTCGGAGAATAATAAGATACATAAAAACGCCGATCGAATGATCGGCGTTTTTGTATTTATGCGTCCTTTGTTACGTCCTCTAAGGCTTTGAGAATGGAAAGCTTTCCGCTTTCGAACGTCAGCGCTCCCTGCATGAATGCCGTATAAGGCTCACGCATCGGGGCGTCCGCCGAAAGCTCTATCGTAGAGCCGCCCGTGAACGTTCCAGCTGCCATTATCACCTGATCGGAATAACCGGGCATTGCCCAAGGCTCGGGGGTGACGAAGGAATCAACGGGAGAAGAGTACTGTATCGCTCGGCAGAAGGCTTCGAGCTTTGACGGCTCGTGGAGAGTTACGGTCTGGATAAGGTCATAACGCTTTTCGTCGTATTTCGGAGAAACGTCGAATCCGGATTTTTCGAATACGTAAGCCGAAAACGCCGCCGTTTTCATTGCTTGAGCGACCGTATGCGGCGCGAGCCAAAATCCGAGGAGCATATTTCTCGTTTGACCGAGCGTGCAGCCTACTTCTCCGCCGACTCCTGGAGAGGTCATTCTGTACGAAGCGAGCTCTATTGCTTTTTCGCTTCCGGCAAGATATCCGCCGGTAAGAGCTATACCGCCGCCCGGGTTCTTTATGAGCGATCCGACGATCAGATCCGCTTCCGGCTCTTCCGTGCAGGTAAACTCTCCGTAACAGTTATCGACCATGACGTAAGCGTTTGAATTTGCGTGTACGAAACGGGTGATCTCGGATATCTCGGCAGGAGAGAGCGCAGGGCGCTGACCGTATCCGCGCGAACGCTGCAGATAGACTACTTTTACCGTGTCGTCGAGCATATCCGCAAAGCTTTCGCCTATCTCGCATTGACGGTATTTTATTCCGAAGTCGGCAAGCGAGCCGGAACCGTTCTTTCCACTAAGGCCTATCACCTCTTCGAGCGTGTCGTAGGGCTTTCCGGTAACCGAAAGCAGTGTATCTCCCGGGCGGAGAAGTCCGAAGAGACCTATCGTCAGGGCTTGTGTGCCGTTTACTATGGTATGTCTTACGAGCGCGGCTTCTTTTCCGAATACCTGCGCGAATATCTTTTCCGTGACCGCGCGTCCGGGATCGTCGTAGCCGTATCCCGTCGAAGCGGCGAAATGTGTGTCGGAAACGCGGTTATCTCGGAACGCTTTCATTACGCGTTCCGTGTTTATCATTGCCGTGCGGTCTATTTCCGCATATATGGGAGCGAGAGCCTCGTCGGCTTCTTTACAGAGCTTTAATGTTTTTTCGGAGAATCCTGTCATTTTTATGTTTTCCTTTTTATTTTTAATATGTTATGACGCCGCTGTCTACGTCGCGGAGCAGCTTGCAAACTTCTCTTACTCGCGATGAGGAAAGCTTTCCGTATCTGTCGAGCGTCGCCATTTTTGAGGTTATGTCGTCGGCGTTTATTACCAGACGGCTTATTTGATGAGTGAATCTTAACGTTGGATCGGTATACATTACTATCGAATGAGCCTTAACGTCTGTCATTCCGTTACTCTTTGCGTAGAATTCTATCAGATCGCGCGCGTCCTTTTGCATCTTGAACGGGTTTTCGAATTCCGTGCATTTTCCGCGATTCAGATGCTTCCAGCTATCGCTCGGAGGATTTTCGAGAACTCCGCTTCCGTGTATCTGGCACAGTATATAGACGCCGGAGCGGTTTACCACCGCCGTTCCGATGTTGATCTCTTCTCCCTCTTTTCCGGGAATGGGAAGAGAGAGCGAACGGAAAATTCTGCCGCTCGGTATACTTGCTTTAAGAAGCTTTGACGGAAGCTCGGAATTTATATTTCGCGGGTCGCTTAAGATATTTTTGCAATACACGCTCGTGAGCTTGGGTTCTATCAGCTTGTCCGAAATAAAGAATATTGCTATGAAGATTGCGGAAAATAATATAAATTTCATATGTGCACACTTTCCGAAAATAATATTTTAAGACATTTTGTGTCGAATAATATGTTGTATTTAGCACTAAATAAGAAAGCTGCGTCAAAAAGTCACGGTAATTGTCGAATTATTCTCAAAAGAACACATGCCCGCCGTAAAAACGGCAGGCATAATGAGCGTTATATGGTAATGTTTATTATTCGGTCGCGGCGCTGAGATAATTTACTATATCTCCGACGGTGAGGAACTTGCGTATCTCGTCGTCCTTTATCTCTATGTCGAACTTCTCCTCGCAGACCATTATGAGATCCGCAAGCTCAAGAGAGTTTATACCGAGATCGTTTACAAGCTCGGATTCGAGCGTTATATCGGACTCATTTACCTGAAGCTCCTCCACGAGGATATCTTTTACCTTATCAAACATGATCAAAATTCCTTTCAGCCACTTGGGTATTTGTTTTTATTATTTTACAAGAAAACGTTTTATTTTTCTTGTGGTGGTCTTTTCAAATTCCGTCTCGCGAACTTCTATGTTCTGTATGTGCTTGAACGTCGGAAGCTGCTTGTTGGTGCTTTCGACCGCCGCCTTCACCATGTCGAATATCTCTTCCTTGGTCTTGCCTTCGCAAAGCTCTTGATTCGGATAAACTACCGCGCTTATGACCGGCTCTCCGAGGTCGTTTTTGCGTCCTATAACGACGCTTTCAGCTATTATCTCGTTATGAGAAAGGTGTTCCTCTATCTCCTCCGGGAAGATGTTCTTTCCGTTTGAGAGGATTATGAGGTTCTTTTTGCGTCCGGTTATATATACGTAACCGTCTTTGTCTATATAACCGATGTCGCCGGTCCTGAACCAACCGTCTTCCGTAAATACCTCCGCGGTCGCCTCGGGATTGTCGAGATATCCGAGCATGACGTTTCCGCCCTTTACGAGTATCTCGCCGGTCGTTTCGTTTTCTGCTTTGTCTATCTTGACCTCGCAATCGATCACCGCCGGACCTACCGAGCCGAACTTACGTTTGCCGGTCCTGTTTACGGCGACGAGCGGAGAACATTCGGTTATGCCGAAGCCCTCAAGGATCTCTATACCGAAGGCGTCGAAGTCCTCTATGAGCTTTTTGGAGAGAGGCGCGCCTCCGCATACTATCGTCTTAAGGTTTCCGCCGAAGGCGTCGAGTATGTCCTTGAAGAGTTTGCCTCTGAGGTCTATTCCGATCTTACGCAGAGCGTTGCTCATTTTCATGGCGAACTCTACTTTTTTGCGAATGCCCTTCTTGTCGATCTCCTTCCAGATCTTTTTGTGCATGGTCTCCACATAGAGCGGAACAAGTATGAGGGCGTTGGGCTTGTAACGGTTGAAGTTACGAACGACGTTCTTTATACTGTCGTTTATATATGTGGTGCAACCGAGAAGATACATTCCGAGATGCTCTGTGGTCGTTTCATACGAATGATTCATCGGGAGCACGGAAACGAATATATTGCTCGGGTCGAAGCTCATGCAATCTACGCATGCGTTTGCCGCGGTGGCGAGATTTTTATGACTGAGCATGACGCCCTTGCTCGTTCCGGTCGTGCCGGAGGTGAAAAGAAGAGCCGCCATTTTTTCTCTGTCGGGTGTGAAGTCTAAGAACTTCCTGTTTCCTTCGCTTATGGCGTTCCTTCCGCGTTCGAGTATCTCCGACATCGGAATATAATCATTTGACGGCATACATTCCGCGTCCGGGGAGAGCGGAATAAAATATTTTGCCGTTTCGAGAAGCTTAGCTATCTCCGGCATACGCTTGTTGAAGCTTTCCGTGTACACGATCGCTGCGACCTTTGCGATATTCGCAAAGCCGGCTATTGCCGCGTCGTCAAGCTCTTTGTCGAGCGGAACCGCGGCTCCTCCGCCGTTGGCGGCGGCGTAATACGTGGGCATGTAGTAGGGGTGAGTATCTCCTATTATGGCGATGTTCTCGCCCATTATGCCGAGCGTGTCGAAAGCCGTTCCGATCTCGTTTACCGCCGTGCGTATCTGATTTCGTGTGTAGGGGACTAACGTTCCGTTCTCTTTATAGTAATAGTGCGGAATATCTCCGTAATCGTTTGCGCCCTGTTCTACTAACTCCTTTAAATCGTTTACCTTGGCGGGTTTTTCGGTTATTATTTTGTTTTTCATGGAAATTACCTATTTGCGCGATCGGCGATCCTTGCGGAGCTCCGATCTTTGGGTGGAAGCGAAACGCGCTTCTTTGTTCAAAAGAAAAAGGCATAAAAATCCGCTTCCTCTGCCTGTCATTATAGATTATACTGTTTTTTAGCGCTTTTGTCAAGTAAAAATTTAAAAATACATACTTGAATATACATTTTTTTGATATATAATTATATGGTGTCGGCAAAACTGCCGCGAAATTACGATAAAATGTATTTTTTTGTAATATTATCGAACATAAAAAATATGAAAGGCGGAAACCGATGTGCCGAAAAATAAAGGCTTTTTTGATATAGGTGATACGGAAGAAGCGGAGAAAAATACCGGATTTGAAGATACCGAACCGGATAATGCGGATTTAGCGGATATCGGCGGCGAAGGTGCGGCGTTTTTTAAAAGAAACGCGGATCCGAAGCTTCTGATAGTTATGCTTATAGCCGCCATAGCGGTGGCGGCGTTCTTTATGATACGTTGGTTATACGATAATTCCGACGGTGATGACAGTAGGTATATTCCCGACGAATGGCTTCAGGTCGATAACGATAAACAAGGACCGACAATATATCTGTATAAGCCCGATTGGGAGACGGATATAAATACGGTGCAGGAATATCTTGAGCTTAAGGGCGAGATATTCTATATCGAGGGGAATAGCGGCCGCAGCGTCGATGAGCACAGTTATTTTCAGGTCGGCGGTAAGGGTCTTGAATTTATGGCGGAGTATGTTGAGACTCTGCGGAGCGGAAACCATGAAAAGCTGAATTCCATGTTTACCGAAGAGTACTTTAAGGATCACGAGAGATACGAAGCGTTTCCTCAGCAGAAGGTATTCGGCGTCTATATCTCAAAGCATGATCTTAAGATCGATGAAAATGACGAATCCATGTATTATGTGATATCCTATCGCATATACCGTAACGACGGCTTGTTCAGAAACGATATTGATGATACTACGGAACGTTCGCAGCTATTTACGCTGGTAAAGACCTCGGACGGAAGCATAAAGATAGATGACGTTATAAACGTAAATTATGTTAACAGATGATGATAGAATAAATGAATAATGAATAAAGCCTCCGTTACCGACCGATAATCTCGGAAAGCAAAGGAGGCTTTATTATATGCTGAAACTGAACTTGTTCTTTTTGTGTCTGTTTGCGCTTTTCGTCATCTGTGTCCTGCTTTCGCGTGAGGGTACTGCGCTTACGCTCGCTTTTTCGGCTCTGAACGGGTTTCTTTGTTCGATCTTGATCCCTTACGAATACGTTGCTTGCGGCGCGTTCGCTTTGAGTCTGGTTTTGCTTGCATTTACGCAAATAATGACGGAAATATTGCTGAAAATATCAACTAAACACCAAAAAGAACGGAATTAGTCTTCGATCTTAGCCTTTTGAGTGTTGATCTTACGGAATATCTCGGGATCGAATTTGAATTTTCTGTCGTAAGTCATAAGACCGTTCTGCTCCTGTTCTACATCGTATAGCTGAGTGTAGCAGAATCCCATAATGTTCTCGTTGAAAAGAAGAGTCTCGGTAAGTCCCTTGTAGCGCGCAAGAAATTCTTCCTTGGTCTTCGGACCGTTTCCGTATCCCCAGCCCTCGGCGTCCGACCAACGCGTTCCGCCGTATTCACTTACGAATACCGGCTCGCCGCGATATACCTGCTTCTTATTTCCCTCGTGAGAACGGTATACCTGGTCATGCACGTTTCCGTGCTCTATGTCGTTATAATAATCCTTGAATTTCTCGGGGTCCTGCTCGTAGTCGTGTACGTCGAAGATATCGGTTATTGTGTGGTAGTTTCCGCTCGTGTCTATACAGGGACGAGTAGGATCCGCGGACTTTGTGGCAAGGTATACGAGCTTTACGTAAGGATTGTTTACCGAATCCCATGTCTCGTTATACGGACACCAGCCGATGATCGAGGGGTGAGCCTGATCGCGTTCGATCTCATCGAGCCATTCGGGAAGAACGGCTTTTATACTGTCGGAGGAATTGTCGTCAAGCCCCCAGTTCGGATATTCGTCCCATACAAGATATCCGAGCTTATCCGCCCAGTAAAGGAAACGCGGTTCGAATATCTTTTCGTGCAGACGGGCGCCGTTGAAGCCGAGCTGTAATGAATAAAGGATATCGTTTTTAAGGTCGTCGTCGGTCGGAGCGGTATAGATACCGTCGGGATAGAATCCCTGATCGAGTACCCACCTTCCGAAGAGCTTTTTACCGTTGAGTCGGAAAGCCTTTTTGTCAAGTCCGACCTCGCGGAGTCCGAAATACGAGCTTACTTCGTCGCAGACGCCCTTTTCGTCGGATACGGTGACGGTAACGTCGTAGAGTTTGCCGTTGCCCGCTTCCCAAAGATGCTTTTCGGAAAGCGGAATATTGAGGCTTACCGTGTTTCCGGCGCATACCGCTGCCGCTTCTCCGGTCGCCCTTCCTTCGTAGGAAGTTTTGACCTTTACCGTCTTTCCGAAGCAATCGCCGTCAAGCTTGAGCGAAACGCTTACGGAAGGCTCGGTTATGTTCGAAATGTAATTTACGGAGTGTATGCGAGTCTCCGAAACGGGTTCGAGCCATACCGTCTGCCATATACCCGTGGTACGGGTGTAGAAGCAACCGTAAGAGGCGAATCTTTCGGACTGCTTTCCCGAAGGCTGCTTTTTCGAACGTGTATCGTCTTTACAATATACGGTGAGCGTGTTTTCTCCGTCGGTCAGAAGATCGGTTATGTCGAAGGCGAACGGCGTGTATCCGCCGAGGTGCGTTCCCGCCTCCTTGCCGCCGATAAATACGTGCGTCTCGTAATCCGCCGCGCCTATGTGGAGCATTATACGCTTTCCCTTCCATTCGGCGGGAACCGTCAAAGCTCTGCGATACCAGACCGCATCCATAAAGTCCGTATGGCATATTCCCGATAACTTGCTCTCGGGGCAGAAGGGAACGTTAATCCTAAGCGGAAATTCTCCTCCGTTAGCAAATCCCTTTTCAAGACCCGAAGCCTCGGTATCTATAAGAAACTCCCATTCTCCGTTGAGACAGAGCCAATCTTTACGAACGAGCTGGGGACGCGGATATTCGTTTCTCGGTATTGACATTTTGTTTACCTTGCCTTTCTGTTTTTTGTGTGTTTTTAGGGGTATACCCCGCTTTTACAAAGCAATTCTACCATTATAAGCCCCGTTTGTAAATGATATTTGCTACTCAAATATTGACATTTTCTACGATGTGTGTTAAAATACATATAGTCGTATAACGAAGGGGCGTGTTTTTATGGTAAGTATTACGCGTGCGGCAGGCAGGTGGAGAGAGCATAAGGGCTTTTCGCTTAAACAGAACTGCGGAGACGAGTACGTTTTTGTTCACTTCCTCACTTCCGCGTACATAGAAGGTAAAAGATATGAAGCGGGAACATTTGTCTTGTATGACACGCACAGTATAAGAGCGCTCTCGTCTCCGGAAGGGGATATAATACACGATTGGTTCCACGCTACGGGAGATGTGGAACGGCTTGCAAAGATCGCGGAGATAAAGCTCGGAACGCCGTATACGCTTCGCGAGAGCGAATTTATATCCGAGATCGTTTCCGAGATAGAGATAGAGGTGCTCAAAAAGCGAGTGGGATATTTGAATATAACCTCGGCGCTTGCGGAGGAGCTTTTTGCGAGGATAAGGCGCGCCATGTCCGAGGACAGCTCGGAAACGGAGATAGAGGCTTACAGAGAATTCAGAGAGCTGAGAGGCGAGATAATGATGTCGTACAGCGAAGATTGGAGCGTCGAAAGAATGGCGGAACGGGTATCGCTCAGTCCGTCGCGCTTCCATGAACTTTATAGGCGTATATTCGGTATATCTCCGCAGAAGGATCTTCAAAATGTCCGTATAGAGCACGCAAAGCAGTTGCTTTTGCAAAAAAAATATACCGTCGGACGCGTTTCCGAAATGACGGGATACGCAAGTCCTTATCATTTTATACGCCAATTCAAGCGTATCTGCGGAGTTTCTCCGGGAAAGTACAGTGAAAAAATATAACGTAAAAAATACCGGCGGAAAATTATCCGTCGGTATTTTGCTTTCAGTCGTCAAGCTCGCGGCCGTCGTCAGCCGCCTTTTTTTGCGCCATGACGAGCTTAAAATAGTAGCCTCGCTTGTCGAGCAATTCTTTGTGAGTTCCGTATTCGACTACGTTTCCGTGATCCAGTACGAGTATCTTGTCCGCGTTACGAAGAGTGGAGAGTCTGTGCGCTATCGCAAACGTCGTCCTGCCGACCGCCAATCGGTTTATGGCGTCCTGAATGAGCTTTTCCGTCTCCGTATCCAGAGCCGCGGTGGCTTCGTCGAGTATGAGTATCTTCGGGTCGTGTATGAGCGCTCGCGCTATCGCTATACGCTGACGCTCGCCCCCGGAAAGCGAAAATCCCTTTTCGCCTACCATGGTGTTGTAGCCCTCGGGGAGGTCGATTATGAAATCGTGAGCGTTCGCCGCCTTTGCCGCCGCTATGACCTCGGCGTTCGTCGCATGCGGCTTACTGTAACGGATATTATCGCGTATCGAGCCGGAAAAGAGATGGGTTTCCTGAAGCACTACGCCTATCTGCGTCCTTAAGGCGTTCTGAGAGATGTTCTTTATGTCCGTTCCGTCTATCTCTATCGAACCGGAATTTACCTCGTACAGACGCATTATCAGGTTTATGAGGGTAGTCTTTCCGCAACCGGAATGTCCGACGAGTCCGACCATTTCTCCCGCCTTTACGCTGAGGTTTATGTTTTTCAGCACCGGCGCGTAGGATTCGTAACCGAAGGTAACATTTTTGATCTCAACGTCGCCGTGTATCTTCGGATTCTGAGGGAATGCGGCGTCGCGAACGTCCGGTTCTTCCTCAAGTATCTCAAATATCTTCGAAAGAGATGTGGCGAAGTTCGAAATGTTCCTCGGTATCTGCGTTATCTGCATGAGAGGCTCGTATATTATGCTCGTGTAGCTGTTGAATTGGTTCAATGTACCGACGTCCATACCGCCGTTGAAAAGGAGTATGTTACCGTACAGGAGTATCAGATAGCTTCCGAATTTCACTACGAATCCGAGTATGGGGAACACCGTGTCGAACAATTTGCCGTTGGATTCGTCGACTTTTGCCTGATTTTCCGTCGTCTTTTCGAAGTCGGCTACCGCTTTCTGCTCGTTACCGTAGCTCTTTACCACGCGCACGCCGTTAAGGACGTCCTGGAGCAGGTGATTGGTCTTTTGACCGAGAAGCCAGGAATGTACGTGCCGCCTCTGCATGTTCGCTCGGAACTTTGCTATCGCGTATATCGCTATCGGCAGAGGTATGAATACGAAAAGACACATTATGGGATTTAGCCATAGAAGCAATATTAGGGCGAGTATGAAGGAGAAGAGCTGACCGAAGTAGGTCGGGAGCAGGTTGGTTATGAAATTCTGAACGACGTTTACGTCGTTGTTTATGCGTCCCATGAGGTCTCCCGTCGTCTTTGCCGATATACTGTTCATGGAAAGAGTCTCTATCTTTTCAAACAGGAGCGCTCTCAGAGTCCGTGTGAAGCGGTTTCCCGATATGACGGCTATCCTGCCCTGGAAAACGTTCAAGGCTCGCTGGAATACGTCGAGCATGACTATCGCGCCTATTATGACTCCGAAATGCAACAGATAATCGTTCGCTCGGTCATCGTTAAGAATGTATTGGTTTATCGCGGTCTTTTGCACGAACGGAAGTATGAAGCGCAGGACCATGGATACTACCGCGGTTATGAGCGGTACCAGCATCATCAGATGAAGTCCGCGCGTCATGTTCCATAGCTTTTTGTATATCTGCTTTCCGTTTCGGCAGAACGGGCATATCTTCGTATGGAGCAGATAAGGTCTTCCGCATTTCGGACAATAACGCTCGGGTTCGTTTGAGGTGAGAGGCTCCGGCGCTTTTGAAGCGTTTCGCGCGGCGTCGGCAAGCGCTTCGCAACCGCTTGCGGCAACGCTGTATCGCGGAAGGTTCTTGCCGGAGATGAAACGGCAGAGAAGTACGGTGTCGTCTCCGCGTTTTGCGTAGAATCCGACGCTTCCGAACATGTTTTCGGTAACGAAATCATGCATATTGTCGTAGGTATATCTGAAAAGTAGGTTTCCGCTCAGTATCTTGTATATCGCCTTGTCCGTGAATACCATGTAGCCGCGCACAAAGCTCGTGTCCTCTATATCGTAGGGGAGACAGTACATCATTTTTTCCCCGTCGGTCTTAGAACCGTTAAATGCTTCGAGATCCTTTGCGGGAAGATCGTACATCAGTTTCATAACAGTCTCCTGTTCCGTTGCCGTAAGGCAACTGTACAAATGTTTGAAGCTTAAAAATCAGAGATAGATCTCTATCTTTTTAAAGCTTGCTTTATCGAGCTTATCGGGATCGCTTATCTTGAAGCAGCTTCCCTCTATGTCGAATATGAGTACTCTGCCGTCTTCAAGTGTACGTATGTTTGCGCCCGCGCCGCGCACTACGAAGCTGAATCTTCCGGAATCCGTTTCAACGTCCCAATATATGTGACCGAGCTTTTCCTTTACGCTTAGTATCTTGGTTATCGCGGGCGTGAAATAACGCCTTTGAAGCTCCTCAGACAAAAGCTCTACCGTTTCTTTCGGGAATATGTTCAGGTTTTCTATAAGTCCGATCTCAAATCCTTTTTCGCCTTCCTTTGAATCAGGAGTGCGAATGGAGATGAAAGCGTCGGGATCTGTTATCGGGAACGAGCGAATTACCACGACTCTTTCGAAAAACTCCTTTTCTCCGTCCTCGTTTATTATTTCAAGGGATACGAGATCTCCCGCGGATCTTGAAAACACCGCGTTTTCGGGGGTAAGATCGAGAGATTTTCTCTTAAGGAATATATCTTCGCCGTCTTCCGACAAAAGTTCGTTTTGTTTATTGTTTTCGTTCATAAGGTTTTACCGCCTTTCTTTTTTTGCGCGCTCAGCGACCTTCTATGACTTTTTTCATCTGTTCGTTTTGAAGCGTGTACAGCTTGTAGTAAACGCCCTTCTTTTCGAGAAGCTCTTCCGCCGTTCCCATTTCGGCTATCTCTCCGTTTTCGATAGCCATGAGATAATTGCAGTTCTTAAGCGTCGAAAGCCTGTGCGCTATGCTTATGGTGGTCTTGCCCTCTACCAGCTTGTCCACCGCTTCGCTTATGAGACGTTCGGTCTCGGTATCCATAGCCGCCGTAGCTTCGTCCAAAATGAGCAGAGAGGGACGGAGAAGCAATGCTCTTGCGATAGATATACGCTGACGTTCTCCTCCGGAAAGCGAACGGCTTCCTATTCCGACGAGCGTTTCGTAACCCTCGGGAAGGTTCAGTATGAAGTCGTGAGCGTTCGCGGCACGCGCGGCTTCTATGACCTCTTCCATGGTCGCGTCCGGGCGCGCGTAGCGTATGTTGTCGGCTATCGTTCCTCTGAATATGAATATCTCCTGCGAGACTATCGCTATGTTCTTTCG
>CAZFQJ010000018.1:0-19287 GCA_964520875.1 uncultured Lachnospiraceae bacterium
CTTAAAAGCATTATGCTTACTAAGAACAGGGATACGAGCTTTGAAAAATGTTTTTGAATTTTCGTTTTCATATCTTTTCTCCTTTCGCATTGCGATTTAACTGCTTACACCTATATTATACCACGTAAAAACACTTTTGTCAACGAATCGTATATTTTTGTTTCATATTTTATACAAAACTCACAAATGCGTATCAAAAAAACAGGCCACGTCACTTTTTGCGTGACATAGCCTGTCCTTTTTTAATCTACATAATAAGTCATATCGCCGTAGGAAGGCACGGGCCAGCTTGACGCCGCGGTGATCCTTTCCGCTCCGTCGACCTTTTCGCGCAAGGTCTCCATAAGCGGAATGACCTTGTAGCAATAAGCCTCTGCTTTCTCTCTTGCGCCCTTTAACGCCGCGGCAGACGCCGTTTCCTTTTCAAGCGCTTCTACCGTCTCATACGCCGCCAAATTAAGCGACGAAAGCTTCTCTATGATAGACTTCTCGACCGAAACGGAAGCTTCTCCCGTTACCTCGCGTTTGAGCTTTGCCGAGCCTGCGACCTCGGAGATATACGATATAACCGCCGGTATGTATTCGCGCCTTGCCATGTCTATCATGGTGCGCGCCTCTATATTCACGGTCTTTGCGTAGCTTTCGAAGAGTATCTCCTCTCTCGATTCAAGCTCTACTCTGCTCATGACTCCGACCGATTCGAACATTTTTACGTTCTTATCGGCGGTAAAGCAGGCAAAAGCTTCGACGCTCTTCTTCATGTTCGGAAGTCCGCGCTTTGCCGCTTCCTTCTCCCATTCCGTTGAATAACCGTTACCGTTGAATATTACCCTCTTATGTGCCGTAAGGGTATCCTTTATTATCGCTTTTACCGCGGAATCGAAGTTCTTCGCCTTTTCAAGCTTATCGGCAAACTCTCTGAACACCTCCGCGACGGCGGAATTAAGCACCGTGTTCGGAAGCGCGATATTCTGCGACGAGCCGAGCATTCTGAATTCGAATTTATTTCCGGTAAAAGCGAACGGCGAGGTTCTGTTTCTGTCCGTGTTATCCTTTGCAAACGTCGGAAGCGAAGGAACTCCGAGGTTCATAACGTCGCCCTTCGATTTTTTATACGCCGTTCCGTCTACTATGGATTCGACTATCGCCTCAAGCTCGTCCCCGATAAACATGGACACTATTGCCGGCGGCGCTTCGGCTGCTCCGAGACGGTGATCGTTACCGGCTGAGGCTACGGAAAGTCTGAGAAGGTCCGCATATTCGTCCACCACTCTCACAACGGCGGCAAGGACCAAGAGGAACTGCGCGTTCTCCGCCGGCGTCTCACCCGGATTCATCAGGTTTTTACCCGTATCGGTGGAAAGCGACCAGTTATTGTGCTTACCCGAGCCGTTTATTCCCTCAAACGGCTTTTCGTGGAGCAAACAGACCAGACCGTACTTTTCCGCGGTCTTTTTCATATATTCCATTACAAGGACATTCTGATCGACCGCAAGGTTGGTCGTAACGAACAAAGGCGCGAGCTCGTGCTGAGCGGGTGCCGTTTCGTTATGCTTCGTCTTTGCAATAACGCCGAGCTCCCAAAGAGACTTATCAAGATCATGCATATATGCGCTGACTCTCGTTTTGAGCGTACCGAAATAGTGGTCCTCCATTTCCTGCCCCTTCTGAGCGGGAGCGCCGAAAAGAGTCCTTCCGGTATATATCAGGTCCTTACGCTTCTTATACGCTTCCTTATCGATAAGGAAGTATTCCTGCTCCGCACCAACCGTGCTGCAGACCCTCTTCGAAGTCGTATCTCCGAAAAGTCTGAGTATACGGAGCGTCTGCTCGCTCACCGCGTCCATGGAACGAAGAAGCGGCGTTTTCGTATCGAGCGCCTCTCCCGTGTAAGAGCAGAACGCCGTGGGGATATACAAAGAACCGTCCTTTACGAACGCATACGAAGCGGGGTCCCACGCGGTATAACCTCTCGCCTCAAATGTGGCGCGCAGTCCTCCCGAGGGAAAAGACGAAGCGTCCGGCTCGCCCTTGATCAGCTCTTTACCGGAAAACTCCATTATCACCTTACAACTTCCGAACGGAGATATGAACGCCTCGTGCTTCTCGGCGGCAACGCCCGTAAGAGGTTGGAACCAATGCGTATAGTGAGTTGCTCCTTTTTCTATCGCCCAATCCTTCATTGCATTGGCAACACAATCCGCGATAGACGCGTCTATCGTTCTACCGGTCGCCATAGTCTTGGTAAGCGACTTGTACACCTCTTTCGGAAGCCGCTCTCTCATGACCTGATCGTTAAAGACCATACTTCCGAATATTTCCGGTACATTTACCATTTCTTTCTCCTCCGCAGAAACTAACAAAATCCGACGTATCTAAAAACCGCACGCCGTTTTGCTAAAAATATCACAGAATTATTATACTACCTGCCGTGCGATTTGTCAATACCCTTTTAGTTGCTAAAAAATATCGTATGTGTGCTTTTTGTTTACAAAATCTTATTGAAATTCGTGTTCGCCGATGATACAATTACAATGATGTACTTTAATCACTTGTAATTATATTCGGAGGGATATTCATGCAAAATGCGCTATGGTTAAAGCTGAAGGAAGCCTTTATATCCGTGCTTCCCGTAACACTTATAGTCCTGCTCGTTTCATTTACGCCGCTCGTTGATTTTTCGACTCGGGAAATGATAGTATTTTCCGTATCGGCGCTATTCTTGATACTCGGCATAGGACTCTTCAATCTCGGCGCCGATCTTGCCATGACTCCCATGGGAGAGCACGTAGGCTCCGGTCTTACCAAGACAAGAAATCTTAAGATACTGCTTTCGGTCTGTTTCCTTATGGGAGTACTGATAACGGTAGCCGAGCCCGACCTTTCGGTCCTCGCTTCTCAGGTAAGCGCGGTGATGAACGGAACTCTGCTCATAGTGACCGTCGGTATCGGAGTCGGTATATTCCTTTTTATATCGGTGCTGAAGATAGTCTACAAGAAAAACCTCGCGATGATCCTCATGTTCTTCTACACCGTTCTCTTTGCTCTCTGCGCTCTTATGATACAAAGCGGCAAGGCGGACTTTCTTCCGCTCGCGTTTGACTCCGGCGGAGTAACGACAGGTCCCATAACCGTTCCGTTCATAATGGCGCTCGGCGTCGGTATCGCTACCACGATAGGCGGCGCGGACGCAAGCGAGAACAGCTTCGGTCTCATAGCGCTCTGCTCGATCGGACCTATGATAGCCGTCATGTTCCTTTCTCTCGCTTCAAGCGGAGATCTTACATATCAGCTTCCCGATTATTCGATAGACGCAAACCTCGGAATAAATCTTTTGATCAAGATCGCAGACACCTGTAAGGAGGTCGCGCTGGCGCTCGCGCTTATCGTCGGATTCTTCGTCATACTCCAGCTTACCGTGCTTAAGCTTCCGAAAAAGCATATGATCCGCATAGTGATCGGAATAGCCTTCACATTCGTCGGACTCGTTATGTTCCTTACAACCGTTGCCGTAGGCTTTATGCCGATAGGATTTAAGCTCGGAGCGGAGCTGGCAGAAAACAGGATAATGACCGTAATATTCGGATTCGTTATCGGAATGGTCGTCGTGCTTGCCGAGCCTGCGGTGCAGGTGCTTAACAAGCAGGTAGAAGAGATCACCGGCGGAACTGTATCGAAAAGATCTATGCTTCTTGCGCTTTCGATCGGCGTCGGAGTTTCGATAGGACTTTCCATGATAAGGATCATCTTCGGATTCTCCATACTCTACTATCTCATACCCGGATACCTTATATCGCTCGGTCTTTCCTTCTTCGTACCGAAAATGTACACGGCGATAGCGTTCGACTCGGGCGGAGTCGCGAGCGGACCGCTCACATCAAGCTTCATACTGCCACTGGCGATAGGAGTCTGCTCCGTTGTCAGCGGAGAATCGGAAGTACTCAGCCTTGCGTTCGGCGTAGTCGCCATGGTCGCCATGACCCCTCTTATAACGATACAGGCGCTCGGATTCAGAGCGGTAACGGCGGCTAAGGTCCGTCAGAGGATAGTGATGAGACGTATCATCGACTCCGACGACGAGCAGATCATTTACTTCAACTGAAAGGAGAGCCGATCAAATGTCCGAAAAAGTATCTAAAAAGCTGCTCCGCGGCACACCTAAGCAGGAAAAGTCGGAGCAAAAGCATAACATAAAGCAAAACAAGCTTGAGCTTCTCATAACAGTGGTAAACAGAAACAAAGCCGATTTCTACGTGGATCTCATACAGTCGTTTGACGTAAATATGCAAACGGTCGCTATGGGTCAGGGAACGGCGGACGCGGCAATGCTCGATTATCTCGGGATCGCCGGCTCGGAAAAAGCCGTTATATTCAGCGTGATAAGAGAGGATATGATCCCGAAGGCTCTTTCGCTGATACAGGAAAAATTCAACACGATAAAGGGCGGCAAAGGAATTGCTTGGACCGTTTCGCTTTCAAGCGTGATCGGAGTTTCGATCTTCGGATTTCTCAGCAATAACCGAATGACCGTAAAGGAGGAAAAACAAGCATGAATACTGCATACGAAATGATAATATGCGTCGTAAACGCGGGATTTTCGGGAAGCGTTATGAGCGCGGCAAAGGAAGCGGGCGCGGGCGGCGGAACAGTGATTCACGCCAGAGGCACGGCTAACAAGGAAGCCGAATCCTTTTTCAAGATAACTATCCAGCCCGAAAAGGATCTTGTCATACTGCTCGTTCCTTCGGAGATAAAGGATAAAGTCCTCCATGCCATATACAAGGACGCCGGACTCAAGACCGCGGGTCAGGGCATAGCGTTCTCGGTAGCCGTAAACGAAGCCGTAGGATTATCAAAAGCCGTACCGGCAAATGAAGTTGACGAGCCGGAAACGGAAAAAAAGTAAATACAAAAAAATATCGGCAATCGATGATTGCCGATATTTTTTTGACCGATTTATCAGTGATACTCGGGAAGATACGAGCCGTGCGCCTCGATAAGGTCGTCGCAAAGGCTTACTATATCATCTATCGAAAGCTCGGAAGAGGTATGCGGATCAAGCATAGCCGCCTGATATATGGCGTCCTTCTTTCTCGTGACCGCCGCTTCGATCGTAAGCAGCTGAACGTTTATGTTCGTCATATTCATCGCCGCGCATTGTACGGGAAGCGCTCCGACGTAGGTGGGTTGTATACCGAAACGGTTAACGAGACACGGTACCTCTACGCACGCTTCACGAGGAAGGTTTGTGATAAGACCGTTATTTATAACGTTTCCGCCTATCTTATACGGAACGTCCGTAACTATCGCTTCCATTATTCCCGAAGCATACTCGCGTGTACGGGTATGGGTTACGTTACCCTTAATGTATTCTTCCTTTGCGTTCTTCCAGCGGTTTATCTGGTTTACACAACGGCGCGGATATTCGTCAAGCGGAATGTTATAGCGATCTATAAGCTCGGGGTACTTGGACTTGATGAAGAGATTGTTATATTCGGAATTGTGCTCGCTCGATTCGGTGCAGTAGTAACCGAGACGTCTGATGTATTCATAACGCACAAGGTCCTTACACTCGGAATTCGGCATCTTTTCAAGCTCGGCGATCGCGCGCTTTCTTATCTCCGGATAAAGATCCGTGCCGTCTCCGCTCTGAAGTTCAAGGAGCCATGCCATATGGTTTATACCCGCGATCTTTTCGCGTATGGGCTCTACGAACGGGATATCAAGCCCTTTAAGAATATCTCTGGAGCATACCTGAACGCTATGGCAGAGACCTATGGTCTTTACTCCGGTATATCTCTGCATAAATCCGGCGAGCATAGCCATGGGGTTGGTGTAATTAAGGAAGTATGCGTCGGGACAGACCTCCTCCATATCCTTTGCGAAATCCGCAAGAACTGGGATCGTGCGAAGAGCGCGGAATATTCCGCCTATACCGAGAGTATCGCCTATCGTCTGACGGAGACCGTACTTTTTCGGTATCTCAAAGTCCGTAACGGTACAAGGCTCGTAGAGACCTACCTGTATGGCGTTGACTACGAAATCCGCTCCTCTGAGAGCTTCTTTTCTGTTTTCCACGCCGAGATGTTTACTTATCTTAGCTCTGTTCTCGTTAATGTTCTTATTGAGGAGCGTTACCATTATGTACGATTCCTCAAGACGCTCCGCGTCGATATCATAGAGAGCTATCTCAAAGTCACGAAGCGCGGGAGTGAGCATTGTATCACCGAGAACGTTTTTCGCAAACACGGTGCTTCCGGCACCCATAAAGGTTATCTTTCCCATTTGCATTACCTCTTTTTTATTTTTTGTTTTTCGGTCAAGTTAAATACCGTATCTTCATTATAGCAAAAGTTTTTTTATTTTTCAATTGCATTTTGTCGGATATTATGATATAATACAAATTAAGTAAACGACGTTATTGAAAAAAGGAGACGGGAAAATGGAGCATGAACCGAAAACATTCGATAAACTCGTGATAAACAAGGGATTCGGCGATATAAATCCTATACTCTGCGGAGCGGAAAACTGCGACAAAAAAAACTTTTTCGGACCCGCTTCAAGGAGCTATTGGCTTTTGCATTTTGTTATATCCGGAAAAGGTACGTTCGTCACTCCGCGCGGACGGACCGCCGTAAAGAAAAACGATATTTTCGTAATAAGACCGTATGAGATAACTTATTATGAGGCGGACGAAACCGACCCGTGGAAATATATCTGGATAGGATTTTTCGCCGGGATCCGGCTTCCTTCTCTGCTCACAACCTCCGACGTCATATACGCGCCGTCGCTTATGCGTACATTTGAGCAATGTCTGAGCGCCCCCGATTCAAGCAGCGGTACCGAAGGGTACGAGGAGCTTCTGTGCTCCGCTGTTTGGAACATAATAAGCTTTGCAAGACAGAACGAGCATAGCCACGACGAAGAATATTCTCATTACATAAAGCCCGCGCTTGACATAATGGAGGCGGAATACTGTAACGGAATAAGCGTAGCGGAGATCGCCGCAAGGCTTCATCTTAACCGCTCGTATTTCTCGATGATATTTCGAAAAAACATGAAAAAAACCGTGGCTGAGCACCTTTCGGAACTGCGAATGGAACGCGCGGCAAAGCTACTGACCGAATACGGGTACAGCGTCACGGTCACCGCAGCATCGGTCGGATATCAAGACGTATTCACCTTTTCAAGAGCATTCAAAAAGCGGTTCGGGGTCTCTCCCTCGGAATACCGAAGCGACTGACCGCCGCTTATCTCCGCTTTTTATCATTTATCCCTTTGATAAGCTCTTTTGCTATCGTTTTCCCGGCGTTCGGAATATCGAAGCCGCGCGCTTTATCCTCCATACGAAGCCGCGCCGCTCTGTCGCAGAGCACCGTCTCCACTATCTCGGAAAGTCTTGACATATCGTCGCTTTCCTCGGTAACGAGATATGCCGCTCCCGCGTCGGAAAACGCCCTTGCGTTCTTATACTGATGATCGTCGACGACGTTCGGAGACGGAATAAGAACGGACGCGCGCCCTGCTGACGCTATCTCGGAAAGCGTCATGGCGCCGGAACGGCTGACTACGACGTCCGCTATATTCATCCATTCGGGCATATCGCTTATATACTCGCTTGCCCGTATATTTTCGCATTTATCAAGCCCGAGCGCAAAGAACCTTTCGAAGAACTCCTTTTGACCGCCATGACCGCAGGCGTGGACATGCAATATATCCTTACGTTTAGATGACAGACGCTCCATGATATCAAGCGCTCCGAGGTTCAGCGCTCTCGCACCGAGACTTCCTCCGAAGCTGAGTATAACGTAACGGTATTTGCCCGTCACTCCGTATTTTTCCCGCAGAGCCTCGCGTTTTCCTCGTTCAAGTCCCTTACGCAGAGGATTTCCGCACCTGAGCGTTTTTTCGGGAACGAAAAGCCTGTCGGCACATTCGGGAAAATTAACGAATATCCTGTCGGTCCTGTTTTTGAGCACTCGCACGGCAAGTCCCGGAACGGCGTTCGATTCGTGAAGCGCCGTATATATCCCCATTTCCGAGCATGCCTTTATTATCGGATAACAAACATATCCGCCCGTCCCGATTGCAGCGTCGGGACGGAATTTTTCTATGATCTTCTTTGCTTTGCCTACGGCTCTTACCGCCTTTATCAGAGCCGATACGTTCTTTACGGTAAAGCTCCGCCTTATCCCCTCTACGTCTATATGCCATATCGGATATCCCGCCTCGCTTACGAGACGGTTTTCCATACCGTTCGGAGTACCTACGAAAAGTATGTCGCATTCTCTGTCCGTCTCCTTCAGCGCGTCCGCTATCGCTATCGCGGGATTTATATGTCCTCCCGTTCCGCCTCCCGTAACTATTATCTTCATTTTTCCGTTCCTTTTCGTATTTCTTTTTTAGATACCGACAGAAGTATTCCCGCCTCGCATAAGAGCACAACGAGCGCAGAGCCTCCGTAGCTGAAAAACGGAAGCGTCACTCCCGTATTCGGTATAGTTCCGCTCACCACGCCTATATTCAAGAACGCCTGTATTCCGACATGAAAGCTTATTCCGATCGCCGTAAGCGAAGCAAATATACTGTCTGCCCTGCCGGCTATACCGAAGCCCCGTATGACAAAAGCAAAGAACAGACCTATAACGACTGCCGCGCCCACAAGTCCCAGCTCCTCGCAAACTATCGAAAATATAAAATCGTTATGCGGAGCCGAAACATATAACTGCTTTTGAAGTCCGTTTCCGAGTCCTCTGCCGAATACTCCGCCGGATCCTATCGCTATAAGCCCCTGAGTTATCTGCCAAGTTTCGTCTCGCACCGAGAAGTTTTCCGGGTGGAGCCATATATCCACTCTTTCGCTTGCGTAGTCCGTTCCGAAAAGCACCGCGCATACGGCTCCGACCGCCAAAACGCCCGCCCCCGCAAACCACCTTATCATAGCGCCGCCGGAAAATATGACCGCCGCGCCTATCGCAAAGGTTAT
Source organism: uncultured Lachnospiraceae bacterium (assembly GCA_964520875.1). Taxonomy (GTDB): domain Bacteria; phylum Bacillota; class Clostridia; order Oscillospirales; family CAG-272; genus SIG673. The sequence goes on from CAZFQJ010000018.1 coordinate 8,987, forward strand.
GAGCGTACCCGAAAAATGATTTTCGAGCATTATGAGTCCGCAAACCGCTATCACTATACCTACCGGTATGAAGGTTCCGTAAAGAGACGCACGCCGAAACGCTTTGCCGTTCGTTATCCTCGTACCCAAAAGTCCGCGACCCGATATACCGTTCCTTCGTATGTACGGCTGAACCTTTTCCATATATGCGGAAAGTACGAGCACGAGCATAGGCTTCATAAGCTCCGACGGCTGAAAACGTAAAAAGCCTATCTGGAGCCAACGCTTTACTGACGAACCCGAGAACAGTACAAGAACAAGACACAGAAGAGCCGCCGCAAATCCAAACCTCGCGGTATATTTTTTATGGAACGACGGCGGAAGATACGCGCACACGCTCATTCCGAAAAGTCCCAGAACCGCCCAAAATATCTGTCTTTTTACATAATAATACCCGTCTCCGTGCGCTTTCTGTGCATAAGGAAAGCTCGCGCTGAATACCATAACGGAGCCGAAACCGAGCAAAAGAAGTATTATTATCGGCATTATCGGATCTATTCCCGAAAAGGCTCCGCCGAGCCGCACCTTCTTTTTTAGTCTTTTACGCCCTTCAGACTTCATTTTCCCCTCCGAGATCTACCAAAGATAATAACACAAAACGCCGATAACGGCGGTGATCGCGATAAACAATAGATTTATTGCGTTTTCGCTCATACCCTTTTTCTCAAGATGATGATGAAACGGCGCCATAAGGAATAACCTTTTTCCCGTCAACTTAAAATAAAGAACCTGTATAATCACAGACGCCGCTTCGATAACGTATATAATTCCGATAAAAAACAACAATATCGGATCTCCCGTCGCAAGCATTGCTCCCGAAACCGCCGCGCCGAGGAAGAGCGAGCCGGTATCTCCCATGAACACCCTTGCCGGGTGGATATTGAATATAAGAAATCCGACGCAGCCTCCGATGATCGCAAACGAGATGACCGAAGCGAAAGTATCTTCGTTCTTCAGAGCGAAGGCGGAAGAGAAGATCATCACCGTAGCAGTAACCCCGGCACACAGTCCGTCAAGACCGTCGGTAAGGTTTACCGAATTTTCAAATCCCGTAAGAAAAAGCAAGGCAAATATATAATACCACAAGCCGAGATCAAGATATCCGCCGAAAATAGGAAGGTATACCTTCGTATCTATTATTCCGTATCTTCGCAGAACAATGACGAACACCGCGGCGGCGATGAGCTGAAGAGCAAACTTTTGAAATGCGGTAAGCCCTTCGTTGCGTTTCATTTTTATCTTTTTAAGATCGTCCGTAAAGCCTATAAGACCGCAAGCCGCGGCATATAGCGCCCAAACTACCGTTATAGCGATATTCTCGCCGAGCAAAAAGGAAGCCGCTACCGTAGTAATTGTCACGGTCACAACGAAAGAGATACCGCCCATGGTCGGCGTTCCCTCTTTTTTCTTATGCCACTCCGGTCCTATACCAAGTATCTTCTGCCCCGCCTTCAGCCTTTTCAGAAGCGGGATAAGGATATAAAGTATACATGCCGTAAAGACCAACGTTACGGCAAAAACGATAACATATAGCGTCTCGGGCTTCATTTTTCGGTATCTCCTTCGTATTTTTTGCGAAGCTCGATATACTTTTCAAACCGCTCTAACTTAAGCTTGCGGCTTCCTTTGATGAGAACGGCGTTCTTTTCGCAGATCGCTCCGGAAAGGAGCTTACCGAGCGTTTCCTCCTCGCCCTCGTAAAACGAATATACGTTTTCCGACTTCATTCCACTCATTATCGCACCCTTCGCTATATCTTCGGCTTCGCTTCCGTAAGTTATAAGCAGCTTCGGGGCAATATCCGCTGCTCTTTTTCCCGCGATCAGGTGATATTCCTCGCTTTTCTCTCCAAGCTCCAGCATACTTCCGAGAAGAAGTATCTTGTCCCTTCTCCCTTCAAGAGCGCACACCGACTCAAAGACCTCAAAAGCTTCAAAAAGAGATTCCGGACCGCTATTATAGCAGTCAAGCATAACCGTCACTCCGCCTATACGCTTGAAATTTTGCCTGTTACCGCACGGAGAGTAAAGAGCAAGTCCCTTTCGTATCTCCTCCTCGGTGCTTCCGAGAAGATCGGAGACCGCTACCGCGATAACGGCGTCATAAACGCCTCCCTTGCCGTAAAGCGGAACGAAAAGCCCGGAAAAAACTCGTCCGTCTCCGGTCTTTACGTCAAAAACCGTACCGTTATCGGCGAGCCTTTTTTCCGTCAGACGGTAATCCGCCGTCTCATCTCCGAGCACGGAAACGGTCTTAACGTTATACCTTTCCGAAGCGATAGGGCTAAGAAACGGATCGTCCGCGTTTACAACGAGAGCTCCGCCGTATCGCATATGCTCCGTTATCTTCATTTTTTCCTTTGCGGTCTCCGACGCGCCGCCGAGCGTCAAAGCATGCATGCTTCCCACGTTGGTTATCACCGCGATATCAGGCGCACAAACCCTTGACAAAGCGCTCATCTCACCCTTCTCGCTTATTCCGAGCTCACACACCGCGGTCCTTGCGCCGTCGTTTTCAAGCAGAGTAAGACAAAGCCCGAGCAGATTGTTACGGTTATCTCTTGTGGAGAGCACCTTTTCCTTTTGCGAGAGCACAGACGAGATAAGCTCCCTTACGGTAGTCTTTCCGACGCTTCCCGTAACTCCGACAAGGTCGTCTATCTCGCTCTCTCTGAAAAATACGGCAAGTCTTTCTATCGCCGTATATATATTTTTGACCTTTATGACGGCGGCTCCGATATTCTTTTCGCTCGGAGCTTCCGTGATAACGAGCGCGCAACCGTTCCTTACGGCTTCAAGGACAAACTCGTTTCCATCTCTTCGTTTTCCCTTGATAGCGACAAATCCGCACCCGGGGACAACGTCAGAATGATTTGAAACTATCTTTTTTATCTCGGTATCCGGATTCCCCGTAACGATCTCTCCGCCGCATACCGCGGCTATATTTTTAACGCTTCTTAAGCTCATACCGTATCCCCTCCGCCGTTAAGCGCGGAATAAACTATATCTCTTTCCGAGAACGGATGCGTTCCGCTCATATCTATCTCGTATTCCTCGTGTCCTTTTCCGCAAAGAAGTATGATATCTCCCTTCATCGCGTTCCTTATAGCATATATTATCGCCTGTTTTCTGTCGTCTATCCTTTTGTGTGGGCATTTACGGTCGAATCCGCTCATTATCTCGTCGATGATCTCGCACGTATTCTCGGAACGACTGTTATCGGAGGTGATTATGACAAAATCCGAAAGTCTTGACGCTATCGCTCCCATAAGCGATCTTTTCGAAGGATCTCTGTCTCCGCCGCAACCGAAAAGAGTAACTATACGTTCTCCGCTCTTTCTGAACGCTCGAACGCTCAGAAGCAGCTTCGAAAGCGCGTCCGGCGTATGAGCAAAATCTATTATTACCGAAAAATCCGTATCAAGAGGAAGCTTTTCCATTCTTCCGCGAACGCCGTTAAGGTGCGCCACTCCCGAAGAAGCCGCCATTACTGAGAGTCCTGCCTCCGAAAGCACGGATATAGCGAGCATAGCATTGCTTACGGTAAAGCTTCCGGGGATCTCGGAAAACACTTTAGTGCCCTCTCCGGCATGACGCATTACGAACTCCACTCCGCTCGAACCGAGGTACCGGATTTTATCCGCAAAATAATCGCATTTCGGATCTCTTACCGAGCACGATACCTTCTTACACTCCGCGCTTCGGTACATTTTCTCGGTATAAGCGTCGTCTATACAGAAAACGCCCTTTTCACATAGCTCGAAAAGCTTTGATTTCGCCGCGCGATAGCTTTCCATATCGCCGTGAAAATCAAGATGCTCGGGCGTAAGGTTAGTGACCGCGCCTATATATATCCTCATTCCGTCCAGCTTACCGAGAGAAAGCGCATGGCTCGACGCTTCCATTACCGCATACTCCGCGCCTCCGTCCGCGTAACGCCGAAGAAGCGGATACAGATCCTCAGGATCCGGCGTCGTCATAGTCCCTATCTTTTTCGTATCTTCTCCGAAATAAGCACCGAGAGTTCCTATGAGCGCACAACGCTTCCCGGCTCGCACAAGAGAATTATATATCATCGATGTAACGGTAGTCTTACCGTTGGTTCCCGTTACCGCTATTATCTTAAGCTCGCGATCGGGTCTTTTATAAGCGTTCGATAATATCTTCGCATATGCGGAGCGCGCGTTCTCGGTCATCAGTACCGTAGCGCTTCCGACGCTTGACGCGCACCCGCTTTCGCACACTATCACAGAAGCTCCGCGCCGTCTCGCTTCGCAGACGTGGTCATGTCCGTCGTTTCTTGTCCCCTTTATGCACACGAACATGCACCCGGGCATCACCTTTCGGCTGTCGGAGGTTATCTCCGTTACCTCCGTCTCCGTACTTAATGCGTATCTCGGTACGCAATCCGTATTTTTTATAAGCTCGCATACGTTATACATCGAAAGACCGTCCTTTTTTACATTTTAATATCATTCCGTACCGTCAAGATAACGAAGAGTAAGCGTTATGACGCCGCCCTTTTTTATCTTGACTCCTACCTGAGACTGTGCCGTGACCTTTGCGCCAACGCCTCTGCCGTAATCGCTGACTCCTGCTATACTTACGTTAAATCCGAGATCTATAAGCTTTTTTATCGCGTCCGTTGCGGTCATTCCCACTACGTTCGGGATCTCCGCCTCCTCCGACTCGCTTCCGTCGGTATAAAGGATCACACGTCCGCCGGATCTTGAGATCACGCTTCCCGAAAACGGGACCTGCGCTATCACGCGCTCGCCGTCGCCTATCACCTCTACGCTTATCCCGAGCTTTGCGATCTCGCTTTTTGCGTCCTTTACCGACATATCGGTATAAAATCCGACTGTCACGTTCCGCTTCGCGTCCTCCTCCGAGGAAAAGCTCGGCTCATGCCCGAGATACGGCAGCGCGCCAGAAAGAAATCCCGAGACGTAAGGAGCGGCTACCGTGCTTCCGTAATATATACTGCTATGCGGTTGATCCACCGCTATTATGACCGCGATATCCGGATCGTCCGACGGCGCATAAGCAACACAAGAGCCTACATACAAGTAAGAATTGCCGTTTTCGTCACGTATGTCTCTTTTTTGAGACGTACCTGTCTTTGCGGCTATCTTATACCCCGCGACTCCCGCGTTCTTTGCGCCTCCGTCTCCCGAAACGCCTTTTTCAAGTATATCGCTTATCGTACTACATACGTTTTCCGATATTATGCGCTTTTCATTACTTGCCGAATACGACCAAACGGTGTTACCGTCGGCGTCTCTTATCTCGCTTACGACGTGCGGCGTGACGCTCATTCCGCCGTTTGCAACGGCGGATATAGCCGTCAGCTGTTGCAGAGCCGTAGTCTTAAAGGTCTGACCGAAAGAATATACGGCAAGCTCTACCGTATTGAAATCTTCTTTATCGTGAAATATGCCCATAGACTCGCCCGGCAGATCTATTCCCGTTTTTTCGGTATATCCGAACGCTTCGAAATATTCCATAAATCGCTTATTGCCTATTCTCGCCGCCAGCGTCATCATGGTCGGATTGCAGGATTTTTGCAACGCCTCGGCAAAATTAAGAGTTCCGTGTCCCTGACGCTTATGGCAACGTATGGCTTGCCCGTAACCCTCCACCTTCAAAGCCCCCGAGCAATGAAAGCACTCGCTTACGCGGCTCACTCCGCATTCGAGCGCCACCGACGTAGTTATTATCTTGAAGGTAGATCCCGGCTCGTAAAGCCCCGTGACCGCCTTATTGTTCCACATTCCGTAAAGCGCGGAATTATACGCCGACTTATAATCGTCGCTTCCTTCCAAAAGTCCGCTATTCTCAAGAAAATTTACGGAATAACTGTCAAGAACGTAAGGAAAGTTCAGATCGAACGAAGGATATGTAGCCATGGCAAGTATCGCGCCGGTCTCGGGATCCATGACTATACCCGTTACTCGGTCGTCGCACTTCGAATCTATATATGTTGCTTCAAGCTGAGCTTCAAGAAGCGCTTGGAGCGTAACGTCTATCGTAGTTATTACAGAGCAGCCGTCTGTCGCTTCTATGTAGGTATCATATGAATCCGGAAGCGTTTCTCCTGCGGCGTTCTTTGAGGTCACGTAATACCCGTCCGTTCCCGAAAGATAGCCGTCATAGTACGCTTCTATACCGGTAAGTCCTTTATCCGTTCCCATAAATCCGAGCGTATGCGCCGCAAGAGATCCGTAAGGATAATATCTGGACGTACCGGCTTCCGTATGCACCGCGTGCGAAAGGTCGTTTTCGAGCACGAACGCCAAGACCTTATCCTTTTCGCTCTCGCTTGATTTCTTTTTTACCGTAACGTCTCGCGTCGCCGAATTTTTCGCACCCTTCAGCACCGTCTCGTAATTTACGCCGAGTATCTCCGAAAGTCCGCGCGCTATCTTCTCCGCCTCGTTTTCGTCTTTTATATCTATCGGAGAAAGGTACACTCTCCAAGAAGTAACGTTGACGGCGAGCGCGTTCATGTTTTTGTCGTAGATCACGCCGCGTTCCGCGCGAAGAGCGGTCTTTGACTGTATGTTATCCAGCATCTTTTCGGTATAATCGTCATAGCAAAGCACGGAAAGCACGAAAAGTCTTACTATCACCACCGAAAAGCACAGACCGAAGAACAAGGCGAGCACCGTGTATCTTCCGCGCAGTCTGTGTTTGTTTATTACCGCTTCTCCGTTCATATTAATCCTCCATGCCGACCGAAATAAATATGATCGCTTACAAGCAATGATATTCCGCAACGGACGTTTTTATTCTATCGAAAATAAATTTGCGAAAAGTATTGACAAAACGCTTTTTATATGATATAATCTGTAAAGTGATACGCTTTACAGTAGCAGAAGGACAAATGATAAGATGAAAATAGAGCTTGTCCGCCTTTTCGACATATACGCTCCGCTTTTGAACGAGCGTCAGCAGGAAGTGCTTTTTCTTCATTATAACGAAGATCAGTCGCTTGCCGAAATAGCCGAGAATGTCGGGATAACCCGTCAGGGAGTACGCGACTGTATAGTCAAATCCGAAGCACTCTTGCTCGGGTACGAAAAAGCATTACGTCTTTACGGTAGGTTTTCGGAGATATCGTCGAAGCTCGACGAGCTTTCCGCGCTCGCGGAAGGAAAAGAAGAAAACGGACCGTTGATACAAAAGATATCCGAAATAAAGGATATGCTCGTCTGAAAAATACGAAAGGACGGTAACGCAGTTGTTTGATAGCCTTGCAGATAAGTTGACGGAAGCCTTCAAGAAGTTCCGAAACAAAGGAAAGCTCACGGAAGCCGACGTAAAAGCCGGGATGAGAGAGATAAAGCTCGCTCTTCTCGAAGCGGACGTAAACTTCAAGGTCGTTCGCGATTTCATAAAGACCGTGACCGAACGCGCCGTAGGTAGCGAGGTGCTTGAAAGCCTCATGCCCGCTCAGCAGATAGTAAAGATAGTAAACGAAGAGTTAACGTCTCTCATGGGCGGTACAAACGCAAAGCTTTCGATAGCTTCAAAGCCCCCGACGGTCGTAATGATGTGCGGTCTTCAGGGTTCGGGTAAGACCACGCATACGGGAAAGCTCGCGCTCATGTATAAAAAGCAGGGCAAGCACCCACTCATGGTCGCCTGTGACGTTTACCGTCCGGCGGCGATAGCTCAGTTAAAGACTCTCGGAGAAAAGATAGATGTTCCGGTATTTGCGCTCGGAGACAAGATATCTCCCGTCGAAATAGCGAAAGCGGCGGTAGAGCATGCCAAAAAGAACGGAAACGATATGGTGTTCCTCGATACCGCGGGACGCTTGCAGATCGACGAGATACTGATGAACGAGCTTAAGAACATCAAAGACGCGGTATCTCCTACCGAGATTCTGCTCGTCGTAAACTCCATGATAGGACAAGAGTCGGTAAACGTAGCGGAAACATTCAATAATCTGCTCGATATCACCGGCGTCATACTCACCATGCTCGACGGAGATACAAGAGGAGGCGCAGCGCTCTCCATACGCTGCGTGACCGGAAAGCCGATCAAATTCGTCGGAACAGGCGAAAAAATGGACGCGATAGAGCCGTTCCACCCGGAAAGAATGGCGTCACGTATCCTCGGAATGGGAGATGTCCTCTCGCTGATAGAAAAAGCGGAAGCCGCATACGACCAGAAAAAAGCCGCGGAAATGGAGAAGAAGATACGCGAATCAACCTTCTCGCTCGAAGATTATCTGGAACAGATAAAGCAGGTCCGCAAAATGGGCTCGGTAGACCAGCTCATGGCAATGGTACCGGGTATCAAGGCGTCTCAGTTAAAGGACGCGAAAATAGACGAAAAGCAGATAGACAGAATAGAAGCCATAATACTTTCGATGACCAAGAAAGAACGTCTTACGCCGAATATAATAAACGGTTCCAGAAAAAAGCGTATAGCCGCGGGAAGCGGAACCTCGGTCGAAGAGATAAATCGCATGCTCAGCCAATACGATCAGATAAACAAGCTGATGAAGCAAATGGCGTCCGGAAACATGGGCGTACTCGGAAAGCTCTTCGGAGGCAAGCGCGGAAGGTTACCCTTCTGACTTACAAAAAGCAAAATAAGGCTAAATGCCGTTTTGAAATAAAAATTTTATTAATTTTCGGAGGAAAATAAAAATGGTTAAGATCAGACTCAGAAGAATGGGCGCAAAGAAGGCTCCCTTTTACCGTGTTGTAGTTGCGGATTCTCGTTATCCCCGCGACGGAAGATTCATCGACGAGATCGGTTATTACGATCCCAACGTTGAGCCGGCAAACGTAAAGATAGACGCCGAGAAGGCAAACAAGTGGATCGCCAACGGCGCGCAGCCCACCGATACCGTTAAGGCACTTCTCAAAAAGTGCAACATCGGTTAAGCCGAAAAAGCAAGGAAGGTCTGAGCGTGATAGAGCTTAAAGAGGTACTTACCGAAATAGTAAAGCCCATAGTCACGTCACCCGATCAGGTCAGCGTAAGCGAGAGCGTTTCCGGAAGAGACGTTCTTCTCCGCCTGAGCGTTGCTCCCGATGATATGGGAAAGGTCATAGGTCGTCACGGCAGGATAGCCAAGGCGATCAGAACCGTAATGAAGGCTGCCGCAACATCTGCGGGACTTCACGTAAGAGTAGATATACTCGACACGGACGAGATAAGTGGACTTAATTCTGAAGAAGAATAAAAACAACGCCGTCGCGTAAAGCGACGGCGCTATTTTTATATTTGAGCTTTTACAGGACGTTTCTCTTTTCTCCGTTCAAAAACGCGCTTATATTCCTTGCCATTTCATCTACGCATCTGTTTCTCGCCTCGTAGCTTCCCCACGCCATATGCGGTGTAAGACATACGTTTCCGTATTCCTTTATCTCGAAATACGGATGATTTTCCGACATAGGCTCATGCGAATAGACATCGCAGCCGAAAGCGCCTATCTTACCGTTTTTGACCGCCTCGGCTACCGCCTTTTCGTCCGTTACCGCACCTCTCGCGGCATTGTAAAATATAACGCCGTCCTTCATCTCGGATATCTCGGACGCGCCTATCAGTCCTTTCGTTTCGGGAGTAAGAGGAGTATGGACGGATATTATGTCGGACTCACGGCAAAGAGTTTTAAGATCGACGCATTTATAACCTGAGTCCGGAGTACGCTTATTGGCTATAACGCGGCAACCGAATGCCTCGGCTATCGCCGCGACCTTTTTACCTATATTTCCGAGACCTATCACGCCCCAAGTCTTACCGGCAAGCTCTCGGTAAACGGGCATCACTTTGTTTGCAACGCCGGAAGCGGTATATGCTCCGCTTCTTACGTATTCTCCGAACTCTCTTATATGCGTGGTAAGCTCAAGCACCGTTGCGATCGTAGTCTGAGCGACGGAATCGGTGGAATACCCGACGACGTTACAAACGGTTATTCCCTTCGAACGGCAATACGCTATATCTATATTATCGTAACCGGTAGCGGCTACGCATATGAGCTTCAAGGCTTTGGCATTTACGAGGTTATCTTCTCCGAGTTTTACCTTGTTCACTATCACGGTATCCGCAGTCTCTATACGTTCGGCGACCTGCTCGGGCTTTGTGGAACCGTACACGGACACCTCTCCGAATTTTCCGAATCTTTCCGAAAGCTCTATGTCGTCTCCGAGCGTTCCGGCGTCAAGTATCGATATCTTCATAATAATCCTCCATGCCGCCATAGGCGGCTCAAATAGATATGAATAATTTTCGTGTTTTGCA
>CAZFQJ010000019.1:0-19064 GCA_964520875.1 uncultured Lachnospiraceae bacterium
GAGCTTTCTGATAAGGGCGCGAGCCGTATACTTCTTGAATGTAAGTATCTCTTCGATATAATCGATCTTGATGAGCCGTTTGAAAAATATAAGCTTATCGTTATTCCCGACTGCGTTAAAACGAATGACGCTCTTGCGAAGCGTATAACGGAATACGTTTCGAACGGAGGAAAGATACTTGTAAGCGGCTTCTCCTGTCTTGATACGGAAAAGGGCGAGTTTAACGTGGAGCTCGGCGTAGATTGCGGCGGAAAGTGCGAATATACGCCTTCCTACATGGTTCCGACGGCTGATACCGTTATGGTAAACGGTATAACTCCTTACGTTATGTATTCCGATTCGGTGAATATTACCCCGAAAGCGGGAAGCGAGGTGTTTGCATACAGAGCGTATCCGTATTTTAACCGTACTCCCGAGCATTTCTCCTCGCACCAGCATACTCCGGATATCCCCGATGACCGTCATGTGGGCGCCGTTTATAACGGTAGTACGGCTTATATATCCTGGAACGTGTTCGGAGAATACGCCAAGCTCGGAAGTCTCGGCTTAAAGGAGCTCGTGCATAACGCGCTTGAAAAGCTTGTGGGAAGCGAGAAAACGGTAAGAATAGAGGGACTTCCAGACCGCGGAGTTGCGACCCTTACATCTCAGAAGGAAGCGAGACGTCTCGTGTTGCATCTGTTGTTCGCTCATACCTGCATAAGAGGAGAGCGTACCGAGGTCATAGAGGACGTCGTTCCCTTGTACAACATAAAAGCGGAGGTCGAGTTAAGTGAAAAGCCCGTTTCCGTCCGTATCGTTCCCGAGGGAGAGCCGATAGATTTCGTTTACGAGGACGGCAAAGTAAGCTTTACCGTTCCGAAGACCGAGATACATTCCATGGTCGAAATAGCATACTGAAAAAAGGATCTCCTTTGCCATGCGGCAAAGGAGATCCTTTTTTCATTTGGTTTATTCGATCCCGGCGGCGTCGCAGACCTCGGAATACATATAAAGAGAACCGAGGCATATGAGCGCTTTTTCGCGTTTTTTACTGTCATCTGACGCGGTCTTGAATCCGTTTTCGACCTTTCCGCAGTCGACCGCGGAAGCGCCGTAAACGCGGTATGTCTTCGCAAGCTCCGCAGATGAGAGCGAACGGGGATTGGCTGGAGTAACGGTGTATACGGTGTCGGCAAGAGGAGCGAGCTCGCTTGCCATTTTCGTATAATCCTTATCCGCCATGACTCCCGTGAGAAGGTTGACTTTTTCGCTTCCGAAGTAATGCTTTATCGTTTTTACCGCCGCGTCTATTCCTTCGGGATTGTGCGAACCGTCATAGATGACGAGCGGAGAGGCGGACAGTTTTTCGAATCTTGCGCGCCAACGGACATTTGCCATGCCGTTTCGAAGGGCTTCCTCGCTTATGTTAAGTCCGAGTTCTCTTAAAACGTCGATTATTCTCAGTACTCTTGACGCGTTTTCCGTCTGATAAAGCCCGAGAAGCGGTATCTTTATGCTTTTGTGCGTGCCGAGGGTTATTACCGAACCGCTAAGGTTGGCGCTTTCGATAATCGTTTCGCTCTTGTCGCAGAAATATACGTCGGAGGAAAGCTCCGCCGCTCTCTTTTTTATAACGTCGGCGACGGGCTCGGTTTCGTTTCCGCCGTAAAGCACGGGACGATGCGGCTTTATTATGCCCGCTTTTTCGCGTGCGATCTCTTCGCGTGTGTTTCCGAGGATAGCGGTATGATCGAGCGATACGCCGGTTATCACCGATAATATAGGGTCTTTTATTATGTTGGTGGAATCGAGCCTTCCGCCCATTCCCACTTCAAGCACGACTATGTCGCATGCCTCCCATTTGAAGATAAGAAAGGCTATCGCGCTCAGAAGCTCGAATTCCGTGGGAGAGTCCTTCATCTCGTCCGCATGCTTTTTGACCGCTTCGGTCGCCTTGGCAAGCAGCTCTCCCGAGACGGGAATACCGTTTATTTGTATTCTTTCGTTAAAATATCTTACGTAAGGGGATACGAAAAGTCCGGTCTTGTAGCCTGCGTGACGAAGTATGCTTTCGGTCATCGCGCACGTGGAGCCTTTTCCGTTGGTCCCGGTAACGTGTATGAATCTCATTCCGTTCTGCGGATCTCCGAGCCTTCCGCATAGCTCTTCTATTCTTTCAAGTCCGGGGACAGAGCCTTTCCAGCAGATCGAGTGTATATATTTTATCGCTTCTTCGTAGGTCATCTTCTTAATTTTAAAAACTCCTTTTTTATGTGAGCGTTTGTAAATAGCAGAATCAGTATCGCGTTTTCGAATACCGCGATTACCAAATAATTTATCGCTCTTGAGGCAAAGAGCGCAAGTATCCCGTTTTCCGCGCCGTAGTATAAGGCGATACCGATAGTCTTTATTATCACGCTTCCTAACGTGTGAGCAAGTACGTCGGAAACTATTATCGATAATGTCGAAAAATTATATTTGAACATACCGGATATGATTCCGGACGTAAGTCCGAGTGCTCCCATACCGAGCGTTATTATCGGGTTTACCGAATATCCGACCGCAAGACAACCGCATAAATCCGAAGCGATACCGACGGTAAACCCGAGCGCCGGTCCGAACACAAGGCCCGAGAGTATCACGGGAAGGTTCTCGTAACCTATCCTGAGCGCTTCGCCTATATTGAACGAAAAAAGCTTTCCCGTCACGCTTATCGCGACGAGGATCGACGCAAATACGAGAGCCTTCAGATTTCCGAAAGCCCCGAACGCGACATTTTCAGAACCTTTGTTTTTCATACAAAAATACCTCCGTTTCCTCGCATTAACATTCTGTTGAGGAAACAGAGGTATATTTTTACAAGACTCTGTTTTCGTTGCAGATGAAAGCGGGATGCAAGAACGAAACCGCAAGATCCCGTGCGGATCTTTTCGTCCGGCGGACAACTCCCCGTCCCGCCAACACTTTACGCTTCGTTCCTTACTCTTTTTTCTACTATTATAACCGCGTTTTGACGTTTTGTCAATATAAAATACGAAATTTGATCATTTTACGATGTTTTATCGTTTCCGACGTTGTTTTCTTCTTTGCGCGAGAAGAGCCCGGGCGTTTTTATCGCATCGAACAATTTTCCGACGCCTATTATCTCCGTCTTATCCGAGGGTACGGTATCTATTCCGGAAAGCGCGCGCTTCGGAGCCATTATCTTGTGGAATCCGAGCCGCTTTGCTTCGTTTATCCGTAACTCCGTAAGAGGTACGGAACGACATTCTCCCGAAAGACCTATCTCGCCTATCGCTATAAAGTCGTCCGGCAGACTTCTGTCAAGTATACCGGATATCAGAGCAAGGCATATCGCAAGATCGGAAGCCGGTTCGTTAAGATAAAGACCGCCTGTCACGTTTATGTATACGTCGTGCTGGGAAAAATGAAGTCCGAGCCGCTTTTCGAGTACCGCGAGAAGAAGGCACACTCTGTTGTAATCTACGCCGTCGGAAGCTCTTTTCGGAGACGGATAGACCGTAGGAGTGACGAGCGCCTGGATTTCGGTTATTATCGGGCGCGAGCCTTCCATTACGCATACCGCGCAGCTTCCCGAAACGTTCTTCGGACGTTCGCTCAGCAGAGCCTCGGAGGGGCTCGGTACTTGCTTAAGTCCCTTTCCCGTCATCTCAAAGACGCCTATCTCGTTCGTTGAGCCGAAACGGTTCTTTACCGCTCGTATAATTCTGTATGCGTGCTGCTTTTCCCCTTCGAAGTAAAGGACCGCGTCTACCATGTGCTCCAGCACCTTCGGACCGGCTATTCCGCCCTCTTTGTTGACATGTCCTACGAGTATTACAGAGAAACCGTCGGATTTTGCCTTGTTTATAAACAACATAGAGGATTCTCTTACCTGCGTAACGCTTCCGGGAGATGACTGAGAAAGATCGGAGAATACGGTTTGTATCGAATCTATTATTACGAGCGCGGGGCGGATCTCGTCTATCTCGGCAAGAATGTTTGCGGCGTTTGTTTCGTTCAGCACGTACATTTCGCTTGCGGATACTCCGAGACGCTTCGCTCTGAGCTTCAGCTGAGAGCCGGATTCCTCGCCGGAGACGTAAAGTACGGTCTCTTGGTTTCCGACCGTTCCGCAGAGCTGCATAAGAAGCGTCGATTTACCTATTCCGGGCTCGCCCGAGATAAGCACGGCGGAGCCGTTTACGAGCCCTCCGCCGAGGACTCTGTCGAATTCGCTCATTCCGCTTCCCACGCGAATGTATTCCGGGGTTTCAAGCGTTTCGAGCGGTGACGAGTGTTTTCTTAACATGTCGGTAACGGGCGATAGCTTTGATGACGAAGTCTTTTCCGGCATGCATTCTTCGAAAGTATTGAATTCTCCGCACGACGGACATTTTCCGTACCATTTTGCGTTTTTATATCCGCATTCCGTGCATACGAACATTGTTTTTTCGGTCTTCAATTTTTTCGGTTCCTTTCGTTTTATCGTCTAAAGTCCGTGATTAAGCGGTTTCGCCGTATTCGGCGCTTATTCCGCAGAGTATCGACAGTACGAGTTTTTTTCTGTAAGCGTTATCGTTAAGAAGCGCGCACTCTTCCGAGTTTGATAAAAATCCGCATTCGATGAGCACCGACGGAGTTACCGCCCTGTCTAAAAGATATATTGACGAATCGGCCTGCTTTACTTTTCTGTTATTGCTCGGCTGAAGAATAGAGGTGACGCTATCCTGTATGCTTTTTGCAGTTTTTTCGGCAAGCTCGCCTTTTGAATGATATACCTGAAGCCCCTTGCATTTTTCCGACGGGAATTTATTGCAATGTATACTTATCATCAGGGCGTCCGGGTATCGCGAGGCGATGGTGAGACGCTGCTTAAGATCGCGCGTTTTTTCGCTTCCGCGTCCGTCGTCTGTCGTCAGCATAGAGTCGCTTGTTCGCGTCATTACGACGTTGTATCCCGATACGCGCATCAGCTCGCACAGAATATTCGATATTTCAAGATTAAGATCCTTTTCGAGCGTTCCGTCGGCGCCGACCGCACCGCCGTCTTTTCCGCCGTGACCGGCGTCGATGATAGCGGTAGGCAGATCGTTTGCGATCGCGGGTCTCGTTGCCTCCGCTTTTTGCGAGCCGAAAACATAAAACAGTATAATTACCGTAAAAAAGAATATTAAAGCAAATACGGCAAAAAACAACGCTTCTTTTACAGCCTTGCTCTTCATTTTTGATTCCGCCTTTCTTAATTAGCGTATATAACGGTTTTCGTTACGTTATATAACTATATTCCGCGGCGGAATAAATGATTACATTGCCATTTGGTTTATTAATTATGTATCGGTGCGCGCGCGTCCGCGCCGTGCCTTTGAAATTTTGTAATGCCGCTCAGCCGATCCCTTAGCCGACCCTTCGGTCGGCACTAAGATTTTTCGCTTTCGATCGTCCGAATGAAATAATAAAGCTTCGTGCCGCGCGAAAAATCAAAGCTCCGTACAGCGGAGCAAGGGATCGGCGGCAGTACGGAGCTTGAACATAGCTTTGTGAAAAGGTTATATATCGGCACGGCCGAGCGGAGCGCTGAGCGCGCGGAAATGTTACTTTTCCCTCGGAGCGGAGGAAAATAATCCGAATTTCTCCTTGGTTCCGAAATAGTACCCGAACGCACAGGTGAGAAGCGTCGGAAGCGTCATCAGAAAGAGAGCGAAGGGATTGCTTATAAAGCCGAGATAATCGAATATTCCGAGATACATGGCGTTAAGATAGAATCCGAGGAGCTGACATATTGCGTGCATGTTTACTGCCCACACCGGAGTAAAAAACTGTCCGTTTTCGTTTAAAGCGCTCTTGTTTATGAAAAGGTATCCGATAAGGGAAAGAACGGCTATCAGAAAATTCGGTATCTGAGCTATAAGGTCCGCTTTCAGACCCTTGAAAACGTCCCGTTTCTGTCTTCCCGCGTCTATGCGTATCTTGTCCTTTGCGCCCGTTTCCCAAGCCAGAACGTAGATAAGGAAAAGATAGAACACGGCGGAGAAAATACTGAATCCGATAACGAGCGCGCGATTTCCGGAAACGTTAGCCGCGCTGTAAAGCAAAAATCCGAATACCGTAAGACCGAATTGATGAACGATAAGCTTAGTCAAGAATTCGGAGTTTTTTTTCAAAAAATCCTTCATCGAAAAATAAAACCTTTCAGCCGAACCTTCGGCACAGTGAAAATACAAAATGCTCTTTGCCGAGCCTCATATATACCTATTTTATTGGACAAAAATTAATAAAGCAAGCATAAAAATAAAAGTTTACACTTTATCCATTTAAATTCTTATTTGTTCTGATCTTATTATGTTAAAGTGTCTTGTGCTTAAAAATTCTGAATGTCGGAGATAGATACAAATGGAGTATAAGTTCGTTGCTACATGCCTTTTCGGTCTTGAAAAATTCGTGGGCGAGGAGATAGACGCGCTGGGATATAAGCGTTTGGAGACAACAGACGGGCGCGTTTTGTTTTCGGGAGATATTTCAGCCGTCGCGAGATGTAATATGTGGCTGAGGTGTGCCGAAAGAGTGTTCATATGTATGGGTACGTTCGATACTCCGACGTTTACGGCGCTTTTCGACGGAGTAAAGGCTCTTCCGTGGGAAGAGTGGATAGGCAAGGACGACGCCTTTCCCGTAAAAGGCCATTCTCTGCGCTCGGCTCTTACAAGCATACCGGATTGTCAATCGATAGTGAAAAAAGCGGTCGCTTCGAGACTTACCGAGGAGTACGGTATCGAATGGTTTCCCGAGGAGGGTGTTAAATACCAGATAGAGTTCTTTATCATGAACGATAAAGCTACCTTAATGATAGATACGAGCGGTATGCCGCTGCATAAAAGAGGTTATCGCCCGGCGGCGGGCGTGGCGCCGTTAAGAGAGACTCTTGCCGCCGCTATGGCGAAGATAGCCCGTCCGCGCGAGGACGTACTGTTCTGGGATCCGTTCTGCGGATCCGGAACGATACCGATAGAGGCGTCTCTGATTATGACGAATACCGCGCCCGGGACGTTCAGAAATTTCATTTCGGAGGAATTTTACGATATTTCTCCGAATGTGTGGAAGCAGGCGCGCGAGGAAGCGGACGATCTGAAAAAAAGAGACGGCGGATTTACCGCCTACGCTTCGGACATAGATCCGAAAATGGTACATATGGCTGCGGAGAACGTAAAACGCGCCGGAATGGAAGAGCATATAAAAGTGTTCTGTAAGGACGCGCTGAAGATAGGTACCGGCGGAATGAAGGGAAGCGTGGTTTGCAACCCTCCGTACGGTGAAAGACTTATGACTCCGGTCGAGGTGCGTAAGCTGTACTCGGAAATGGGGAAGGCGTTTTCCTTGCTTGACCGTTGGCAGATATATGTTTTGACGTCCGACGAGAGCTTCGAAAGATATTACGGAAGAAGAGCGGATAAGGTGCGCCGTTTGTATAACGGTATGATAAAATGCGGTTATTATCAGTTTTTTAAAAACGAAAAGCAACGGTGAATGTAAACTTTTTGTGAAGCTATTGACAAACGGCTTTTGATTTGGTAAACTAATTAAGTTAGAAGGCACAAAAAGATGTGTGTTTTCTCCTTACCGACGGTGTAAGATCGTCGGTCAATGTCCATAGGGAGGTGTAAAAAATGGCAAAAGTAAACGCATACGAAGCTCTTTTCATAGTTGATATGAGCGAAGGCGAAGCTACCGTTAAGTCTCTGGTTGAGAAGTTCAAGGCTCTCATCTCCGAGAACGCCGAGGTAACCGGCGTAAACGAATGGGGCAAGCGTCATCTTGCATACGAGATCAACGACAAAAAAGAAGGCTACTACGTTCTCGTAAACTTCAGCGCGCCGACGGAATTCCCGGCTGAGCTGGAGCGTGTTTTCGGTATAACCGAAGGCATAATGCGCTACATGGTCACCAAGGTTGAAGCGTAAAAGATAGAGGAGGAAGAAAAATGGCGTCACTTAATCTTAATAAGGTCGTGCTTGCGGGACATCTTACCGCAACTCCGGAACTGCGCCAGACCCCGAACGGAGTCAGCGTAACATCATTTTCCATCGCTATCAATCGCCGCTTTTCCAAAAACGCAGAGGGTCAGAATCAAAATGCGAACGTGGATTTCATAAATCTCGTTGCGTGGAGAAATCAGGCTGAGTTCATAACCCGTTATTTTAAAAAGGGTAGTGCTATCTGCGTATCGGGAAGCATTCAGTCAAGAAGCTGGACGGACCAGCAGGGCGCAAAGCGTTACGCCACCGAGGTTCTCGTTGACGAAGCGTTCTTTGTAGATTCCAACAGTCAGGGCGGCTCGGGCTTTGCCGCTCAGGATAACTATGACCAGCCCGCTCCTCAGTTCTCGTCTACGCCTGCGGCGGATACGCAGTTCGAGGATATGTCAAACGACGACGATCTTCCGTTCTGAGAAGCTTTCGTCGGCTCGTAAATACTACGAAAGGAGAACGTCCCTTTTAGCGAAAGCAAAGGGATAGTGTGTTAAATACAATGGATAACGAAGTAATGTCCAACGTTGCAGAGGAAACTGCCACCGAGACCGCAGCGGCTCCCGTAAGAGCTGCCCGTCCCGCGGCTAACCGTGGCGGAAAGCATAAGAAGGTATGCATATTCTGCGCGGATAAGATCGATCATATCGACTATAAGGATATAACCAGACTCAGAAAGTGCATAAGCGAGCGTTCCAAGATTCTGCCCCGCAGAGTCACCGGAGCTTGCGCGAAGCACCAGCGTCAGATCACCGTTGCGGTAAAGCGCGCGCGTACCGTTGCGCTCCTCGCATACGTAAGCGACTGATATTAATTTAAAATGCGAAAAACCGAACCCGTATGACGGGTTCGGTTTTTTATTCTTCTTTTATCATTTTTCTTATTATCGGAAGCCTGTTTATCAGCTTTTCGGCTTTCGGTACGAGCGAGACATCGCTCTTCGTTATACCTCCGAGAAGAAGTAAGAGGACGGCGTACACGGCGGCGGCTATCGCTATCGCGAGGAGCGTTACTATATCCGATGACGGGATTATCCTTCCGAGAAGCCCGTTTGCGGCATACGCCGAGAGCGCGCATAATATCGAAGCGGCGAACGGAGGCATAAATATCGAAAATGTCGGAAACGAAAGTCCGGTATGCTTTACTATAAAGAATACGTTTAAAACGGTTATGGTAAAGTAGAATAAGAAGGTGCTTATCGGAGAAGCGTACATGTATAACCGTGTGTCTCCGAATTTGACTCCGACGAGAAGATATGCGCTCACTCCCTTTACCGCGGCGCCGAATAACATGGAGATCACCGAATATTTTTGAAGCTTGCAGGCTTGAAGCACTCCGTTCGTTACCGCCATTATCCCTATGAGCAGTACGGACGGCGCGAGAACGGAAAGCAGGGGCGCCGCCATTTCGGCGCTCGCTTTGTTTGAAAATATGAGCTTCAGTATAGGTCCGCTCATGACCGAAAGCCCGAAGGCGCATGGAAGCGAGATCACCGCCGCCAGCTTTAGGCTCTTATGCATGAGCAGTCGAACGCGTTCGGCGTTATCTGACGCTCTTGCTTCGGATATCGAAGGAATGAGAGTGTTTACTATCGGGTATATGAGCACGGGCGGAAGATTGAACAGCGTTACGCAATACGCGGTGTAGTTTCCGTAAAGCGCGACCGCTGCGCTGTTCGTCAGTCCCGTTGCCACGAGCCGCCGTATAACTATCAGCGTATCGAGCATAGACGACATGCTGAGCAGCGACGACGAGAGCATTATCGGCACGGCGATCTTTATGAGCGAGGAGAAGAGATTCTTTGCGCTTTGAGGAGGAACGTCGGAGATCGGAACTTGTGTTTCGTTTTTACGCAAGACGCCGGAAAATACGGCTGAGATCCCGAGAAATAACGCGCCGGCGGTCACACCTGCGGTAACTCCGAATATCGCGTATGCGGCTACCTTGTATATCGGGTATCCGTGCTTTAACGCATAATATCCGAGCGCGATACCTATGCTCATTTTTCCGACCGATTCTATTATCTCGGAGACGGCGGTCGGGAGCATGTTTCTGTGCCCCTGAAAATAACCGCGGACCGTGCTTGATATACATACGAAGAACAAAGCCGGCGCTATCGAAAGTATGCAAAGGTAAGAAAGATCGGCGGAAATGAATCGCGCTATGCTTTTGCAAAATACGAGCATGAGAAGAGAACCGATAAGTCCGACCGCGCCGAAAAAAACGGCGGTCATCTTGAATAGCTTTCCGATCTCTCTTTGCTTGTTTTGTGCGTTACGCTCGGATATCATGAGCGAAAGCGCTACCGGAAGACCCGCGGTCGAGATCATATAGAGCCATGTGTATATCTGGTAGGCGGTGTTGAAGTAGCCCATGCCTTCGTCTCCGAGCATGTTCGTAAGAGGGATCTTGAATATAAGTCCTACGACCTTTGTGATCAGGTTGGCTATCGTCAGCACGAGAACGCCCGAGAAAAAGGTATGCGAACCCTTTTGTTTTTCCGTCATTTTAGCAGAGCCTCCTTTCCGACCTTCGTCTATTTTTAAAAGCGGCATACTCAGATCGTAGTGTATGCCGCTTTTCGTTTTTTTATGACTTATGCTTCGAAGAGAACGTCCTTAAGTATCTTAAGTCCTTCGTCTATCTCGCCGTAGCTTATGGTGAGCGGCGGAAGCATGCGTATCACGTTTTTGCCTGCCGTAAGGAGCATGAGTCCCTTTTCGAGAGCCTTTCCGACAAAAGCCTTGTGGTCCGCCGATACCTCTATTCCTATCATAAGACCGAGACCTCTGACATCGGTCACGCAAGGAGCGTTCCACGACGCTACGGCTTTTTTTATGTATTCGCCCTTTTCGGTGACCTCGGAAAGAAATCCGTCGGACGTCATTTTTTTCATAACGACCCTTGCGCCGGCACATACCGCAGGGTTTCCGCCGAACGTCGTGCCGTGGTCTCCCTTTCCGAGTACGTCCGCGCATTTTTCTCCGAGCACGGCGCAACCGATCGGAAGACCTCCGCCGAGACCCTTTGCGAGCGTGAATATGTCGGGAAGTATATCGAAATGAGAATGTGCGTAGAGCTTTCCCGTGCGTCCTATTCCCGTCTGGACCTCGTCGGCTATAAGGAGTATGTCGTTTTCCTCGCAGATAGCCTTAACGCTCTTTACGTACTCTTTTTCGAGCAGGTTGACTCCGCCTTCGCCTTGTACGACCTCAAGCATCACGGCGCATACCGTTCCGTCAAGCTCTTTTTTCAGGGCGTTGAGGTCGTTTGCGGGAACGTGACAAAATCCTTCGGTAAATGGGAAGAAAAAGCGGTGGAATACGTCTTGACCCGTGGCGGAAAGCGTCGTTACCGTTCTTCCGTGGAATGAGTTTACGAGAGTTATTATCTTACTGCGTCCCTTTCCGTATTTGTCGTAACTGTATTTTCTCGCAACCTTTATCGCGGCTTCGTTCGCTTCTCCGCCGCTGTTTTGGAATATGACCTTTTTCATGCCGCTCGTCGTGACTATGTCTTTTGCGAGCATGGCGGTGGGAGCGGAATAGTAGTAGTTTGAAATATGCTGAATGTTCTTCATCTGCGCGTATACGGCGTCGCAGATCTCGTCGTTTGCGATACCGAGAGAATTCACTCCTATACCCGCGGTGAAATCTATGTATTTTTTGCCCTCGTTATCATAGAGCGTAGCGTTCTTTCCGCATACGGGCGCAAGATCGAGGCGTCCGTATGTGTGCGCTATATATTCGCTGTCGAGCTCTTTTACTTCGTTTGTATTCATTTTTATCACCGTTATAAGCAATATATATCCAATTATGTGTCGATTTATTTAATTAAAGACTGAATAATGTTCCCGCGCCTTCGTCGGAGAGCATTTCGAGCAGTATGGAGTGGGGAACTCTTCCGTCTATTATACATGCGTTTCCGACGCCTTGCTTCAGAGCGTCCGCGCAACAACGTATCTTCGGTATCATTCCGCCCTTTATGACTCCGTTGGAGATGAGCGATTCTATCTCGTTTACTCTTATCGCCGGTATCAAGGTGGAGGGATCGCTCGGATCCTTCATAACTCCCGCTATATCGGTGAGAAGTATAAGGTTTGTCGCCTTCAGCGCCGTTGCTATCTTTGCCGCCGCCGTGTCCGCGTTTATGTTATAGACGGGATTTCCGTCAACGCCGCCGGCTACCGTGCTGACTACGGGGATAAAGCCGCTATCCATGTTTGCAGTAAGTATATCGGCGTTGACCGCCAATATCTCTCCTACCATTCCGTAATCGTATCCGTCTCCGCTGAGCTTCTTGGCAAGAAGCAGACCGCCGTCGAGACCGCTCAGACCTACCGCCTTACCCCCTATCTGCTGAAGGTGGCTGACGAGATCCTTGTTGACCTTTCCGGCAAGCACCATCTGTACTACGTTTATCGTTTCCTCGTCGGTATAGCGAAGTCCGTTTACGAATTTGGATTCCTTGCCGATCTTGTTCAGCATGTCGTTTATCTCCGGTCCGCCGCCGTGAACGAGAACTATGTTTATTCCTACGCAGGAGAGAAGTACTATATCGGATATGACCGCCGCCTTCAGATCCTCGTTTATCATGGCGTTTCCGCCGTATTTTATAACTACCGTTTTGCCGCGGTACTTTTGTATGTAGGGAAGCGCGCGGACGAGAACGTAGGCTTTATCGAGATTTGAAAGATTTTTTACGCTCTCCGGCGTTTCCACTTTGAAATTATCCGGCATGTCGTATGCTCCTTTATTGCTATCAAATATTTATAATTACCCTAAAATTGCTTTTAAAATGCTTGCGGAGCGAGCTTGAGTCCCGCGTCCTCTTCAAAACCGAACTTTATGTTCATGTTCTGTACGGCTTGACCCGCGGCGCCCTTTACCATATTGTCTATGACCGCGGATACCATGAGCTTTCCGCATCTCATATCGGGGTGAAGAGAGATGTCGCAGTAATTGGACATTCTTACGTTCTTTATGTTGGCATAGCTTCCGCTCGGCATGAGACGCACGAATTTTTCGTTCTTATACGCGTCCTCGTATACCTTGCGTATATCTTCTTCCGTAACGCCGGGCTTCAAGGTCATGTATACTCCCGACTCTATGCCGCGGTTTACGGGCAACAGGTGCGGAACGAAGGTGACCTTGAGCGCTTTGCCGGCTATATCGCTTAGCGTCTGTTCTATTTCCGGTGTGTGGCGGTGCGAGCAAGCCTTATATGCCGCAAAGGCTTCGTTTGTATCGGGATAATGGGTTCCCTGCGTCGGCTTTACTCCCGCGCCCGTTACTCCGGATTTTGAATCTATTATTATTCCGTCCGTCTCTACGAGTCCCGCTCTGAGCGCCGGAGCGGCGGCGAGCGCGATAGAGGTCGGATAGCAGCCGGGGTTGCCGACTATCTTTGCGTCTTTTATCTTATCTCTGTAAAGCTCGGGGAGACAGTATACGGCGTATTTGTGAAGCTCGGGATGAGAATAATCTCTCTTGTACCATTCGCTGTACGCCTTTTCGTCGTACATACGAAAATCCGCTCCGAGGTCTATGAGGAGCTTGCCCTTTGCTATACATTGCTCGCCGATAGGCTCGGAAAGTCCGTGCGGAAGCGAGGCAAATATAACGTCGCTCTTTTCGATCACGGCGTCAGAGTTTTCAAGCGTCATGTCGAGTATTCCCGAAAAGTTCGGGTATACCTCCGAAAGCATTTTTCCTTCATATGAGACCGACGAGACCGCGGCTATTTCGGCATACGGGTGATTTGAAAGTATACGTATCAGCTCCAGTCCCGCGTAACCGGTAGCGCCGACTATTCCTGCTTTTATTTTGTTCATATCTTTTATCCTTGATTTTGTCTTGAAAATATTTATATCGCAATATATGTCTTAAAAATTCCTTGCGGCAAGGAATTTCTCGCAGTCGGAGAGCTGGACCTTGACCGCTTCCGGAGCCGGACCGCCTATGACGTTCCTTCCGTTTACACAGTTCATAAGATCGACCGCCTCGTATACCCCGTTATCGAATATGTCGGAGAATTCTTTGTATTCGTCGATCGTCAGCGTTTCGAGAGTCTTTGCGTTATCTATGCAGTACGCTATCAGCCTTCCGGTTATCTTGTACGCGTCGCGGAACGGAAGTCCGTTTTTAACGAGATAGTCCGCGCAATCGGTAGCGTTTATAAAGCCCCTTGCCGCCGCACGTCTAAGATTTTCGGTCTTTACGGTCATGGTGTCGAACATGTCCCTAAATACGTCTATGCAGAGCTTTACGTTGTCGAGAGCGTCGAAAATGGCTTCCTTGTCCTCTTGCATGTCTTTGTTGTACGCAAGCGGAAGTCCCTTCATAACCGTAAGGAGCGTTACGAGAGAGCCGTATACGCGTCCGCTCTTTCCTCTTACCAGCTCCGCTATATCGGGGTTTTTTTTCTGAGGCATGATAGAGGATCCGGTGGAGAACGCGTCGTCAAGCTCTATGAACGAAAATTCCGACGAACACCAGAGTATTATCTCTTCGGAGAAACGGCTGAGGTGAGTCATGAGTATCGAAAGGACCGCCGCGCCTTCGAGTGCGAAATCTCTGTCGGATACTCCGTCTATCGAGTTAAGAGTCACCCTTGAAAAGCCTAACTCTTTAGCAACCGACAGACGGTCTATTTGGTATGTGGTGGAAGCAAGCGCGCCGGAGCCGAGAGGCATGACGTCCATTCTCTTTAACGCGTCCTCTATCCTCGTTACGTCTCTCATGAGCATCTGAGCGTACGCCATTATGTAATGAGCGAAGGTCACGGGCTGAGCACGCTGAAGATGCGTATATCCGGGCATTACGGTTTCAAGATGTGCGCCCGCTTTGTTTTTTATAGAAAGAATGAGCGAGAGCGCCGAGGTGCGTATCTCTTTTAATGCGCTCCTTACGTACATTCTCGTATCGAGCGCTACCTGGTCGTTTCTGCTTCTTGCCGTGTGCAGACGCTTTCCGGCGTCTCCTATGCGCGCGGTAAGCTCCGCT
Organism: uncultured Lachnospiraceae bacterium; assembly: GCA_964520875.1. Taxonomy (GTDB): domain Bacteria; phylum Bacillota; class Clostridia; order Oscillospirales; family CAG-272; genus SIG673. Next base: position 15,011 of record CAZFQJ010000019.1, read on the forward strand.
TCGACGAACATATGTATGTCCTCAGCCTCCGGATCGGGGACAAGAGAACCGTCCTCTATATCGGAAAGTATCTCGGCAAGTGTCTTTATTATCAGATCCGAATCTTCCTTCGGTATTATATTTTGTCTTCCGAGCATGGCGGCGTGCGCCATGCTTCCCGTTATGTCCTCTTTATACATTCTTTGATCGAACGATATAGAGGAATTAAAATCGTTTACTTTTGAATCGAGGGCTTTTTTGAAGCGCCCCTCCCACATCTTTTTGCTTTGCATTTGCGGTTGATCACCTTTCGTAGTCGTATACATTCATTATAATACTTTTTTTCATAAATTACAAGTGCTATTTTAGACAAATATAAGCTGAACGTATTATGTGTTGTGCATAAAAATACATAATATCATGAATATTTTGTGTTATATACATTTGCGCCGTTTCTATTGACTTTTTCGGTATTATAGAGTAAAATGAAAGTATCAGAAACCGGAGATATACCGGAAAACGGAGGTACAACATGCTTATAACCGATGAAAGATTTTTTTGCGAAGAGATAGACGAGACCGTCAAGGGACTTGAGGGCATAGGCGAGAATTTCAAAAGAAACGGACTCGCTTCAGCCGAAAAGCAGCTTGCCGATTACATAAAAGCAACGCTCAGACCGGATATGTATTTTCGTATACCTTATTACGGAAGAGAGAACGCTTGGAGCTTGAATAGCGACGATGATTTCAAGGCGGCGGAAAAGATAATGACCGGAGAACTGCGTTCCTGCGGTTTCCCTTACAAGTTCCCCGATACCGCGCACGTGGAGTGGGAGTCTAATCCGACGTATAACAATTATAGCGAGTGGACTTGGCAGCTTTCCAGACACCATGAATGGAGATGTCTCGGATATTGCTACCGTCAAACTGGAGACGAGAAATATGCGAAGGCATTCGTCGATTTCCTCATGAGCTGGTGCGAGCAGGCGGTCTGCCCGGAAAATATCGGTCCGGGATCGACGAAATGCTGGAGAACGATAGAGGCGGGCATAAGAATGACGAAGAACTGGCATTATGCCTTCTTTGCCTTTTATAAATCGCCTTACATGACCGATCACGTTATCACCACATATCTTAAATCCATATGGGAGCACGGTTACCGTCTGCGTAATTTTTCTTCCGCCGGTAACTGGCTGATAATGGAGATGGCGGGACTTTCCCATATAGTTATGCTCTATCCGTTTTTCGTAAAGACGCGCGATTGGGCTGACTATGCCTTCGGAAGACTTGCAAACGAGATAGACGTACAGGTATATCCCGACGGATTTCAGTACGAGCTTTCCACTAACTATCACGGAGTGGTTATCAATAATTACTACTGGATAATTAATACCGCGAGAGCCGTCGAATACGAGATACCTGCAGCGCTTTCAAGCAATTTGGAAAGAATGTTTAATATGTATATGTATCTTTCTCAGCCTGACGGCAGAGTCCCCGATCTTAACGACGGCGGCAGAGCCGGCGTTATGTGGAGCCTTAAGCTCGGGGCGTCTTATTTTCCCAAAAGAGAGGATTTTCGCTATTTTGCCACAAACGGCGCCGAAGGCAAGGCTCCGGATTTTGTAAGCGTTGCACTTCCTTATGCCGGAATGGCGGTCATGCGTACCGATTGGAGCAAGGACGCCGTGTGGTTCTTTATGGAGTCGGCACCTTTCGGTAAGGGTCATCAGCACGAGGATAAGCTGAATGTTCTTATGTACGCTTACGGTAAAGACGTGCTCCGCGATATGGGTAACTACGCTTACGATACTTCGGAAATGAGAAAATTCGTTTTGGATACTCGTTCTCATAACTGCGCCATGGTGGACGGAAAGAGTCAGAACAGGCGCGGAAGATATAAATGGAATCCCGAGGATATAAATAAGCTCTCGGATCTGAAATGGAGCTTCTCCGCAGACGTCGATTCCGCGGAGGGTGTGTATAACGAAGGCTACGGCGCGGAATATATAGACGTTACCCATAAGAGAAAGAGCGTGTTCTTTAAGAAAGGACTTAACGGTTCGCTTCCCTTTGCTCTCGTGATAGACAGATTTTATTCGGGAGACGGAAACGATCACGATTATCGTGTTTCTTATCAAATGGATACCCAGCCTTATGAGATAAACGGCGGTACGTATACCGCGGATTTCGGAGACGGGGTCACTATGTCGGTGATAGGCGAGACAGCGCCCGAGGTCATAGTAGCGCAGAAATCTCCGTATATGGGCTGGAGACCGCGCGGCGGAGCGGATTCGGAGGAGTTTGAACATTACCATGCCCCGTGTCTCTGCTATACAAAGAGAGGAATGGAAAAACGTACCGTAACGGCGCTTTATCCGTCCAATAACGGAGAGGTCGCGATCAAAGAGATAATAGCCGGCGACGAAACGTCGGATACCGAGATAACGCTCGTGTTTGCCGACGGAAGCCGTGTTACCGTAAACGAAAACGATTATCCTTGCTCGGGCGAATCGAACCCTAAATTTAACGGTTGATAAAACGACGAAAGGGAAAAGAAAATGGAAAAATACGCATGGACCGGCAGAATAGCCGAGGGTAAAAAAGCGGAATACGTTAAGCGTCATAACGAGATATGGCCGGAAATGGTCGAGCTTTTGAAGAGTGCCGGAATAAAGAATTATACCATATGGAACGTTGATAATACCCTTTTCGGATATTACGAATGTGAAAAAGGGATAGAATTTGCCGCAAGAAAGCAGGCGGAGAGCGAAGTGGTGAAGCGTTGGGACGAGTACATGAAGGATATACTCATAATGGATAAAGATCCCGTTACCGGCGCTCAGCCCATGCTTGTAAAGGTGTTCGAGCTTCAGTGACGAAAACATAGCGACCGTTCATTACGAACGGTCGCTATGTTGTTTTATAAAATTTTATTTACTGATTACTCATATGAAATAAAACCGAATATAAGGTATAAAAAGCACGGTAAATTAATGTTTTTAACATTGATTTACCGTGCTTTTTGTTTTGCGGAATTTCCGCATCGTTTATTTCAAAATTCCTTACGGTATGCGATTTAGGGATTATTCGCAAATGTTTGGTAAAATAATAATAGCGAAACCAGAGAGCAAGGAGAGTGTTTTATGAAAAAAGTGATAGACTCAAAGAAAATGCAGAAATTTGAAATTCATTTAGAAAATGAGGAAAGGAGTGCGGCAACGATTGAAAAATATATGCGGGACGTAAGGGCATTTGCAACATTTGTCGGGGAGACGGAAATCAGCAAGCAAACGGTTCTGGATTATAAGAATAAGCTCGGATATACCTATGCTGTGTCGAGTGCAAATTCTATGATTGCGGCAATGAACTGCTTTCTACGCTTTTGCGGCTGGCACGACCTGTGCGTCAAGCAGTTCAAAATGCAAAGAGAAGTTTACTGCTCGGAAGAGAAAGAACTGACCCGTGCAGAGTATTTTCGTTTGCTTGAAGCGGCAAAAGCAAAGCATAGCGAACGCTTAAATCTTATTATTCAGACGATATGCGGAACCGGAATTCGTGTCAGCGAGCTTCAATATATAACGGTTGAATCGGTACAGCGAGGAGAAGCGATTGTAAACTGTAAGGGTAAAAACAGACGAATTTTTATTGTTCCGGAATTAAAGAAAAAACTGCTCCGTTACGCGAAGGAGCAGGGCATCAGTACGGGAACGTTGTTCGTTACACGGGGAGGAAAGCCTGTGAGCAGAAACAGTATCTGGAAGGATATGAAGTCTTTGTGCGAACAGGCAAACGTATCACCGAGCAAGGTCTTTCCTCACAATCTTCGCCATTTGTTTGCCCGTACCTTTTACGGAATAGAAAAGGATATTGCTAAGCTTGCGGATATACTCGGACACGCAAGCATCAATACGACACGCATTTATATCGTGACTACCGGTGCGGAGCATAAGCGTAAAATGGAGCATATGAAACTCATTATGTAAAAGAAAAATCCCGATGCGAACACACCGAGACCGATAGCAACATAACGTGAATTATGTGATAAAGTACTATTTAAGTTAAAATACATAGTTACG
>CAZFQJ010000020.1:0-18917 GCA_964520875.1 uncultured Lachnospiraceae bacterium
ACTCTCCGCCATCAAAAAAGCGCCTGCAAAGCAGGTGCTTTTTCTTATATTTTTAATTTTTTCTTGAAAGGAGAGCCAAATAACTTATGGAATACAGGATACTTGAATGGGTACAAAGCTCCCCGAAGTTTCTGAGAGCAAATCAATTTATTACCGTTCCCGAGATCACCCCCGCGATAAAGCAAGCCATAGTAAACGATATACGCGAGAACGGATATATACTTTCAAACGAATATTATTTATCTCCTTTACTTAACACAGGCGAGATAGTTAATGTCGACGAGGAGCTCGCCGCCGAGCTTGTATGCAGAGCCTACGGATTCGACCGGGACCGTTATAACGAATATCTGACCTACGCACGTAAAGAACCGCTCCCGAACTTCAGCGGGCGTTTAGAATTCGATTATCCGATAAAACAAGTCTTATGGGTCAAAAGCTCCGGCTTTGACGAGCTGAAAAGAGACCTTTTGAGCGGTAAGAGCAATGTGGAGATCATACCGTCGTGTGAGATAGCCATGAAAAAAGGCGACGTTATGAGGATCACAAACGAGGACGGAACGGATTTCTTTGAAATAGGAATAAAGGAACACGTGTGCGGCATACTTTCGGAGATTTCCGACTTTACAAGAATGGAGAATACAGACACCGAGAGCCTTCTCAATTTGATACTGCCGTTCAAAAAATACGTTCCTTCTGAGCCTGTAAAATACAGATTCGAATGTCTCCCCGGCGAAGAGATAGGGGTACTGTTTGAAAAATTCTACGGACTCTGGGAACTGCACATGATCGCAAAATACGATTTCGACTGCGCCGTCGACGCCGTCGTATTCGATACGGAACCGAAATTTGAGCGCACCGTTCTCGATTCTCCTAAGGATATTCCCCTCGAAAGCTCCGTCGCCGCCGAGATCGAAGCAAGGTACCTAAAAGGAAAAAAAGCTGAGAAAAAGCGATAACTTACGCTACTTAAAATTATCGGATTTGTTGTTTATAAAATACATTTGTTTTATATTGACATTTTTCGGTATCGGTGATATATTTAAATTACCGATATTACTTAAAAGAATACCTTTTACGAACGAACAGGGTTTACCGTTATGAAAAACGGCGAGCCTCGGTTTCGCACTGCAAAGCAAATGAGGTTTTCGGACAAACAATCGGAAGCGGGAGACAAAATGAACTACTATTTATTAATATTAGTAGCGCTCCTTTTGATCGCATTATCGCTTAGGCAAGCGAAGAAACGAAGGATCGCTACGATCATCAATCACCGAAGAAATCATAAAAACAGGGAGAATACGAAAATGAAAGAATTAGCGCAAAATTTCGTCGGCAAGGAATGTTTGGTCTACACCATTACAAGCGATAACAGTATCGTAAAAGGTGTAATAAAAGAAGTTACCGATTGCGGACTTTTGATAGATGACAATGGAAATATGCAAGCGGTCAACCTTGAATATGTCACGCGTATCAGAGAATATCCGAGAAAGAAAAACGGTAAGAAAAAGGTTGTATTTGATTGAATGTCAGACAAAGCTCCCCAAAAGATAACAACCGTGTAAAGCGTTTGCTTTACACGGTTGTTTTTATCTCAGACCACCTTATATCCGGCGTCCTCAATCGCTTTGGTTATCGTTATGTCACTTACTTCTTTTGAAAGCGTTATGACCGCGTTACCTTTTTCGTGGCTGACATCGGCGTTTACCACTCCGTCGATAGCCTCAAGCGCCTTTTTTACATGTCCGGAGCAATGTGTGCACATCATTCCTTCGATATTTACGATCTTTTCCATATCCTTCGTATCTCCTTTCTCTGTATTCGTTTTTTCTGTATCTGCGTTTACGCTTCGTCCCATTTTTCTTCCGAACAGATTCAATCTGAGAGCGTTCGTAACTACACAAAAGCTTGAAAGACTCATTGCCGCGGCGGCGAACATCGGATCAAGCTTAAGCCCGAAAACTCCCGCCGCGAGCGGTATACCTATGGCGTTATACAAAAACGCCCAAAACAGATTTTGGTGTATATTCCGAAGCGTTGCACGGCTCAGCGCTATGGCGTCCGCGGCGTCGCTCAAGCGGCTCCTTACGAGTACCGCGTCTGCGGAATCTATCGCTATATCGGCGCCGGCGCCTATCGCTATTCCTACGTCTGCGGATATTAACGCCGGAGCGTCGTTTATACCGTCGCCCACCATTGCGGTCTTACCTCTCTGCTTAATATCTCTTACGACCTTTTCTTTGCCGTCCGGAAGCACGGACGCTATCACATCGTCTATTCCGGCTTTTTTCGCTATCGCCAAAGCGGTCTTTTCATTATCGCCCGTAAGCATGGTCACCGATATTCCCATTTTTTTGAACCTGCGGACGGCTTCAGCGCTATCCTCTTTTATAACGTCGGAGACCGCTATTATTCCGTACACTCTTTCCGTCTCCGCAAAAAACAAGGGCGTTTTTCCTTCTTCAGCGAAACGATTGGCTTCATCTGTCATATCGCTCGGAATATCGGCTATCTTGCTGACAAAAGAAGCGTTTCCGCCGTATACGTTCTTCCCTTCGTATATCGCCTTGACGCCGCTTCCCGGGACCGCGTTAAATCCGCTTATCTCAAGACATTCGGTATTTCTTTCCTCCGACATGAGCTTTACGGCGTTTGAAAGAGGGTGCTCGCTATTCTTCTCCAAAGAATACGCAAGTCTTACAAGCTCATCTTCAGCAACTCCTTTTGCCGTAACGATATCCGTTACCACAGGTCTTCCTTCGGTTACCGTACCGGTCTTATCAAGCACTATATGTTTTATCCTTCCGGCTTCCTCAAGAGCCGCCGATGTCTTAAAAAGTATACCGTGTCTTGCTCCGACGCCGTTACCGACCATTACGGCAACGGGTGTAGCAAGTCCGAGCGCGCACGGACAACTTATAACAAGAACGGATATTCCCCTCGCAAGGGCATTTCCGATATCGCCGTCGACTATCAACCACACAAGAACCGTCACGAGCGCTATCGCCATGACCGCGGGCACGAATACAGCGGAAACCTTATCCGCAGCTTTTGCGATAGGAGCTTTTTCGGAGGAAGCGGAGTCCACCATTTTCACTATCTGAGAAAACGCCGTATCCTCTCCGACCTTTGTCGCTCTGCACTTTATAAACCCGTTCACGTTCACGGTAGCCGCCATTACCCTGTCGCCTACGTTCTTATCCGCCGGAACGCTCTCTCCCGTAAGTGCCGCCTCGTTTACAGAGCTTGCGCCTTCTATCACCTCGCCGTCGACGGGGATATTCTCTCCCGGTCTGACGACAAATATATCTCCGACCTTTACTTCTTTCACAGAGACCGTGATCTCTTTTCCGTCTCTTAAAACATTTGCGGTAGCGGGCGCGAGCTTCATAAGATCTCTTATAGCGCTCGTGGTCTTTCCCTTTGAATACGCTTCAAGCATCTTTCCCACGGTTATAAGCGCAAGTATCATAGCGGCGGATTCAAAATAGAGTCCGTGCAGGCAATGATACGCGGCGGCCGCGTCTCCCGAGGCTTGAAGCGAAGTCATTTTAAAAAGCATTACCGTACTGTAAATAAACGCCGCCCCCGAGCCTATCGAAACAAGACTGTCCATATTCGGAGACAGGCGGATAAGTCCCTTGGCTCCGTTTATAAAGAAGCGCTGGTTTATGACCATTACCGCTACCGTAAGCAGGAGCTGAACCATGCCGACCGCCGTCGGATTTCCTTCGAAGAACTGCGGAAGCTTCCAGCCCCACATCGTATACCCCATGGAAAAATACATAAGGGCTAACAAAAAAACTATCGATGAAATAAACCTCGTGCGAAGTTTTTTTACATCATCGGAAAACGGAACGGCTTCACTTGATCCTTCCGATCTTTCGGACTTTCCGTAAACGCTCGCGCCGTATCCTGCGTTCATCACCGCGGAAATAACGGTCTCTTCCGAAACATCGCCTTCGACCGTCATCTTTCCGCTTAGCAGGTTAACACTGCATTTTTCAGTTCCGGCAAGCTTCGATACAGTCTTTTCGACCTTTGCGGAGCATGCCGCGCAGCTCATACCGCTGACCTTATATTCTCGTTTCATTACTTTATTATCCTTTTCATTACCTCGGGAAGCTCTTTAAGCTTTTCATCGTTTCCCGCCAATATATCTTCCTTTACGCAAGTATTCAGATGATCTATGAGAAGCTCGCGGTTGAATGCGGCGAGCGCCGCTTCGACCGCCGCGCCCTGTACGAGTATATCCATGCAATATTCTCCTCTTTCAAGCATTCTCTTTATTCCTCTTACCTGCCCCTCCACACGGCTCAGGCGGTTTATGAGCTTTTTGCGTTCAGACGCTTTTTTTTCGTCGTTTTCCATTAGTTATTCTCCCCTTTTTACGCGATTATAATACCCCTGTGGGTATATTATATCACTACTGTGCCAAAATGTCAAGCAAAATCTCACCGATAGCAAAAAAAGGTCGAAATTTATCGCCTACCGCAAAAATCACGCTTGACAAACTCGATCTTATCTGATACTATAAATATGATATTAAACAAATGAGGGAAAACATTGAAAAAGATCAAAACCTTAGTCATAGCTATAATCTTGATCCTATCGGTATTTCCGTGCTCTTGTCAAAGAACGACGCTTACAGAGCTCGGCATACCTTCAAAAGATCAATATTCTCCGGAAAGCCACGGTCTCTACGCGTTTGATCTCATCATATACGATGACAAGCTCTACATAGGAGACGGAGATTACGGAGCGAACACTGGACCTGTGAACGTTATGGCTTACAATCTGAAAACGGAGCAATGGGAGAACACCGGAACTCTTCCCGACGAAGCGGTAAGAAGATTTACCGTTATAGACGGAACCCTGATCATACCGGGCACGGACCCGAAAGAAGATTGGAACTACGGAAATTATTATGTTTTAGAAAACGGTAATTGGAAGATCGAACGCACGATTCCCGAGGGAATACACAATTTCGACATGGTCTTGTACGACGGAAAGCTATTCGCCGCGCTTGACAGAGAACCCGGAAAGATACCTCTCGTCTGCTCAAATGACGGCGGCAAGACGTTCCAAACGGTAGAAATGCTGAAAGACGGAGAGCTTATAAACACGGACGGCGGAGTATGGAACAGATGCCTCGATTTTATCGTACTTAACGGAGAGCTTTACACGACGTATTTTTATGCCGATAAGAATGTTGAAACTGTACGGTTCGAATTTTATCGTTACGATACGTCTATCGGTAAATTCGTGTACACCAAAAACATATTGGGCACGGTAGGTATAAGAAACTGCGGAAAGGAATACTTTAAATCCTCGGTTACCTTTAAAGACAAGGTATTCATAGCCTCGGGGTATCTTACCGAGACCTCCGATATGAACACATTTAAGAACGTAAAATTCGAAAGAGACGAGACGGTCTGGGACCTTTACGTTTCCGACGGTACGCTCTATATCCTTACATCATTTAAAAACGATGACGAAACCTACGATATCTCCGTATGGAAGAGCGACGACGGCGAAAATATCGTGCGGGATATTAAGTTCACATACGACATTCCCGCCGTAAGCTTTGCCGTATCTTCACACGAATATTTTTTCTCCATGTACAACAACAAGGATATACACGAGAAAAACGGAATGGTGTTACGCCTGCAAAAGTAACAAAAATAGTCTATAGCGAGAACATATCGGTCATTTATTGTTTTCGTTATAGACTATTTATTTATCAAACAAGTTCTTCTATTCTTTTCGCTATCTTTTCTTTGCTGAGTCCGAAGATATCGTAAAGCTCTTCAAGAGACGCATGAGGCGGAAAAGCACCGTCTATTGCCGCTATCTCCATTTTCGGAAGCGCTCCGCCTTTGAGCGCAAGCTCCGCGGCTATCATCTCCGAAACTCCGCCCGTCTTTATCTGCTCCTCGGCAAAAAATATAAGATCGCTATCTTTACAATATTCCCACAGTCCGTCTAAGTCTATCGGCTTTACCTTTTTCAGCGACACGACCGTTACCTTATATTTTTCTGAAAGAAGCTCCGCCGCTCCGTAAGCGTTTGCGGTGGTTCTGCCGTAAGTTACGATCGTTACCCTCTTCTCGCCCTTGCCTATCTCCGCGTATCTTATATCTTCTCTCTCGTTAAACGTCTCTCGCGGATAATCACATTCCCCGCCTTTAGGATAACGCACCGCCGCCGGGGCGCCCGATTCAACGGCTATTGCGAGCGCCGTGCTCAGATCCGAATAATTTTCCGGAGTATATACAGTCATTCCCGGTATCTGAAGAAGAAACGCGCAATCGAATATTCCCTGATGAGTAGCGCCGTCGCCGGAAACAAAACCGCATCTGTCAACGGCAAACACCACAGGAAGCTTTTGAACGGACACATCGTGTATTATCTGATCGTATGCCCTCTGCAAAAAGCTGGAATATATCGCCACAACGGGCTTTTTGCCCGCAGCCGCAAGACCTGCCGCAAATGTCACCGCATGCTCCTCCGCTATTCCGACGTCAAAGAATCTGTCGGAATGCTCGCGTCTGAACCCTTCAAGTCCGGTACCTTCGCACATCGCCGCCGTTATCGCAACTATACCCGCATCTTTATCGGCAAGCCGAACGAGATCGTTTCCGAAGCATTTCGAAAAACTGTCCGCGCTTTTGCGTTCCTTTTCGCCGTCGCCGACGATGATTCCCTTATCTTTATCAAAAGACGAAACGGAATGATAGAGCGACGGATCATCTTCCGCCGGCTTATATCCCCTTCCCTTTTGGGTACATACATGGACGACCACCGGTCTGCCGAGAAGCTTTGCTTCGGTAAGGACCGCTTCAAGCTTACGGACGTTATGACCGTCAACCGGACCTATATAATCTATTCCTAAATTTTCAAAAAGGTTCTTTTGAACAAGGAGACGCTTTACAGCGTTTTTGATCTTACGAGACAAAAAAGTGAGCGGTCTGCCGAGCAATCTCAGCGCCGTGAGTCTTTTTTTGACCTTTCGCTTCAAGCGATAGTATTTGACGCTCGAACGAAGTCTTTCGAAATATCCGGATATCCCTCCGACGTTTTTGGATATAGACATCTCATTATCGTTTATAACTATAATCAGTCTGAGCCCTTCCTTTGAAGCGTTATTGAGAGCTTCGTATATCATTCCGTTCGTAAACGATCCGTCTCCGACGACGGCGACGGCATAATTCTTTCCTCCGCCGAGCCTGTCCGCTTCCGCAAATCCGAGAGCCGCAGCGATAGACGTTCCGCTGTGACCGCCTCCGAAGAAATCGTATTCGCTCTCGCTCTTCAGCTGAAATCCCGATACTCCGCCTATATTTCTGAGCGCGGCAAAGCCTTCCGAACGACCCGAGAGCATTTTGTGTACGTAGCTTTGGTGACCTACGTCAAAAATAAGCTTGTCGTGCGGAAGATCGAATACCTTATGCAATGCGACGGTGAGCTCTACCACTCCGAGGTTGGAAGCAAGATGTCCGCCGTTTGCGCTTACGGCGTCAAGTATGCGGCCTCTGAGCAAAGCGCAAAGCTCTTCTATCTGCTTTACGTCCATAGACTTAACATCACCGTATGATGAAAGTTCCGTGTTTTCCATAATGTAATAGACTCGTTTCAAGATATTTAAGATATTTTCGCCCGGTAACGAAAAGCCCAAACGCGCGTCGGTCCGGAAAAATAACGAACAGGCACAAACAAGCCGAAGCGCAACACATATTTTAATAAGTATAACATCACTTTGTTTTTTTGTCAAGGCATTTTCCTCAAATACGGACCCGACGTATATTAAATATTTTCCTTTTCCTATTGACTTTTCGGAGAAAAAGTAATATAATACTCTTTCGATGAGTTCGAGACCTTCCTCATCTAAAACAAAACTAAAGGAGACAAAAAATGAAAGGCAAAACACTTTTTCTCACTCGTTCGGCACTGATAGCCGCATTGTACGTCGCTCTCACCTGTATCTCAGGCGCTCTCGGACTTGCGTCCGGCGTTATACAAATACGGATCTCGGAAGCGCTTTGCGTACTTCCGGCGCTCATGCCGTCGGCTACCTTCGGAGTAACGCTCGGGTGTCTGATATACAACGTTTTCTTCAGCGGAAATCCTCTCGACATGATATTCGGGACGCTCGCAACGCTTCTCGGCGCTCTCGGAGCTACGCTGTTCAAGAAAAAGCCTTATCTCGCTTCTATCCCGACGATACTTTCAAACATATTGATAATTCCGTTCGTGATAGCGCTCGGTACGTCCGACGGTTCTCTTGCAAGCGTTCCCTTTTATATGCTCACGATAGGTATAGGAGAAGTAACGGCATGCGGAATATTCGGTTCGGTTCTGATCGGCGCGCTTAAAAAACATAAATTTTTTCGCAGATGACCGCAAAGGTCATCTGCTTTTCTTCTTAATTTACAAAAAGTTTATTTAGGCGTTAAGGAGACTTAAATATAATGGTTTATCATAAGGTAAAGATACGATTTCACGGAGGACATGCCTTTGTTCGGGTATATAAGAGTCCTTGAGGGCGAGCTGAAAATAAACGACTTCGGCGTATACAAGGGCGTATACTGCGGTCTTTGTAAGACGATGAAGCACATCACGGGCGCTTCCTCGTCGTTTACGCTGAGCTACGATCTTGTTTTTCTCGCGTTGCTCCGCTCGGGATTGAGCGGCGAAGGATTCACGGTACGCGCCGGAAAGTGCGCCGCGCACCCGATGAAAAAGCGTCCGATAGCAAAAGAAAACGACTCGCTCCGATTTACCGCGGGAGCGTCCGCCGTTCTCACTTATTACAAGCTTAAAGACGACCTGTGCGACGGAGGAATTAAAAAGCGTATCGCGGTACGCGCCGCACTGCCGCATGCAAAAAGGTATGTAAAGCGTGCGGTCAAGGCGTTTCCGGAATATGAATTCGACAAGCTTTCCGAGCGGGTTGCCGAAAGGCTACGCGAGCTTTCGGAGCTTGAAAAGGCAAACAGTCCGTCGATCGATCAATGCGCAGAGTTGTTCGGAAAATTGCTTGCCGATGTTTTCTCCCACGGTATAGACGATGAAGAAACGGCGCGTTATTGCTACGATCTCGGACTCGGCATCGGACGCTGGATATACATATCCGACGCCGCGGACGATTTCGAACGCGACAAAACGAAAAAAGCATATAATCCGTTCGTGTGCGCTGGATATAACGAACTGCCGAAGGAGTTCGTTTACGCTTCTCTTGCAAGGGAATGTGAAAAAGCAAAAGCGGCGCTATGTGCGCTCGACATAAAATACGATGATATAAAGCGCATACTCGCTAACATAATAGTTTACGGTATGCCGTCGGTTTCCGAAAGAATACTCGAAAAAGGAAAGCCGAAAGCTCCTTCCGTAACGGAAGGATAAACACACAAGACATACGTTTAAGCGAAAGGTACAGACCTAATGGAAAAGGATCCTTACAGTATACTCGGCGTAAGCCCCTACTCCTCGGAAGAGGAGATAAAGAAGGCTTACCGCGAGCTTGCCAAAAAGTATCACCCCGATAACTTTTCCGACGAGAGCATGCGTACTCTCGCCGAAGAGAAGATGAAAGAAATAAACGACGCTTACGATAAGATAACCCGACGTTCTCAGGGAACGCAGGGCAGTTATTCGTCGGCGGAATTCGCCCGTATAAGGACGCTGATAAACGAGCATAATTTTTCGGAAGCCGAGATAAAGCTCGACGCGATGAATATGGCTGACAGAGGCGCGGAATGGAACTTCCTTAAGGGTTGCGTGCTCTCTCAAAGAGGCTGGTTTCTTGACGCGCAGAGATATTTTGAGACCGCCTGCAACATGGATCCGAGCAATGCCGAATACCGCCAAGCTTACGAAAGCATGCGTAATACCGCGACCTCGTATTCCCGCGGATACAGAGAACCGCCGTCGGGCAGAAGGTCGTCATGCTGCGATATGGACATCTGTACTTCTCTGCTCTGCGCCGATTGTCTTTGCGAATGTATGGGCGGAGACCTTATACCATGTTGTTAAAAACGATCGCTTAGGTCAAGGATAAGATTGCTTGCAAAGCTTTCGGTTCTTGACCTTATTTCATGGTCTTACACGAGAGGAGATATTGATTTATGAAGATCTCTTTTAAGATCTCCTTCGGCGCGATACTTATCGCGTTATCCGTTATCCTCTTGCTTTTGGGAGGAATTATCGGAGTTTTGGATCTCGCTTCCGCGGCGCTCGCCTCCTTATGCGTGGTGATCGCGGTGATCGAAGCGGGATACGGATATGCTTTTCTTATATATGCCGCAACGTCTGTCATAGGTATACTTCTTCTGCCCGCGAAAACGCCCGTGTTATTTTTCGCGGCGTTTTTGGGTTATTACCCTCTTATAAAATCTCTTACCGAACGGCTTTCGGTCATACTGTCGTATGTCTTAAAGTTACTTTCCTATACCGCGGCATTTGCCGTTATCGCGACAGTTTCAGTTATCTTTATGACAGACGGTACGGCCGGCGGCGAAGAGCTTTGGATTTGGTACGCTATCCTCTATTTTGCAGGCGCGGCGGTGTTTATCGTATACGATCTTGCACTCACGCGGCTCATATACACCTACTTACATTCGATACGGAAAAAGCTCGGCATAGGAAGATACGGAAAACGTTAAACGGCTCTTTTTTCTCTAATTGTAAACAATTGTGAACAAAACCTTGACATACGCGATATTTTGGTGTAAAATATTATTTATAACATATGAAAGGCGTTTTTTATGGCATACAGTATGACTGCCTACGGACGTGCGACAGGCGCGTCTGCGGGAAAAGAATATACGGTCGAGCTTAAATCGGTAAACAGCAGATTTTTCGACTGCTCCGTCAAGATATCCGCGCTTTACGGACACCTTGAAGAAAAGATCAAGGCATATCTGCAGAGCCGCGGCATAAATCGCGGAAAGCTCAGCGTTTTCGTTGGAATAGACGTTATCGAAAACGAAGGAGCCGAGATACTCATTGACGAGAAGTATGCCGAGCAGTACATATCGGCTCTTCGCACGCTTGCCGACAGGTTCGGTCTTAAGGACGATATAACCGTCATGAAGGTAGCCTCTAACAGAGATATCTTTTCATTTAAAAAGCCTGCCGAGGACATCGAAAAGGACTGGCAGGATCTTCTTCCGACTCTCAAAACCGCTACCGACGCGTTCCTTGAAATGCGAAAGAATGAGGGTGAGAACCTGAGAGCCGATCTTTGCGACAAAATGGAAGCGGTAAAGAGGTATACAGACTTTATCGGAGAGCACGCGGACGACGCACAGGAAGTATACCGTCAACGCTTGGAGCAAAAGCTCAAAGCCGCGCTTGAAGGACTGAATTACGAGACAGACGCCGCGCGCATCGTTACCGAATGCGCTTTGTTTGCCGATAAAACGGCGATAGACGAGGAGCTTGTCCGTTTGGAGAGCCACTATAAGGCGTTTTACGATACGATGAACTCCGAGGAGTCGGTGGGACGTAAGCTCGACTTCCTTTTCCAGGAGGTCAACCGCGAGGTGAACACGATAGGCTCAAAGGTATCGGACATAAACCTTACAAAGACCGTCGTCGAACTCAAGACATTACTTGAAAAGATAAGAGAACAGATACAAAATCTCGAATAAAGCGTTTTCTTTCCATAACAAAAAAGGAAGGCGATACGGAAAATGAAATTTGTAAACGTCGGATTCGGAAACACGGTCTGCGCCGAAAGGATAACCGCCATAGTAAACCCGGAATCCGCACCGATAAAGAGACTCATAATAGACGGCAAAGCCGCGGGCACGGTAATAGACGTTTCGTGCGGCAGAAAGACCCGCGCCGTCATAATAACGGATTGCGGTAACATAATCCTCTCCTCTCTGCAGTGCGAGACGCTTACCGCACGTCTCGGAGACCTTGATACGTAAAAACACTAAAACACTATATCTTTTTCAGAAAAAATATATTCGCAAGTGCCGTTAAACGGCGGAAATGGAGGCAAACATGACTAAAAAAGGCTCTCTCATAGTAATAAGCGGTCCTGCCGGAAGCGGAAAAGGTACGATAGTCAAGATGCTTTTAAAAGACGAATCTTACACGGTATCGATCTCGACTACCTCGCGCCAACCGCGTTCCGACGATATTCCCGGAGTCACTTATAACTTTGTCGATTCCGAAAATTTTATGGCTATGATAGCACGGGGCGAGCTTGCGGAATTTGCCGAATATGTCGGCAATTTCTACGGAACTCCCGTAAAAAGCGTAAAGAACCTTTTGAGTTCCGGAAAAAATGTTATTCTTGAGATAGAGACTCAGGGCGCGCTTCAGATCAAATCAAAGTTCCCGGAAGCTCTGCTCATATGGCTCTCTCCTCCGGATTACGAGACGCTTGATTCCAGACTTCGCGGCAGAGGCACGAACACCGAGGAGGATATCGAAGCGAGGCTCATCGCCGCAAGACGCGAGCTTCAGTTCCTTCCCTATTACGATTACATCGTGATCAACGAAAAGGGAAAAGCCGACGAGGCAGCCGAAAAGATACGCCGTATCGTTGAAGTAAACGCGATGTCAACAAAACAGAATTCACATTTTTCGCGTGAGTTCTACCACATCTGATATAACTGATATAAAATTTAAGGAGCATATACGACCATGATGATAAATCCCGGAGTGGAACAACTTTCAGAAGACGGAAAGTACAACCGTTACGTTCTCTGCATAGCCGCCGCAAAATGCGCGAGGATAGTTACAGACGAATACGTAGAACAGTATAATAAAGCCGAGGCTATGGTTGCGAACAAAGAGACCGACAAGACGATAAGCGCGATAATAAACAAAGAGCTTCGCGACGACAAGGCGGTAAAGACCGCCATAAAGAGACTTGCCAACCATGAATACCAGATAGTTGACGAGTCTATTCGCGAACCCGGTGACAATGTACGATAATATTTCAAACGGCGCTCATTACGGGTGCCGTTTTCGGGTTGCTTCGGTATATGTACTGAGCGCTCCGTTCCACCTCGACCGCCCGTTCGATTACAAGATAACGAGCGAGCTTGACGTCATCGCAGGCGATTTTGTCGCCGTTCCGTTCGGAGGGGGAAACCGCCCCGAGACCGCTTTGGTCGTATGCGTCTCCGAAAAAGACGCCGATGAGGCTTCAAAGCTTAAACCGTTATCCGGCGTTCTCAGCCGCGAGCTTTCGCTTTCGTCGGAAGGACTTGCGCTTGTGGATTTCTTAAAAGAAAGAACATTCTGCACGACGGGAGACGCGGTAAGGACCATAACGCCGGCGGCGGCGTTTTCAAAGCTCTGCGAATACGTAAGCTGTATCCGCGAGCTTCCGGAATACTATCCGTCCGGATCTCCAGAGCATAGCGTTTACGAGTTTGTAAGAACGCATTTCAACTGTACAAAGGAAGCGCTCTTTGGCGCTCTCGGAGCCAGAAAAGCCTCTTCGGCTCTAAAGACTTTGATATCCTCGGGCGTTCTCGATTCCGCCATAGGTGTAAAAGAAGCCTCTAACATTAAGTATACCGTCTGCTACTCTGCGGCGATAACCGAATCGGAATTCGAAGAACTGCTCGAAAAGAAGCAGATACGCTCAAACAAGCATGCCGATATATTAAGGTATCTTTTTGAGTACGGAAAAACGGAATATTCCGAGCTTACAGACGCCGTACATGTGACCTCCGCGCAGATACGCGCAGTCCTCGAAAAAGGCTATATCATAGCCGAAAAGATCGAAAACTACCGTATCCCCTACCCTTGCAAAAAAGGAGACTCCGAGATCTCTTTAAACGATCAACAGTCTCGCGCGACAGACACGCTCGTTTCGCTTACGAGGAGCGGAGAACCCAAGGCGGCGCTTCTCTACGGAGTTACCGGAAGCGGAAAAACCCAAGTCATACGCGCGGTAATGGAAAATATCATAAAAAGCGGCAGATCCGTCATACTTCTCGTCCCCGAGATCTCGCTGACGCCGCAAACTATCGCATTCTTTTCCGCAAGCTTCGGCGAACGTACCGCGGTCGTCCACTCCGGACTTTCGGCGGGCGAACGCTTTGACGCTTGGAGAAGGATAAAAAGAGGCGAGGTAGACGTTTGCATAGGTACGAGATCGGCGGTATTCGCGCCATTCGAAAATCTCGGACTCATCGTTATGGACGAAGAGCAGGAACACACATACAAATCGGATTCATCTCCGAGATATCACGCAAAGGACGTTGCGGGCTTCCGTTGCGGAAAACATAACGCAACGCTTCTGCTCGCGTCCGCCACGCCTTCTCTTGAAAGCTATCACAAAGCCGTAAACGGAACGTACACGCTTGCCGAGCTTACCGAGCGCTTCGGAAACGCACGTATTCCCAAAACAGAGATAATAGACATGAGGACCGAGGGAAAGAACGGAAACCTCTCTCTTTTCAGCACCGCGCTCATAAACGAACTGAAAAGCAATTTTGAGAACGGAAAACAGTCCATACTTTTTCTCAACCGCCGCGGATATCATAGCTTTATGAGTTGTCCGTCCTGCGGAAACGTATTTGTTTGTCCGCATTGCAGCGTTTCGCTCACCCACCATTTCTCGCGTTTTAACGACAAAGGATATCTTTTATGCCACTACTGCGGGTACAAGACCGACGTACCGAAGGAATGTCCGGAATGTCAAAATAAAAACATGCGTTTCATGGGATTCGGCACTCAGCTTGCCGAAGAGCAATTAAAAAAGCTTTTACCCGAGGCAAAGGTGCTCCGCATGGACGCCGATACTACGAATGGAAAATTTTCTTACGACGAGATACTCGGAAAATTCAGAAAAGGGGAAGCGGACATTCTTCTCGGAACTCAGATGGTGACAAAGGGACACGATTTTCCTGCGGTCACGCTCGTCGGAATGTTATCGGCGGACCAATCCCTTTACGTTGACGATTACAGAGCAAACGAACGCACCTTCTCTCTTATCTGTCAGACCGTCGGACGCGCCGGGCGCGGAAACGACGCCGGTCGCGCTCTTATACAGTGTTACAATCCCGAACACCCCGTGCTCGCTCTTTCCGGGGCTCAGGATTACAGAGCGTTTTACGATAGCGAGATAAATCTGCGTAAGGCTCTCGTATTTCCGCCTTTTTGCGATATAGCGGTAATAACCGTAACGACATCAAGCGAGAGCGACGCGTTCACCGCATCAAACAAACTGCTTGACGAGATAAAAAAGCTCGTTACGGAAGAATACAAGGATATAAAGCTCCAGATATTCGGTCCTTTCGAAGCTCCGGTCTACAAGCTAAATGAAAAATTCAGGGTAAGACTGGTCATAAAATGTAAAAATAACAAAAGGACGCGTTCGCTCTTCCGAGACGCTCTCCGTTACTTCGGGGCGTCTATGCCGAAAACGGTCGTCGCGTCGATAGATATAAACCCGACATCGATTTGATAAACTTATACCGTCGCACATAAGCGACAGATTGGAATTTGATATGGCTATACTTAAGATACTTAAAGACAACGATCCTACGCTCAGAAAGGTGAGCCGAGAGGTCGAAGCTATCACCCCTCGTATAATAACCCTTCTTGACGACATGAAGGACACGCTCCACAAGGCTAACGGCTGCGGTCTTGCTGCGGTACAGGTCGGCGTGCTCCGCCGCGTCGTCATAATAGAAGTGGAAGACGGCAAGCTTTACGAACTTATAAACCCCGTGATAATAGAACACTCGGAAGAGCTGCAGCATGAGGTCGAGGGCTGCCTCTCGCTTCCCAATCGTTGGGGCGTGACCGTTCGGCCCAAAACCGTAAAAGTACGCGCAATGGACAGAAACGGAAGATACTACACCCTAACGGGAAGCGATCTGCTCGCACGCGCCATATGCCACGAAACAGATCATCTTGACGGCGTTCTTTATATCGACAAAGCCGAGCGTATGCTCTCCCCCGAGGAAATAGAGGAGATTTCGTAAGATCATGCGTATAGTATTCATGGGAACTCCGGAATTCTCCGAGACCGTTCTGAAAGCACTCTGCGAAAACGGACAAACGCCGGTCGCAGTCGTAACTAGAGCCGACAAGCCCGCGGGACGCGGTTATACATTAACTCAGTCCGCGGTAAAAAAATATGCGCTCACAAGGGAAATAGAGGTACTGCAACCCGAAAAGCTCTCAGATCCGGAATTTGTCTCGCGGCTTACGGAGCTTAACCCCGACATAATAGTCGTCGTTGCCTACGGAAGGATACTTCCGGAAAGCATACTCTCTCTTCCTAAGTACGGTTGCATAAACGCTCACGCTTCCCTTCTCCCCGAATACCGCGGAGCCGCGCCCATGCAAAGGGCGATAATGGACGAAAAACAAGAAACGGGCGTTACGGTCATGAAAATGGAAAAAGGTCTTGACACGGGAGATATGCTCCTCACTATTAAGACACCCATAACTGACGAGGACGATCTTGAGAGCGTTCACGACCGTCTTGCCGAGCTCAGCGGTAAAGCCATTATAGAGGCATTGGAGCTTATTTCTTCCGGCAGAGCGGTATTTACACCTCAGGATAATGAAAAAGCCACCTATGCCGAAAAGATCCTCTCAGATGACGAGGTGATAGACTTTTCGAGATCTGCGACTGCCATATCCGCTCAGATACGCGCGCTCACCCCGTTTCCTCACGCGCGCTTTATCTATAACGGAAAACGTATAAAGGTAACCAAAGCGGCAGCTCATACGGAAATAAACACGGAGGAAAAGGTCGCGGGAGAGGTCATTTCGACCAAGGGCGGCGAGATACTCGTTGCCTGCGGAAGCGGCGCGATAGCGATAAGCGGAGTTTTCCCCGAAAGCAAACGCAGAATGAGCGCAAACGATTTTATAAACGGTTCTAAGATAAAGGTCGGAGACAGGTTGGAATAAGACGCCGATTTACGGAAGGTATTTTATGTATTTATCTTTGAAAAAGTATTTATTATCGGCAATGAAACGGTTAATTCCGTTCGTTCTGCTTGAAGCTTTGATATGCCCTTTGTTTTTCACAAATGTCGTAGGCTCCGGAGTATTTACTGTCGTAAATATAGCGGATTTCGTTTGCCTTTTGATACCAGGCGGATATTATCTCATTATGTTCTTTATATTCAAAAAGAAATGTAACGATTTTGTTCCGTCGGAAGGCGTTATTGATAATTGGGCAGCCGGTTTTTACAAATATACAGGCGGAGTAATTATAAAAAATAACGATAAAGAATATTCGACATCGGCATATTTCGGTAACGAAGAATGTAAGGATTTAGTCGGAAAAAGCGTCTCTTATGCATTATCAACGAAACTTTATTTATATACGAGATCAAGGATTAAGTCAACAAGTTACATCGGTAACTAAAAAAGTCAGGCAGGTAAAGCACAAATGGCTTTATCTGCCTTTTTTCTATTCGACCGTATAAATAATTCCAAGCATTCCATTTTATTATGGTAATACCGATTATTATTTCGCTTATAAAAGTTATCATGTATAGCCAAATATTTAAGCAAGATTTGAAGATTTTTACATAATTTACATATCAAGACTAATATTTCTAAATGTGAGTAATTAATAAAAAAGATATAAAATTAAAAGCAAAATGCAACTAATATGTGTTAAACAACATCACCATTGAAAAATTCTTGCTTTTCTCAATTATATATAATATCAGAAAAACGACTTATCTTCAATCACTCAAATTTTTCATTGATCCATTCAAGCAATTTATTATTCTCTTCGACTGGTAATACAAACAATTCACTTTGAGCTATATTCCGATTTTTAAATGCCTCATTATTACTTATGTTTCGGTATTTTTCTAAAATACTATTAACAACAGAGATAACAGTTTCGTCATTTTCTGATCTAGCGGAAAGACATTGAGACATATAAATATCAGTATCTATATGCATATTTTTACAATTTTGTTGACATCGTTTATATTCATCTAACGCATATTGAAGTTCGTTTTCTAATCCACCTATATATTCCGGTATTAAAATAGAAAGTGTTATATATGCTACCGCATTACAAATATTCTCATTTTCATCAAGATAATACTCTTTCCATGTTCTCCCCTGATCACGTGATGAAACTGCACTAACTTGATCTAAAATGTAATGCGTATATTCGTGAATTATCGATGATAATATCGTATATTGTGTTTTGTTGTTAGCTATATGAATAGAATTATGACTTTTATCGTAAAATCCATTTGAGGAGAATGGATATATGAGAACTTCGCACGGAATAATTTCAAGCAGCCTATTCATTATATCTTGAAACTCAGAAATATTATTCTCACAATACTCTTTTCCAAATTCAGATAACTCATTTATTATCCTATCAGCTTCAGAATCAGTTAGTGCAATAATCCTTTTTTGTGGGTATTTTCCGTTATACCACAAATGCTCTGCTTCAACAGATTTGTTATTTATGTCTAAGTACAAATATTTTTTACCTTCACCTAAACATACTCTAACAATATATAGCCATTCAGATATTTCAATATCCATAGGACGGTCAATATTGATACTATCTTCCAATCCAGAACAACAAACTCGTTCAAGAAGAACTTGCTCCAATTTTATACCATTGAAATTCACTTCGTTAAATTGCGGTAATTCAAACATTATTTCCCCCGTTTTTACTTATTAGTTTGACATATCCTCACTATCAACCTCTTACTCGCATCATAACATGATATTATAAAATCACATGTAATTAAAAAAGATAAAAATCCACAATCAATAGAAAAAACTTTTTATAGTAAAAAATAAAAACTATAAATTCAAAAACAGTAAAAATCTATTATTCAAAGATTTTTACTGTTTTTAATCTTTTAGACCTATAAAGTTGGTGCAGTGAATGATGATAAATCCGAACCAAATGCCTCTTCGATTTCGGCAAA
>CAZFQJ010000021.1:0-18622 GCA_964520875.1 uncultured Lachnospiraceae bacterium
AGCTCATAAAAGAGTGGGGCGAAGAATTTGAGAAAAACGGAAGTCCCGATACATTAATTGAAAGCCTGTTTTCGCACTATTACAAATACAAAGAACTTTTCATTTTGCTATACCGCAGAGGACTCGCCTATATCAGCCTGCAACACGTGCTTGACGTATGCGGTCCTACATCTGATATGGATAATATGACGGCATATACTCGCGCGTGGTTTTGTCACGGTCTTTATGGGTGGATCGAAGAATGGTTTAAGCGCGGTATGCCAGAAACGCCCGCAGAAATGGCGAATTTATTGAAACAATCGCAGCAGAAAAATATATAAAACCTGCGTTAAGGCATTTTTCGTTGTTTAACATCAAATCAATGTTTTTTTGAATTATTTTTGATTTGAAAGCCGATTTTTAAAAATAAGTTTGAAAACAATTCAAATTTTGGTTGACAATACCCGATTTTCGCGGTATAATAAAACAAGAACTACATTATTATCCCGAACGGAATATTTCAATAAAATTCAAGCCCGTATGAAACATTACATATCTCAGAAAGCGAAACCTAATATGAGCATACTGCTTACGATACTCGTTATAGTTCTTTACACCATGCAGTCGTTTCTGTGTAAAAAATACACGGATAATTACCCCGGAGATGAAAAAGCCGCGCCGAAGGTATTTACGATAATAAGCGCGTCGCTCGTAGCCGTCATAACGTTCGCGTTCTCCGGGTTCGTTTTTTCGGCAAAGCCGCTTACTGTACTGCTCGGACTTATAAACGCGTTCTGCCTCTTCGGATATAATTACTTCATAGTCAAGTCCTCTCAGCACGGTCCGTATTCCGTACTTATCGTCTTTTCCACCGCCGGAGGCATAATAATTCCCGCGGTCGTCGCCGCGTTCGCATTTGACGAAAAGCTCTCGCCTATACAGATCGCCTCGATCGCCGTCATATTCGTCGCCGTTTGGCTGATCAGCCAAAAAGAGTCCGATCGTGACGAAAAGCAAAGGGTCACAAAGCTATTTATTATCCTTTGTCTCGGACTTGCGATCTGCAACGGGGCTTACGGTATGCTCCTCGACATTCAGCAAAGGCTCACCGGAAGCGCGGAAAAAGAGGAAATGGTCGCGATAACCTTCCTCGGAGCCGCATTACTATCGCTCATCTCGATGATCATCACCGACGTAAAGAGCGTTTTACCGTCCATGAAGCAGAGCAAAGCATCTCTTATATACCTTCTTTCTTACTCGATCGTCGCCGCGCTCGCGATAAACGTAATGGTATACGTTTTCCACTTCATAAACATAGCCGTATTCTACACGTTCGACAATTCCGGAGTCATGCTCCTCTCGGTACTCTGCTCATACGTATTCTTCAAAGAAAAGCTCAGTATGCGAAATATTATGGGCTGCGCACTTATGTGCGCGGGACTGATATGCCTTTCGGTATTTTAACGGTATCATAATGAAAAGCTCCGATTTTATTTTTCGGAGCTTTTTGTGTTTTATGATACTTTTATCGGCTTTATCGGCAAGCGTATCACGGTCTTACGTCTTTCGGGTGCGACCTTACGCGCGTCGGAAAGATATATCTCATGATGAAAGCGCTCGCTCGTTATATCATTTTCATATCCGTTATCGGCAATATACTTATCCATGAGCGCTACTGTCCTTACCTCATCGTCATACGCGCCTATATGCATGCATTGAACACACAGACCTTCGTCATAAGTCAAAAATTCGACCTTTGTAAAATCGGTCTTCTTTTTTCGCGTCGCTTCCGATATAGCCCAATCAAAATCCTCTTTCGTAACAAAATCGGGCAAGCGGATAAGCGATATCCACCTGTAATCCTCTTTGCGGGTGCGATCTATGCCTTCGATACCGTCCTGCCACCAAAATCCCTCAAGCGGCGGAACGACATAATCGAAATAGCCGTCTATCTTATGATCTCCGAGCTTGCTCATCTTTACGGTAAATGCGATCCCGTAAAGCAGACCTATTGACTTTTTGTACTCTCCGTCTTCTTCGTTCGGATTTCCCTTGCCGCGAACCGCTATATAGTTCATCTTCGGAACATCAATTATGCTCGGCTCGTTTTTCGGAAGATAAAACTCCTTATATTCTTTTTTATAATCGAATGCCATATCGTTTTCTCCTCATTTTTGTTATCCGTTTCATCAAGATTATATCACACCGCTCGTTTTTTGTCAATTCCGTATTCTAAGCTCAAAATATACTTTTCAGACCTTGACAATCACCTCCACGATATGTTATAATTCTATTGTTAATCATGCAAAAACGCTCTGCCCTGAGGTAACAGCGTGAAAGGTTAATTTGATCGCATCAGGAGGATTAAAATGGACGTAAGAAAACTCGGAAACCGCTCGCAAGTATGTCTTGCCGAAGAGATACTCATATGCGGCAAACGTTGTATCTTGGTTCAGAACGGAGAGCTTGAGCTTCTTTTTAACAGAGACAACGCTCTCGACATAGTCTGGGCAAAGTACAAGGGCGTAAACATATCGTTTTTGAGCAAGAACGGCTTAAACGACGGATCACGCGGATTCACGGAAAATTTCGAAGGCGGATTTCTTTATACCTGCGGTATGGATAACGTCTCCTCATGCGTGAGCGGCAAGCCCGTACACGGAAGTCTGCATTACAGAAGCTGCGACCGCTCCTACGCATACGAAGAAAACGGGATAGTTTACGTCTGCGGAGAAATAAATGATACCGCTCTGTTCGGAAAGCACCTCATACTAAAACGCCGCTACGCGGTATCGGAAGATTCGGTTACATTCCGCGATGTTGTGGAAAACCTCGGATTTACCTCGGAGGAATACGTTCTGCTCTATCATGTCAATTACGGATATCCGTTCCTTGACGAATGTTTAAAGCTCGACATTCCCGCGTCGAAAAGCGAGCCATTAACTCCGATAGCTAAAAAAAGAATGACCGATATGTTACATATAACCTCTCCTATCGACGGCGGCGAGGAAGACGTGTATTATCACACATTAAATGAAGGCAAGATATCCCTTTCGAACCCCGAAAAAAATATTACCGTGGAAATGCTTTACGATACGACGGATTTTCCCGTAACGCTTGAATGGAAGAGCATGATAAGCGGAGATTACGCGCTCGGAATAGAGCCTTCGCTTACGCGCTTCGATGATTTTTCAATGAGGACATTAAGCCCCGGAGAGCGTAAAAAATACGAGATCAAAATAAAATTCAGATAAGGAGCACAATCATGAAATTAAGCGAAAAACTTTTAAAAGAAGGCAACGGCATACTGCGTTTAAAGCCGACTTGGGTACCGAGATCATTTTGCCGTCCCGGAAAGCGTATAAAGCTTCACCCGGACGATTATTACATACTCGGACTTGAAAAAGGCGGTATAGACGAAAGGTGGTTTGCTTCCACCACTTGGGCGGAAAACGGTCCGGGAACGCCTGCCGACGAGGGTCTGTCATACGCGGTATCAAAGGACGGAAGCGAACAGATGCTGCTTCGCGATATCGTTGACGAATTACAGAGCGATATCATAGGCGATCTTTGGGACAAGTATCACAAGTGGCCGATGTTCTCGAAATTCTTCGATAACGCCGGTCCTCTTCCCCACCACATACATCATCGCGACGAGCATGCAAAGCGCGTAGGCGCGGCGGGAAAGCCCGAGATGTATTTCTTCCCTTCTCAGCTCAACAACCACGGCGGAGAATTTCCGTTCACATTCTTCGGTCTTAATCCCGAATGTACAAAAGAAGAGATCAAAAAATGTCTTGAGAACTTCCACAAGGGCGACAATCATCTCCTCGACTATTCTCAGGCTTACAAGATAGAGCTTGATACCGGTTGGGACGTTCCGCCCGGAGTTCTGCACGCACCCGCGAGCCTCTGCACATACGAGCCTCAGTTCGCTTCCGACGTATACGCCATGTACCAATCCGTTCTTTACGGCGGTCAATGCGTTTCCGAGGATCTGCTTTGGAAGAACTGCCCCGAGGAGGAAAAGGGCAATTTCGATTATCTCATGGACGTTATAGACTGGGATCTCAACGTCGATAAGGATTTCAAGAAGAACCGCTTCATGCGTCCGATCGTTCATCACGAGGACGAAAAGCACAAGGAAGAGTGGGTCTGCTACAAGAGCAAGCTCGCCTGTGCAAAGCGTCTGACGGTATATCCCGGACAGAAGGTCGTGATAAAGGACTCAGCCGCATACGGTATGATCATGCTTCAGGGTCACGGAACCTTCGGGGATCACGTCATAGAGACCCCCGCTCTCATTCGTTACGGTCAGCTTACGAACGACGAATATTTCGTCAGCGCAAAGGCTGCCGGCGAGGGCGTTGTGATCGAAAACTTAAGTCAGAGCGATCCTATCGTAATGCTTAAGCATTTTGCTGAAAATCCGGACCTTGATTTTTAAGTATTGAAAATCAAAATATCTCCGAGAGCGTTTTGCCCTCGGAGATATTTTTGTATACTGAATTATTTGATAAATCAACCGACTATCTCAAGCGTTCCGTCCTTTTCGACGATATCAAAGATCAAAACGTGCTCGGAAACTCCATACGGGCGATTCGGACCGTGAAGCGTAACGCGCGTTTTGCCGTCGTGATCGACAAATATCATGGCGTGACCTCCGTCATGTTCAAACGAGGGTCTAAGTCCGCGACTGTATATCGGTTCATTCGATTGTATGAAGTTACCGTCTATCTCGCCGTTATCCGACTTTGCAAGACCTACGCAGTAGCCGTCTTTACATACATTTGACCATATCATATAAAGTCCCTTATCGGTACGGAGCATAAAAGGTCCGTCCGTCACACCCGCGGTCGCCCATACGGCGTCCCTTGCTTTGAAAAGCTCGACGGGCTCGGAAACAAAATGAGTGAAATCATCGGAAAGCTTCGCCGCAACCATTCCGCCGTTTCCGTCCGGCATAGACGTCCATTCGTGCACGAACACCATCCAAGGCTGACCGCATTTATCAACATATAACGTACCGTCGATAGAGTCCCAATCGTGCGGAGTTATCGCTCCGTCGGCTATATCGACGAAGGGTCCGAGCGGATCGTCCGAACGGTATACGGAGATCACACGATGATTGAATTTCGATGAAAAAACAGAAGTAAAAATATAGAATTTACCATTGTAAAAATGACATTCCGGCGCCCAAAACAGATCCTTTGAACCGTGAAAATCCGCCGGAGGATCAAACACCACGACAGGCTCGCTCCAATTTTCAAGATCCTCGCTTACTATACAACATATCTTGTTATTTTCAAATCTCTCGTAAAGATAATATTTTCCGTCAATCGGCAGAATAAAAGGATCTCTGCACGGGATACTTTCGGACGTGCGACCGAACCCGAAAACGAATTTTCTCGGCTTAGGCTCGAATTTTATATTCATGTTTGAAAGATATTCGATATTCATGTTTTTCCTCCGTTATATGTGATATATCAGTCCTCATCAAGAGCCTTGTTCGTAGCGCGCTCGAAAAGCTCGGTCACCTCTTTCGAAGGAGCCTTATCTATAAGCGAGACCACGACGCAGCATAAAAGTCCTACGACAAATCCCGGAAGTATCTCGTAGATACCCGTTCTTTCGGTAAGGAATATGAGCCATACGACGTCGGTAACGGCGCCTCCGACGACTCCGGCGACCGCGCCCTTATACGTCAGTCTCTTCCAGAAGAGCGAAAGTATCATGACAGGTCCGAAGGACGCTCCGAAGCCGCCCCACGCGTTATCGACCATATTCATTATCGCCTGCGCGCCCTTGCCGCCGCTTGCGGCTATAAAATACGCTACTATCGCTATAACTATAACGACCGCTCTGCCTATCCAGAGCATTTCCTTATCACTTGCGTTCTTACGAATTACAGGCTTATATATATCGCTTGCAAACGAAGAAGAAGCGACAAGAAGCTGAGAATCAGCCGTAGACATTGCCGCGGCTATTATAGCGGAAAGAAGAAGTCCGGCTATAAATTTAGGGAAAAGGTCGCGTACCGCGGTTATAAATATCATCTCTTGGCTTCCGTTTCCGAGAAGCTCGGCGCCGTACACCATTCTGCCGAGATAAGCTATACATATCGCCGCGCCGAGCGTAAGCACTACCCAGATCATCGCAACGGTAGCGGAAGTCTTTATGACCTTAGCGCTCTTTATGCTCATAAATCTTACAAGTATATGCGGCATACCGAAATAACCGAGTCCCCAAGAAAGTCCGGTTATTATCTCCTGCGGAGTAGCGGAAAAGGGATTCGACGTAAACGCGGGATATGTGCCGATAGAACCGAGCATGCCACGGTCAAGGTCCTTAGTTATTATCATCATTATCGGAACGGCAAGTATCGCCACGAGCATCATTATGCCCTGGAAGAAGTCCGTCCAACAGACCGCCTTATATCCGCCGAGGAACGTATACGCTATGAGTATGAAGGCGAATACGAAGAGCGCAAGCTCTTCCTTACCCTGAAAAGCGGGAATGACCGTCGTGAACACCTTTGCGCCGGCAAGGAAACCGGACGCGACATATATCGTAAAGAACACAAGGAATATCACGGCGCTGATTATCTGGAGCACAGGGCTCTTAGTGCAAAAACGATTCGAAAGATACTGCGGAAGCGTTATAGAATCGTTCGCAGCCTTGGAGAAACGGCGAAGTCTTGCCGCCACGAATATCCAGTTGAGCGACGTACCTATCGCAAGACCTATTCCTATCCAAGCCTGTCCCATTCCGTAAGCAAGTATAGCTCCGGGAAATCCCATAAGAAGCCAGCCCGACATATCCGACGCCTGCGCGCTCATTGCGGTAACGAACGGGCCCATACTGCGTCCGCCGAGGAAGTACTCCTTTTCTCCTCCCGTTTTCGTCTTGACAAAGAAGAAAACGCCTATGCCAAGCATTGCAACAAAATAAAGTATAAATGCAAAAAGCTCCATTTTTATACCTTCTCCTATGTATTTATTAATATGTGCACACACATATATCTAATATTGTATCATACATTTAAATATTTTGCAATACTTAAATCACAAATTATCGTGATTTTGTTACCGTTAAAAACAAAAAATGCGACCGTTACGCAAATAACGGTCGCATTTTTACAAAATCGTCTTTTAAATTATTCGTCTATCTCTGCGGCTTCCTCGGTCGCGTCATCCGCAACCTCGTCCTCCGCCGCTTCGCCGTCCTCAAGAAGAGCACGGATCGAAAGAGATACCTTCTTGTTCTCGGTATCTATCTCGGTGATCTTAGCGTCAACAACGTCGCCGACATGGAGAACCTCTGCGGGATTGCCGAGTCTCTTGTTGGCTATCTGAGAAATGTGGATAAGTCCGTCAACACCCTCGATGATCTCGGCGAAAGCACCGTAGGTCATTATGCTCGCTATCTTTACGGAAACAACATCGTCAACATTGTACTTTCCGACGAATATGTTCCAAGGGTTGGTCTCTTCGGTCTTGCAGCCGAGAGATATACGCTTCTTTTCGGGATTGAGATCCTTTATATAAACGGTAAGCTTATCGCCTACGGATACGATATCCGAAGGAATACGGAAACGCTTCCACGAAAGCTCGGTCTTGTGTACCATTCCGTCTACGGGACCTATGTTTACGAATACGCCGTAGTCGGTCATGGACTTTACGGTGCCTTCAAATACCTGACCTACGGAAAGAGTCTCCCAAAACGCTTCTATCTCGGCGTTTCTCTCTTCTCTTGCGACAACGGAGAAGGAAGCGACCGCACGTCTGCCGGCGCCGCCCATCTCGGTGATCTTAGCCTTCTGAGAAGTTCCGAGGAGAACGGAAATATCCTCGCCCTTCGCTATACCGGTCTGAGAAGCGGGTACGAAGAACTTAGTGGAAAGCGCGGAGAATACGAGTCCCTTGGCTACGCCCTCTTTATTCTTGGCAACCTCCGTTACCTTACCCTCTATTATCTCGCCGTTTGCAAACGCCTCGGCTATCTTTCCCTTGCTCGCGCGATTATCAGCCTGTTTCTTTGAGAGCATTGCGACTCCCTCGGAATCGCTGGTCTTCGTGACGACTGCCTCTATCTCGTCTCCGACCTTGAACGCCTCGGTGAGCTTTACGTTGTCCTCCGAAGCCTCTCCCGCGGGGATCATACCCGTAAGATTAGCTCCGAGATCGACCTGGATAAAGCGATCGTCTATACCGAGGATAACGCCCTTGATGAGCTGACCCGTTCTTATCGTATGCATTTCGCTTTCGTTGAATAATGCCTCAAAATCTTCCGTGTTGTTAAATTTTTCATTCATAGCCTTAATAGCCTCCTCAATTAAACTGTCGGGTGTAGAAGCCCCCGCAGTAATTCCCATTTTATTGTTCGGATCGATGCATTCCAAAGGTAATTCACCGATACGTTCGACAAAGAAAGTATTAGGCTGAATCTTCTTTGATATTTCAAATAACTTATTGGTGTTTGAGCTTTCTCTGCCGCCGAGTATCAACATGACATCGGAGACTTCGGCAAGCTTTTCGACTTCGGTTTGACGTTCTTCCGTAACTTTGCAAATTGTATCATATATTTTCGTATTTGTAAATAGATTTAATAAATATTTCTGACATAATTTACATTCTGTTAGTTTTTGAGTTGTCTGAGCCACGCAAATAACTCTTTTTTTATCCGTTTTCAACGCTTTAAGCTCTTCTAAAGTCGAAAACACCGCACATTCGCACGCACAGTAACTGCGTATCGCTTTGACCTCGGGGTGATCTGCGTCGCCTATTATCACCAAAAACGAATCTTCCGTATCCTCGGCGCTCTCCTTCTCGACTATCCGATGTATCTTCGAAACGCACGGACAGGTACAGTCAACGTAATCGAAATACGGATTTTCACGCTTGTACTCGCCAAGCGTTTCGCAAAGCTCCTTCGGTATACCGTGTGTACGCAGAACGACCGTCACTTTGGAAGTCTCGGACGCACTGCGGGCAAGTAGCGGAAGGTCATCCTCGGAGACTACCGGAACGCCCCTGTTTTTAAGCTCTTCGACGATCAGGGGGTTATGAACGAAGCTTCCGAGCGTACATATCCTGTCGCCCTCGCCTCTTTCGGCTATCTTTTCTTCGAGTATCTTATATGCGCGCCTGACTCCGAAGCAGAAGCCGGCACCCTTAGCGACAGTTATCTTCATTTCTCTTCTTTTCCGTCCTTTTCCGCTTCCGAAAGAACTCCGGCGCACTTACTTCCGCCGGTAAGCGCAAGCGTATCGTCTGTAAGGGAGCATATCCTACCGAATACGTGAGAAGCTATATGCTCGTAATCCGTTTTGTTACCGACAAGCTCTCCGTACTCGGAAAATTCTATCGGCTTTCCGACGGTTATATACGTTTTTCTGAAGAACCTCATACGGAATTTTTTTGCCGTTATGGAAACGGGGAGCACGGTCGCCTTGGATCTCACTGTTATCATACCTATTCCCGGCATAACCTCGGTCTCGGAAGGGTGTACTCCCGGATATCTGTGACCTTGCGGAAAAAAGCCTATGACCTCTCCGTTTTCAAGCATTTTTATCGTCTTTTTTATCGCTCCGACGTCTCCCCTTCCGCGCTCTATCGGATACGCGCCGAGAGCCTTGAGAACGGGCGAAACCACGGGTATTTTGAAAAGCTCCGCCTTTGCCGCGTACCGCGGTTGATTTTTTATACATGCCGAAAGTATCACTACGTCGTGATTCGACAAATGATTTGCACATATGATGAACGGACCTTCCTTCGGCTCGTTCTCCGCGCCTATGACTTTGACTCTGTATAACTTGCGTACTATGCCGCCGAGGCATTTACGAACAAAACCGTAAAATCCGCTCATGATCTTATCTTGTCCTTTATTATCTTAAGAGCCGCCTCCACCGTAGCCTCCGGCGAAAGCTCCGAATTATCTAAAAACACCGCGTCGCTTGCCGGAATAGCCGGAGCCTCGGTACGGGTACGGTCGTTTTTGTCGCGCATCTCCATATCCGAAAGCACTTTTTCAAGCGTAACGTTTTCGCCCTTCGCTATAAGCTCTCTGTAACGGCGTTCCGCACGCGAGCGATCCCCCGCCGTAAGGAATATCTTCACATCGGCGTCCGGGAATATCACCGTTCCTATATCGCGGCCATCCATTATGACGTTGCTCACTCGGGCGATATCGCGCTGAGTATCGAGCAAAAATCTTCTTACCTCGGGTATCGCCGATACGCGGGAAGCCATGGCGGACACCTCCGAGGTACGTATCCTGTCTCCGACATCGCTTCCGTTAAGGAACACGTGTTGTACTCCGTGCTCGTCATGCTTCATTTCAAGCGCGATATGCGAAAGCTCGTTTATCACGTTTTCGGCTTTATCGGCTTCCGCTCCGTTATCGAGCATATAGAGCGCTATCGAACGGTAGAGCGCACCCGTATCGACGTATACGTATCCTATCTTGCTCGCAAGCGCTTTCGCGAGCGTGCTCTTTCCCGAACCCGAAGGTCCGTCTATCGCTATTTTTATCATGATCCGCCGTCTCCTATTCTTCTTTGCTTGCGTTCAGTCCCGCGCATCTTCCGGTAGAAAACGCTATCTGGAGATTGAAACCTCCCGTAAACGCGTCAACATCTATGACTTCTCCGGCAAAATATAACCCGGGCACTATTTTAGACTCCATTGTCTTCGGATTTATCTCTTTTACCGAAACTCCGCCCGAGGTCACTATCGCTTCCTCTATCGGACGAAACGCCCGAAGCTTCAGCGGAAAAGCCTTAAGTATTCCGCAAAGCCTCTGTCTTTCGGCTTTAGTTATCTCATACACCTTTTTGCGTTCGGATATACCGCTCTTCTCAATGACTGTCGGTATCAGCTTCATCGGCAGAAGATCTTTCAGGGAGTTTACGAAATCCTTGCTTCCGTATTTTTCAAAATCGGACAGAATACGCTTATCGAGCGTACTTGCGTCCAGAGCCGGCTTAAGGTCTATCGACGCGGTATATTCGCTTACGTCCGCTTCGTTCATGCGAGACGAGGCGGAAAGGACCATGGGTCCGCTCACTCCCGTATGAGTGAAAAGCATCTCTCCTTGTTCGCAAAACACTTTTTTTCCGCCGAGCGAGATATTAAGCGCGACGTTTTTAAGCGAAAGTCCGGCAAGCTCGTAACAAAAAGCGTCGCAAGTATCTATCGGCACGAGCGCCGGACGGAGCGGCGTCACGGTATGTCCGAGCGACCTTGCAAATCCGTATCCGTCGCCGTCGGAGCCTGTCAAGGGATATGACGCTCCGCCCGTGCATATTATCACCGAATCCGCTTCGAAGAAGCCTTTTTCCGTGCGTACTCCGTTCACTCTTCCGTCGGAAACGGATATTTCTGTTACCTTACCGTGTATTATGTCGCACCTTGAAGCATACGCTCCGAGCGCGTCGACTATATCGTAAGCTCTGTCGGACTCGGGAAACACCCTGTTTCCTCTTTCGGTCTTGAGCCTGACTTTCCGAGATTCGAAAAACTCTATCGTATCTGCCGGAGAAAACGCGTTTATCGCTCCGTAAAGGAAGCGAGGATTTGTAACGACGTTGCTCAAAAACTCCTGAGGCGTACAATTGTTGGTAACGTTACATCTGCCCTTGCCGGTTATCGCTACCTTTCTCGCCAGCTTTGGATTTTTTTCAAAAAGCGTAACGAGCGCGCCGTTTTCGCGTGCCGTTCCCGCCGCCATTAGTCCGGCGGCTCCGCCGCCTATGACCGCTATCCTCTTCATCATCTTCTCCGATCCCGATTCTCGCATGATCTTTTATGTCACTTGCCTATTATTATAATCCAAACACGCGGACGTGTCAAGTAAATAAAAGTAAAATGTTGAAACGAACGCAATTTGTAACGCGCGGGGTATTGACAAATTTTAAAATAAATGCTACAATGACTATTATAGGTGTTTTAAAAAAAATCATAAAGCCGCGATAACGCGGCGCGAAAGGATATACAAGCCATGGATAAGAAACTTAAAGTAGGCGTCATAGGCGCGACCGGAATGGTGGGACAGCGTTTCCTCACCCTTCTCGAAGATCACCCGTATTACGAAGTCACCGCAGTTGCGGCGAGCAGCCGTTCGGCGGGAAAGACTTACGAGGAATCTGTCGGACAAAGGTGGAAGCTCGCCGTTCCGATGCCCGAATACGTAAAGAAAATGGTAGTTATCGACGCTTCGAACGTAGAAGCCGTCGCGTCGCTCGTCGATTTCGTATTCTGCGCGGTAGACATGCCCAAGGACGAGATCAAAGCGCTTGAATACGCTTATGCGAAAGCAGAGACCCCTGTCATCTCCAACAATTCGGCTCACCGTTGGACTCCCGACGTTCCGATGATGGTCCCCGAAGTAAACGCCGACCACGCAAAGATAATAGAAGACCAGAAGAAGCGTCTCGGAACGAAGAGAGGCTTCATAGCGGTAAAGCCGAACTGCTCCATCCAGAGCTACGTTCCGCTTCTCGCTCCTCTTATGGAATTTGAGCCTACCGAAGTAGCCGTTACCACATATCAGGCAATCTCCGGAGCCGGAAAGACGTTCAAAGAATTCCCCGAAATACTCGACAACATCATTCCTTATATAGGCGGCGAAGAGGAAAAGAGCGAACAGGAGCCTCTTAAGGTATGGGGAAAGATAGAAAACGGCGAGATAGTAAAGGCGACCTCTCCCGTGATCACGGCGCAGTGTCTCCGCGTTCCCGTATCCGACGGACATACCGCCGCTGTATTCGTAAACTTCAAGAAGAAGCCGACCAAGGAAGAAATACTCGAAAGATGGGCGGCGTTCAAGGGACTTCCGCAGGAGCTCGGTCTTCCTCATGCTCCCAAGCAGTTTATAACCTATTTTGAAGAAGACAACTATCCTCAGCCCAAGCTCCACAGAGACCTTGACGGAGGAATGGGCATATTCGCGGGACGTCTGCGCGAGGACTCGCTCTTCCAATGGAAGTTCGTCGGACTCTCTCACAACACTCTCCGCGGAGCTGCCGGCGGCGCTATGCTTACCGCCGAGCTTCTCACCAAGCTCGGTTATATAACCGCAAAATAAAAAACGAAATAATTCCGAGAAAGGAGCCTTGAAAAGATGTCCGTACAAAGAAGAGAGAGCGTCAGACTCATGCAGTACGATCCACTCTGGAAAGAAACGGGCGAGCTGGTCAGACGCGAGCTGAAAGGAATCTTTTCAAGCTCCTGCATAGACGTAAGACACATAGGAAGCACGGCGGTGGAAGGACTCAGGTCCCGTCCCATAATAGATATCGCCGTCGGCGTTCGCGCGTTCGACGACGTATCTCGATTTTTCGACGCCATGGATCAGCTCGGATATCACCACAAGCCCGAAGCCGACACGGAGACGCAGATATTTTTCACGGCTCAAAAAAACCGTCTTAACGTCTACGTCCACATCGTCATATATGAAAAAACGCTTTGGAATTCTTACGTATCGTTTTGCGAATGTCTTATCTCGGATCGCGAAGTAAGAGCTAAATACGAAGCGTTAAAGGACTCTCTTTCGACGCGCTTCGCATTCGACAGACGTTCTTACACCATAGGTAAATCCGAATTCGTTCGCAGGATATTGAGAACGAAATGCGACATACGCGAGCGTTCGTGCGGAGCGGTGGTATGGAAAAAGCGCGGCGGCAGACGCCACTACCTCATAATCCAGAACCGTTCGGGACACAACGGATTTCCGAAAGGTCATATGGAGTACGGCGAAACGGAGGTACAGACGGCTGAGCGCGAGATCCTCGAAGAAACCGGACTCACCGTAAATCTCGACACATCGTTCAAAGCCGAATACCGTTATCTTGTAGACGGTTACATTCACAAAAGCGCACTTTACTTCCTCGCAAGCTACGATAACGGCAATTTTCGTCCACAAAAAGGCGAGGTGTACGGAATATGGCTGCTTCCTTACGAGGAAGCTCTCGAACAACTCGACTACGAGCAAGACAGACGCATTCTGAGGCTCGCGGAGAAAAAATTAGCTTCCGAATAAAACACGACATAAAAGCGGCGGTGTGGCTCTTGCCACACCGCCTTTTCGATTTCGGGGCTTACTCGCAAAGCCCTTTACCCGATCATTCCTTTCCTTATGTATTTTATATCGTTTCTTGACTTATTTACGCAATTCTATCCTTTTGAACATTCCCCCGTTTCCGTTTACGATCTGTTTCTTATATTTCCTTCGGCACTATGAGTCCGTAATTTCCGTCCTTACGGAGATATACGACGTTCATCTTGCCCGAAGTGTCGCTCAAGAACACGAAGAACTGGTGTCCGAGCATATTCATCTGTAAAATGGCCTCTTCCGTTGACATCGGCTTGAAGACGAACTCCTTTACCCTTACCGGAGAATCCTTATCCGCCGCTTCCGGCACTACCGCCGGCTCGTCTACATGCTCCGCCGGATATTCTTTATCCTTAAACACTCCGTCACGAAGCCGTTTTCCGAGCTTTGTCTTGTTTTTGCGAAGCTGCCTCTCAATGGAATCCATTACATCGTCCAACGCGTTTTGGAAGGTAGTATCCTCTTCCTCTCCGCGGAACATCATTCCGCCGCTGGTTATAGTTACTTCCAGTATCTCAAGATTCTTGCGCTTACGTAATGTAATATGCGCGGCGGCGTCCTCTTTGAAGAACTTATCGTACTTCGACAGCTTTTTTTCGGCAAGCTCATAGAAGTCCTTCGGCACATCCATCTGTCTGCCTACAACGGTGATTTTCATAACTAAGACCATTCCTTTCTTACAGGACTCGCCTATGCGCTTCTTTCGGTTTTGAAGGGCTGAGCTTTGATAGCCGAAAACTTCGAAAGACAAAACACATATCCGCGGTCCCCATGGAGATATGTCCTCGGGGGTCTCCCCCTTTGACACCTACATTATAACAGAAACGGCATATCTAATCAATAGACGTTTTGTGAATAATATACAAATTCAAAAGTTACAATTAAATTTATCCGTCAATATTGACAAGGTGTATATTTTGTGATATAATTTACTTATGCGTTACCGAGCATTTGCGGTAACGCATTTTTGTTTTATAAAAAGACTTCTCGGAGCCCGAGCGTTTCACGCCCGGCTCCGAGAAGTCTTTTGGTTGTAAATATACCTTTTATATAAGATCAATAAAATCTCATTCTTTTCTTTTTTCTTACGGCTTTGAAAACGAATACACCAACTATCGCTATGGCGATAGCTCCGCAAGCGATATACAGTCCCACGCCCGTAGACGAGTCTATCTTAAGCTCCTCCCAAAGCGAGTTCATTTTCGCGAGAGTGCTTTCGTCAAGATTCTTGTAATAAGAACGGACATAGTCTTCGTCGAATTTGGGATCGAGATATTCCATAGCATTTTCATGTACGGAGCTCATGTACTCTATATATTCTGGATTTTCGTTTACGAGCTTGTTCGGAGTCGCATAATAGACCATTTCCGCGTTGGCCGTAGCCGCGTCGCGTGTAAGCATGAAGTTTATATACATCTCCGCAAGCTCTTTATTACGGCTTCCCTTCGGAATACACATTCCGTCAAAGAATACGTTTGTGCCTTCCTTCGGAAAATAGAATGCGAGATTCGGATTTTCCTCGTACATCGACAGATAATCGCCGGCATAGTATGCCGCTATATACGCGGATTCGTTCTTCATCTTGTTGAAGATCTCATCCATGACGTAGCTCTGCACGAGCGGCTTCTGAGACTTAAGCTCCGAAAGGCAGCTCTTCCATGTCTCTCCGTCCGTCATATTGACGTCGACGCCGTTTTTGTACATTACCGTACCGAAAGCGTCGCGTGGGTTATTGAACTGAAGTATCTTTCCCTTGTATTTTGAGTTCCACAAGAGGTCCCAGCTCTTATCCGCCACGTCCTCGGGATCCACATATTTTGTATTGTAGATTATACCTATATACCCGCAGAAATAAGGAACGTAATACACGGCGTTAGGATCGACCTCCGAGCCGTCAAGCGTCTTGAACTCATCGTAAATATTACCGTAATTCGTTATATTACCGATGTTTATGGTCTCCAACATATCCTCGGCTATCATTCTTTCGATCATATATTCCGAGGGGAACACGACGTCATACGATACCGCGCCGCTCTTGAGCTTATTGTACATGCTTTCATTCGAATCGAAGGTCGAATAATTCACCTTTACGTTAAGGTTATATTCGCGCTTACAATACTCTTCAAAGCTTTTGTTTACGTCAAGAGAGCCTTCCGAGCCGTCGGATATATATTCTCCCCAGTTATAGACATTGAGCGTTATGGGCTTTTCCCCTCTTCCGGACATAAACACCGCGACTCCGAATATGACGACGAGCGCCGCAATTCCGGAAAAGGCAAGCACCTTGTTCTTTTTCGGGTGCTTTTCTTTTTCCGTGGCTTTTTCTTTTCTTATGTTGGTGATCAATATCAATATGAATATCGCCGCCATTACCAAGGTGGAAAGCGCGTACATATCCGGGGTAACTTCCTTCTTCGTCATCGAATATATGAGAAGCGGAAGGGTCTGGAAATCGCTTCCGGACGTAAAGAAACTTATAACGAAATCATCGAGCGAGAGCGTGAACGCCATCATCATTCCCGTGATTATTCCCGGAAGTATCGCGTGAAGCTCTACCTTAAAGAACGCCTGCACGGGAGTACAACCGAGGTCAAGCGCGGCTTCCGGAAGGTTCTTATCCATTTGTCTAAGCTTCGGAAGCACGGAAAGTATCACGTAAGGAAGGTTGAACGTCACATGCGCTATCAGCATCGTCCAGAAGGAGAGCGAGTCTCTCGTTCCGAGAAGTGCGCCGACGAACACAAAAAGGAGCATCATCGAAATACCGGTAACTATGTCGGGATTCATCATCGGAACATTGGTTACCGACATTACCGCGGTCTTAAGATATCCCTTTTTCATCTTATTTATGCCGACCGCCGCCATAGTACCTATAACGGTAGCTATCAGAGCCGAGCACACCGCAAGCAAAAGAGTGTTTCGAAGTGCGACAAATGTCGCCGGTGTGGAGAAAAGCTCCGCATACCACCTGAGCGAAAATCCGCCGAAGCTTCCCGTGCTCTTAGAAGCGTTAAACGAGAACAACACGAGGACCGCCATTGGTATGTAAAGTATACCGAAAACAAGTATGAGAAACGCTCTGGTAAGTGTTTTCATATCATAACACCTCCCGAGCTTTCGTTATCGTCATCGGAGAAGCGGTTCATTATCGCGACCGAGATGAGTATCAGTATCATCATAACGAGCGATATCGCCGCGCCGACGTTGTATGTCGCTCTGTTTTGGAACTGCATCTCTATCGTATCTCCGATAAGGAATATGGTACCTCCGCCGAGCTTCTGGGAAATATAGAACGTACTTATCGACGGAACGAACACCATGGTTATACCCGAAACTATTCCGGGCACGGAAAGCGGAAGAGTGACCTTAAAATGCGCTCCGAGCCTATGACAGCCGAGATCATATGCCGCTTCGATCAAACGATTGTCCTGCTTCGACATAACGGAATATATCGGAAGCACCATATACGGCAAGAAATCGTATACCATACCGAATATGACCGCTCCGTAAGTTCCTATAACATGTATCTCGCCGAGTCCCACCGCTCCCAAAAGTGCGTTGACGAGTCCGCCGTCGTCAAGTATCGCCATAAGCGAATACGTTCTTATAAGCAGATTCATCCACATAGGTACCATGAGTAGCATTAGAAGTATGCCCTGGCGCTTCTTCGGGGCTTTCGATATGATAAACGCGAGCGGATAACCGATCGCAAGACACACGAGCGTAGCTATAAAAGCAAAGCATACGGAGAGCGCGAAGGTTTCCGCGTGCTGAGAAAGCGCGGCTATATTATCTAAAGTAAAGCCGCCGTTTCCGTCCGTGAAGGCGTAATAGCAAACGAATATCAGCGGCGCCACTATAAAAAGCACCGACCATACTATATGGGGAGACGCGGCGATCCAAGACAGATCCGCTTTTTTCTTTTCGTGTACCGCGGGAGGCACGGCGCTTTCTTTTATTTCCTTATTCATCGTCGCATACCTCCTCGGCGTCGGACAAATGATCCATTTCGTCCGAGAATGACGAATAATCGCCGAATTTATCGGAATATTCCGATTTTTTCATGACGTGAATGGCGTCCGGCTCTATATAGAGACCTATGACGTTTCCGACCTCGACGACGTCGGTCAACTGTATCATCCACTTAAATCCGTCTATATCCA
This sequence comes from uncultured Lachnospiraceae bacterium, assembly GCA_964520875.1. Classification (GTDB taxonomy): domain Bacteria; phylum Bacillota; class Clostridia; order Oscillospirales; family CAG-272; genus SIG673. The sequence continues at coordinate 18,255 of CAZFQJ010000021.1, forward strand.
CGATTATCTCATAATAAACGCCCTTGAACGTAACCTGCGTGACAGTTCCGGAAAGCATTCCCTTTTCGACAGGAACGACATCTACGTCCTCCGGACGCACAACGATATCCACAAGCTCGTTCTTCGCAAAGCCCTTATCAAGGCAATCAAAGACATGGCCCGCGAATCTCGCTTTGTAATCAGACGGCATAGTGCCGTCAAGAATGTTACTTTCGCCGATAAAGTCGGCTACAAAAGCGTTTACGGGTTCGTTATATATATCCGTCGGAGATCCTATCTGCTGGATCTTACCGTCCGCCATGACGACGACGGTATCCGACATGGAAAGCGCTTCCTCCTGATCGTGAGTAACGAATATGAAGGTTATT
>CAZFQJ010000022.1:0-18611 GCA_964520875.1 uncultured Lachnospiraceae bacterium
GTGGGAGAAGATGTCAGTCGCAGACTGACAGATGAGGAGTGAAAAACGATAAGTTAAGAACTCCTCATCCACCATTTTGCAAGCAAAACGGTCCCCCTTCTCCCGCAGGAGAAGGCTTTTAGTTCGAAATATAATCGGCGATAAGCGTAAAGTCGTTTTTGAGTCCCTCGGTAACGGTAACCGTGCCGTCGCTTGAAACGATCACCGCTTCAAATCCGCCGTATGTACGGTAATATTCAAGCGCGCCGTCCTTTCCGAGCAGGAGAAGCGAGGTAGAAAGGATATCCGCCCACAGACCGTCCTCGCAGACGACCGTGACGGAAAGCAGTCCGTTTTCGCACGGTCTGCCGTTCCTCAGATCAAAGATATGATGATATTTTTTGCCGTTCGCTTCGAAATATCTCTGATACGTTCCCGAGGTAACGACGGCACATTCGCCGACCCTCAAAACGCCCAGATTTTCGCTCGGATCGCGCGGATCGGCGATCGCCACGGAGAACAGGGTTCCGTCCGGCTTTGCGCCGAGAGTCTGCACGTTTCCGCCGAGCGAGAGCACGGCGCAGGTAACGCCGTTCTCTTTAAGCAAAGCCGCCGCTTCTCTTGCGGCGTAGCCCTTAGCGCACGATCCGAGGTCTATTTTCATACCGTTTGAAAGCGCGAGCTTATCTCCTTCAAGAGAAAGCTTATCCATACCGATAAGTTCAAGCGTTTCGGCGATCTCTTCGTCCGTCGGGACGCGGTTATCCTTTCCGTCGGCGAAGCCCCAAAGCTCGGAAATCGGTCTTGAGGTTATATCGTATGCGCCGTTCGTGCGCTCATACATGAGCGTCGCTTTTTCTATCATCTCGGCAAGTCCGGCAGAGATATCGGAAAGCTCGCCGCTAAGGTTAACTGCGTACACCTCTCCGCTCTCCGAGGTGACGGAGTATCTTTCGTCAAGTTCCTTTATGAGCGTTTCGGCAATCGCAAGGTTATCCTTTGCGCCCTTACCGTAGACGGTAACGGTCATATAAGTATCCATTGCAAAGAAGCTTTTTTGCTCTTTGACCGCACCCCCGCACGCGGAAAATGTCAGTAAAATCGCAAAAGCAAGGCAAAGGGGCGCAAGTATGTTTTTTTTGATCTTCGGCATATTCCGCTATCACTCGTTTGTATCGTATTCTTCGGGGAGCTTGAAATTCACTAAGGTTTTATAAAATTCGATATGATTTTGCTGAGCTTTTTCGGACTTGCTCTTACCGTTCCTATACTGAACTCTTTTCACGCATATAAGGGTATCCTCGGGAAAGATATCGAACACGGAATAGACCTTCGTAAACGCGAGACTGTTAAGATATATCGCGCAGTCGTCGTAACGTCTGCCGCCGGTCACACCTATATCATCAAGCTTTACGAACACAGAATTATCGTGCAGACCCTGATAATAGTCGGCGTCGACTATGAAGATGAGAAATTCGGAGACGCCGGCGTGGAAATTCATAAGCTCAATATTATCGGCTACCGTATCGCCGTTCAGTATATACGGCAGGTTGACCTCCTTCAGCTCCTCGTCGTTCATTATTATGAGGTCGTAAAGCTGAACCGTCTTTTTGCCGTCGCCGTTATAATCCTCCGCAAGAAGGCTTTGAAAGGCTCCGGTTATCTCAGCCGACCTCGTATCGCTTACGATCGTCGGACCGCCGTAAAGTATACGTATGTCGTATTTTTCACGTCCCAGATGCTGGACCGCCATTACGGTTATGACAACGACGAAGAACAAGACTATAAGCGTATGCCATTTATAGTAATACCAGAAGTTTTTTATCTTTTCGATTATCTTCACGTAGGTTTCCTTTCAAAGGGCTTTGCCGTTACCGAGTTACGAGGAAGCAGGCTATGACCGCTATTCCGAGTCCGATACGGTACCAACCGAAAGCCGAAAAATCATGGCGTTTGACGAAATCCATAAGGAACTTTACCGCCGCTATCGAAACGAGGAACGCGACCGCCGAACCGATAAGGAGCGCCGTGATCTCTGCGCCGGTAAAGTCAAATCCGTATTTAAACATTTTGAGCGCGCTTGCGCCGAGCATAGTGGGAACGGCGAGGAAGAAGGTGAACTCCGCCGCCGCGGTCCTCGACACGCCTATTATGAGCGCTCCTATTATCGTCGCTCCGGAGCGCGACGTACCGGGTATCATTGCGAGCACCTGGAAAAGTCCTATCAAAAGCGCGGTCTTAAAGGTTATATCCGCAAGGCTTTCCGTTTTCGGGGTGCGTTTTGCGTTGATACGTTCGACTATTATGAAGGCTACGCCGTAAAGTATGAGCATAGCGGCTATCGAAACGGGACTTCCGAAATATTCTTCAAGTATATCGTCAAGCAAAAGCCCAAGCACGGCTGACGGGACGCACGCGAGCGCGACCTTCAGCCACATGAATATCACGTCGGTCTTCACTCTCGGCTTTTCTTTAAACGAAAACGGGAACATCTTTTTCCAAAACATGACCACTACGGCAAGTATCGCGCCGAGCTGGATAACGACGAAGAACATCTCCTTAAATCCTTCGGACGCGTTAAGGGAGATGATCTCGTCTAACAGCAACATATGTCCGGTGCTGCTGATCGGGAGCCATTCGGTTATGCCTTCTATTATGCCCATGAGTATGATCTTAAGTATCTCGACAAATCCGAGAGTTTCCATACGTATTCTCCGTTCTCTTATGTATTTTCGTTATATTCATATTCTTTCGGTGTTACGTATATACATACATGGATATTCGTCCGTTTTTTGCGGCGCGCCGATGTGCTTTCGGCAAAAGCCTTTACGCGGAAGGCTTTCCGCGCAAGTGTTTCAAAGACGAAGCGCCGAAGGCGCTTTCCGTATACTATCGCTAACCGCGAGGTCTTTGAAACAAAAGACCTTCTGCGGGTGCTATCCGCAGAAGGTCAAAGGCTTTTGCATTACGCTCCGAGCGTCCGAGCGCCGCCGCGGAAAACGGACGACCCGCGCTGAGTCGAAAAACGTCAATTCGTCTCGGGCTTCATCGTCGGGAACAGGAGAACGTCGCGTATCGACGGACTGTCGGTAAGGAGCATGACCAATCTGTCGACTCCCACTCCGAGACCGCCCGTAGGGGGCATACCGTACTCAAGAGCATTAAGGAAATCCTCGTCTACCTGAGCATTATTTCCGCCCTCGGCTCTCTTAGCCGCGACCTGGCGTTCAAAGCGCGCTCTCTGATCGATCGGGTCATTGAGCTCGGAGAAGGCGTTACCCATTTCTCTTGCGCATATGAAGAACTCAAATCTCTCGGTAAACATCGGATCGTCCGGCTTACGCTTGGCAAGCGGAGAGATCTCGACGGGATAATCATAGATGAACGTGGGCTGAACGAGCTTCTCTTCGACATATTCGTCGAAGAATGCCGCAAGCACGTCGCCCTTTGTCGCGTTCTTTGCGACCTCAACGTGATGTTCGGCGGCGCTCTTTCTTGCCGCCTCGTCGTCCGTCCAATCGTTATAATCGACTCCGGAATACTTCTTTACCGACTCAGCCATGGTCATTCTCGCCCAACCGGGAGCCATATTTATCGTTTCACCCTGATAGGGTATCTCGTAGCTTCCGCAGACATCAAGCGTGATCTCGGCGTACATCTCTTCGACGAGATCCATCATTCCATGGAAGTCCGTATACGCCTGATACATCTCTATCGAAGTAAATTCGGGGTTATGCTTGGTATCCATTCCCTCATTACGGAATATTCTTCCGACCTCGTAGACCTTATCGAAGCCTCCGACTATGAGTCTCTTAAGGTAAAGCTCGGTCTCTATTCTGAGGTACATATCTATATCAAGCGTATTATGATGCGTTACGAACGGACGCGCCGACGCTCCTATCTCAAGCGTATGAAGGACAGGGGTATCGACCTCAAGATAACCCTTTCTGTCAAGAAAGTCACGCATGCCTTTTATGATGCGCGAGCGCTTTATGAATGTATCCTTTACGTCGGGATTGACTATAAGGTCTACGTATCTCTGACGGTAGCGCATATCGGTATTGGTAAGTCCGTGGAACTTTTCGGGAAGCGGACGAAGGGATTTGGAAAGCAACTTGATCTCCTTCGCATGAACGGATATCTCGCCCATTTTAGTACGGAAAACAAACCCCGAAACGCCGATTATGTCGCCTATATCCCATTTTTTGAAATCGGCATAGGCGTCTTCTCCGACGTCATCGCGCCTAACGTAGCTCTGTATCCTTCCGTTTCCGTCCTGGATATCTATAAAGCTCGCCTTACCCATTATCCTGCGGCTCATTATACGTCCCGCGAGTTTTACGGAATAACTCTCCCCCACCTCGCCGTTTTTCTCTTTTTCAAGCTCCTCGAATATCTTTTTTATTCCGGAGCTTACGTCCGTAACGTCGTACTTAGTCACGGAATAAGGATCGCGTCCGGAAGCGCGAAGCTCGTCAAGCTTATCGCGGCGGACCTGCATGAGCTCGTTAAGCTCCTCCGCGTTTTCAAATATCTGTTCTTCCATTTCTGTCTAACCTTTCGTTTATCGGATAAGTCAACGACCGAGCTTAAACGGTCTTGGTTATATCAAGCACCGTGAATTTTACCGAGCCCTTAGGAGTCTCGGCTACGACGGTGTCCCCGGCTACCGCGCCCATAAGAGCCGAGCCTATCGGAGACTGGTCTGAGATACGGTGTGCAAACGGATCGGTCTCGGTGGGACCTACGATGTTATATTCAAGCTCTTTTCCCGTCTCTTCGTTTCTTACCTTGACGCATTTTCCGAGCGTAACACGGTTACTGTTAGCCTCGGCGTCGTCCATAACGACGACATTCTTGAGCATTTCCTCAAGCTCAAGTATACGGTGTTCGTTCTTTGCCTGAGCGTCTCTCGCCTCGTCGTATTCACTGTTTTCCGAAAGGTCTCCGAAGCCGCGAGCTATACGGATATCCTCTTTTATCTTGGCACGGAGCGCGCCCTTTCTTTCATTGAGCTCATCCTGAAGGTTCTTTAAGCCTTCTCTTGTAACTGTTATCTGTTTAGCCATTGTATATAATTTCCTTTCGGTATATTATTCTTTCGTTTGCAAGTTTAAAGCGTATGACATCAGAACTTAACGGGCTTTGAGGTCAGATAACGCTTTACCATGAGCGCGACCTTAAATGTTATCGCGTCCTCGAACTCACGAAGATCAAGTCCCGTCATCTTACGTATCTTTTCAAGTCTGTATACCAGCGTATTTCTGTGTACGAACAATTTTCTCGACGTTTCGGAAACGTTAAGATTGTTCTCGAAGAACGCCTGTATCGTAACGAGCGCTTCTCTGTCAAGCGTATCCATAGATCCTTTTTTGAACACCTCTTGCAGGAACATCTCGCAGAGCGTCGTGGGAAGCTGATATATAAGTCTTCCTATTCCGAGGTTTTCGTATCCTATTATATCCTTATCGGTATCGAACACCTTACCAACCTCGATAGCTACCTGCGCCTCTTTATAGGAACGCGCAAGATCTTTTATATTATCGACAGGGGAGCCTATACCGATAGAGACCTTGGCGAAAAACTCCGCTCCGAGTGTGTCGGATATATTTCTCGCTATCTTCTCCGCTTCCTTTGCGTCGGTTCCGGGCTTCATCTCCTTTACGAGAACTATATCCTGTTCGCCTACGCTGATAACGTAATCCTTGTTCTTATCGGGATACATGTTCTGTACCATATCATAAGGAAGCATCTCGGTCTTTCCGTGGAACTTTATAAGGAAGGCTATACGCTCGACGTCCGGAGTAAAATGCAGCTCCTTTGATTTTATGTATATATCGCTCGGGAGTATGTTATCAAGTATAACATTTTTTATAAAGGACGCTTTGTCGTATTTTTCATCGTAAAGGTTCTTTATATTACCGAGAGATACCGCAAGGATCGTAGCGAACTTGTCCGCCATTCTGTCCTCGCCCTCAACGAACACTATATTCTCGGATTTTGCCGAGTTGCCGATAGCTCTGTAAGTATATCCGCCGGCGACCACAGATTCAGAGGTGTATGCGATCTCGTCTCTTACACCCTGCCTCGTTTCTCCGATCTTTACAAGCTCGCTGCAAGAGATTATGACGCCGTTCTCGTCTATAACTCCTATTACTCTGTCAACGGCGTCCTTCATTTGATGGATAACACTCTGGAATAATCTGTTGGACATGATACAGCTCCTTTCGTACCCTTTAAATTAATATCGTTTTACCATAGCATTGTACAATATGCTAACGGAATTTTTGTGAATTATATATACTATGTTACACTATTTTTTGTGATTTTTCAATAGGTTTTTGAAAAAATATATAAATTTTTCTCGGTTTTTTAGTAGATATTGACGATAACCTATCCCCAAAACGCGGATATCGCGATAAAACAGATCACATTTTGACGAAAACGAATGCGTTCCAATCGTTTTTATCAAGCTTGTCCTTAAGCTCAAAGCCGTTCTTTTCGAATACGCTTACGACCTGCTCCGCCTGAGGCTCTATGATACCGGACGCAACAAGCACTCCGCCGCGCTTCATAAAGCTACCTACGTCCTTCGCCATTCTTATTATTATATCGGCAACTATGTTCGCCGATACAAAATCGTAAACACCTTCCGCCGAGCGTATAAGATCGGACTGACGGCATATAACGTTTTCCACACCGTTTGCACGGCAGTTTTCGGCGGCTGCCTTGACGGCGTTCGGATCTATATCAAGCGCGTCTACCGTCGCAGCACCAAGCTTAGACGCGATAACGGCAAGTATACCGCTACCGGTACCCACATCGAGCACGCGGTCTCCCGCTTTAAGATATTTTTCTATAAGCTCGGCACAAAGAGCGGTGGTTTCATGAGTGCCCGTTCCGAAAGCCATTCCGGGATCTATACTGACTATGACCTCGCCCTCGCCTGCTTCGTAGCTCTCCCACGCCGGGACTATGGCTATCCTTTTTCCTATATGGAGCGGCTTGTAATATTTTTTCCAACAATCCGCCCAGTCTTCTTCCTTAAGACCGAGCGTTTCTATCTTAACGTCAAGTCCGAGCGAGGCGAAACGGCTTTCAAGCGCCGAAAGCGTCTCGGGAACGTTTCTGTCCTCGGAAAGATAGACCGAGACCGCGCCGAGGCTCTTGTCTTTTTTGATTATCTCCTCGTCGAGCAGCTCTCCGTATATAGCGTTAAGTCCTTCCGTGACGTCGCTGTAATCCTCTATCATGAGTCCGTTTTCAACCATGCTCATAACGGCGCTCACGGTATCTATCTCCGTCACCTTACATTCGACTCTTACCTGCGTCCAGCTCATAAAAACTCCCGTCCTCGTACCGCGCGCGATACGGTCTAAAATTTATTTTTTCTTGAATATACGCGCTATCTTTTCACGAAAGCGCTCTCTTTTAACGTAATTGGAATTTGCACAAAGCTCCGAGAAATGACGAAGCGCGTCCTTTGCATCGGAAGAAAGGTTCTTCGGAGTCTCCATAGTTACGGTGAAATAAAGATCTCCGTAGTTTTTGGTGTTATATATGACCACGCCCTTGCCCTTAAGGCAGAAGCGCGTTCCCGTCTGAGTTCCCTCGGGAATATTATATTTGACGGTTCCTTCAAGCGTCGGCACCTCTATTTCTCCGCCGAGCACAAGATCCGAATAAGATACCGGAACGTCGCAGAACAAGTCGTTGCCTTCTCTTTCGAATATCTCGTGCGCCTTGAGCGAAACGATTATATAAAGATCGCCGTAGCTTCCGCCGTTAAGACCGGCGTTTCCCTGACCGCGCAGGCATATCCTTCCGCCGTCGTCGACTCCCGCCGGAATATTGACATCTAACTTTTTGGATACCTTGATATTTCCCGTTCCGCGGCAGTTCTGACACGGATTCTTGATTATCTTTCCTCTTCCCTTACAGGAATCGCAGGTCTTTTGAGACTGCATCATGCCGAACATGGTCTTTTGAGTTACGGTGACCGTACCGCTTCCCTTACATCTCTGACACGTCTCTATTCCCTTGCCCTTTTCGGCACCCGTTCCGTTACACTCTCCGCATGACTCTATCCTGTTATATTTGAGTTCTTTAGTGCAACCGAACGCCGCTTCTTCGAAGCTTATCGATATCCTGTACGTTATATCGTCGCCGCGTCTCGGAGCATTTCTTGAAGCCGACGAGCTTCTTCCGCCTCCGAAAAAGCTTCCGAATATGTCTCCGAGATCCACTCCGCCGAAACCGTCAAAGCCGCCGAAGCCCGAGCCCATTCCGGACGACGGATCGAGACCGTCGTGACCGTATTGGTCATATATACGCTTCTTTTCCGGATCGCTCAGGACCGCGTAAGCCTCGTTTACTTCCTTGAATTTCGCCTCCGCGTCCTTATCTCCCGGATTCATGTCCGGATGATATTTTTTTGCCATCTGACGGTATGCCTTCTTAATTTGATTATCGTCCGATGACTTATCCACGCCGAGAACTTCGTAATAATCTCTCTTTTCAGCCATTTGTTATCGCCTCTGTTTAAGTAATTTCACAATAATGCCATGTAGAATCAATTTTACAATATATTGAACAAAAAATAAAGTAAATTTTTGTGAATTTTTTATAATTAATATTCATTGATACCAAAAAAGCACCGAGCGGTGCTTTGCACGGATATATAAGCGAAATGTTTTGCGTACCGACGAACGGATATTTTATTTTTGGGGTCCCGCCCAAATACCGTCCTTTTCGGCTTTTTTCCAATTGACGCCTATGACCTTCAACTCGCGTCCTCCGACCCTTTCGCTATGTTGCTCTATGTACCCGTCGGTCATCATCTGCGAAAGCGCCGAGCTGACCTCGCTATACGGCAGGTCGTACCTGCCGGCGACGGCTTCGGAGGTCGCTTTGTATGTGGCGTAAGCTCTCTTTCCGGAGCTTTTCCGCCGTTCTTCGAGGAGCGCGAGACTGCTCAGTATCGGAAAATAATAACCGAGCAAGCTCTCATTCCGAGCCGGAAGCTCGGTAACCGTCGTCGCGGAGTTTTTCAGTTGTTGACTTACCGCGTTACGCACTCCGTATATCGCAACGTCGGTCTTCTTTTTAGAGGTAAGGAAACGTACTACCGAAGCAAAATGTCCGTCGCCGGAGAATATTATATAGGTCTCTATATCGTTTCTCGTCATGGCGGTCCGATATATATGATCGAGCATTATAAAATCGGTAAAATCCTTGGTCTTGCTTTGAGTACCCGTTTCGATTATAAAATTCGTTACCTCTCTTATCTTCGACACCTCGCCTTGAAGTGCCGTCCCGGCAAAATCCGCAAAGAAATACATCTCGTCAATATCGAACTTCTCGGAAAGCATATCTCTCCACTCGCGCACGTTAGGCGTTTGACTGTGAAGATTACCGAGCGAATAATACCAATGCTCGTAATCGACGAATGCTACTGCCTTGGGAAATTTATTTTTCTTCCTTTCGGAAGATCGTTTAAAAAACATTGATACCGTACCTTTCCGGATCGGTACGCAAAACATTTCGGATATATTATAACACATTAACGCCGTAATTTCAAGCGATACGGCAATTTATTTTGTATTTCCGCCGCTTTTTTTATTTTATTCTCTTTTACGCCTTCATACTGCGACATGTTTTTCGCCCGTCACGGTGTAAAATAGTACCAACGTACATTATATACGATAGCGAAAGGAAGTATTACAAATGACAGACAAAAACATCGGTTTTTCCGAGATACACGAAAATTGGAACGCATTCCTTGACAGATCTTTCAAAAACAAAACTCCGAAGGCACGGCTCATAACGGTCGCCGCGCATGCGGTAGCGGCGCTGACATCGCTCTTATTCAGTCTTAAAGCCCTGCCATTCACCTCGCTTTCCGTAGGAATACCTCTTTCCGACGCATTTCTTTGCTCGGTCACGTCATACGTACCGAGCGCATACATAGGCGCTCTGCTCGGCACAAGATTTCTCGGAAGCGGACCGAATATCCTGCGTTACCTGACGCTCACGCTCATATTTATTCTGAGGACCGCGGTCTCCGCATTTCTTTACGGCGGGAAATACAAGGAGCCTATACACATGCGGCTTTCTTACTGCGCCGTGATGTGCTTTACGCAATGCATAACATATCTGCTTTCTCAAGGAATACACGCAAATATCGCTCAAGGCATACTCGGGACGCTGATATCCGCGCCGACGTTATGCATCATCATGAGCTTCTACTTCGCCGCCGATCTGAAAAGCGCCGTCAAAAGCTCACCCCTTCTTAAGATTCTGCATTTCACGTCCGCCGTATTTATGTTTTCCTGCACGGTATACTGCGCGAAGGATATCCGTTTCGCCGGCGGCTCGCTTGCCTGCATGCTCGCCGTATTTTTGACGCTAACGTCCGCAAAACGCGGAGGCGTCATAGCGGGAGGAATAACGGGAGCAATCCTCGGCTACCTTTATTCACCGATATATGCGGCGGCGACTGCGGTCATAGGGTGCATATCCGGAATATTCTTCTTTTTGGGAATACTCCCTTCGGCGGGAATATCGGCGGTCGCGGGCTGCTTTATCGCCTTTAAAACCGCCGGTTACGGCTCGCTTTTAAACTTCATACCGGAGGCAGTCATAGCTCTTGCGGTAGCATCGCCCGCGATACGTTATTCGTTTTTCACAGATGATTTTCCGTTCATTCTCGGCGCAAAAAACGCGCCCGTAACGTCCGATAACTCGGATATCTCCGTAAAGGACGACGGCAGATACGAGGATCTCGTTCGGCTCTCTCGGGCGTTTCGCGAGCTTTCGGGAACGCTCGGAAGCTACGCCGTATCATTTGACGAAAAAACGGACGAGCTATGCGCCAAGATGTGCCACAAATTCTGCGACAGTTGTCCGGTAAGCCCGATATGCTGGGAAAGCGAAAGAGCGCGAACGTCCGAATGTATAAAAAACATGATATCGGCGTTTAGGGGTGACATAAGAGCCGAAAAAGCCCCGAAATATCTTTCGGAGCATTGCATAAGATTCAAAGAGCTTACGAGCGAGATCGAACACAGCTGCAAAAAGACGCCGCCTCATACGAAAAGAGGCGCTTTAAATCCGCTTGCGACATCGGAATACGCCGCGTTTTCCGCCATACTTTCCGATCTTGCCGAAAGCGAACGCGCTTCGTATACAGAGGACGCCTTTTCTTTGAAGGTCTTAAAGATCGCGTCCGATCTCGGTCTCGGACGCGAGAATATAACCGCGGTGACCGGAAACCGTAAACGGGTATACCTGTATGGCGTCGACCGCGAGCTTGCGGAACGTTTATGCTCGGAAATAAGTAGGTACACCTTCATAAATTTCAAATTGACGCGACCTGCAAACGATCAAAACGCTTCTTTTCTGCTGATACCGAGCGAAAAGCTGACGGCGCGCGCGGCGTTCGCCAAGCTGACCAAGCCGGGCGAACTATACAGCGGAGACGCGGCATTCGCGTTTCCCGACTCGGAGGGACGGTTCTTTGCGGTCCTAACAGACGGAATGGGAAGCGGAAGCGAGGCGGCGGAATGCTCCGAGATAGCCTCCGCGCTTCTCGAAAAGCTGCTGCGCTGCAATATTCGTAAATCTCTTGCCGCCGAAATGCTCGGAAACATTCTTCGAAAACGCGGAAACGAATGCTTCTGCACGGTCGACATACTCGAAGCGGACCTTGTAAACGGAAACGCTTCTTTTTTAAAAAGCGGCGCGGCGGCTTCCTATATACTCAGAAACGGTTCGGTGCATTGCATAAGCGCATACAGTATGCCCCTCGGAATAACCGAAACGGCAAAACCGGAGGAGGTATCTTTCACCCTATCCGAAGGGGATATTGCGGTAATGGTCAGCGACGGAGTTGCAGCCGAGCCTTCGGACGGCAATATTTTCACCGATATCCTTACCGCCGGAGCATTCTCGGGGATACGTGAGCTTGCCGACAGGATACTTACAAGAGCAGTGGAAAGAAACGGGCGAACAGACGACATGACCGTAATGGTAATAGAGATATCCAAGACATGCAAGTCCGAGGAAGCAAAATCGAGCTGATCGGTCTATAAGCATTTTTTATTTCCGCCATAAATAAACAAAATGGATTTTTCTTTCGTATAATTATTGACAAACGCACACGAATGTTTTATAATGAAATAGTCGTTGAGGAGCCGTAAGGTTAACGACATACGGCAAATTCAGAAAATAGGAAGGTATCCAAAATGAGCTTCAAAAATCAGTATCTTAACGAACTTATGGACAAGGTCGTAAAGAGAAACGCGGGCGAGCCCGAGTTCCACCAGACAGTCAAAGAGGTCCTCGAATCGATAGAGCCTGTCATAGAACAGAATCCCGAGTACATAACCAGCGGCGTACTTGAGCGTATGGTAGAACCCGAAAGGATCATCAAGTTCCGTGTTCCGTGGGTAGACGATAGCGGAAAGGTACAGGTAAACAGAGGTTTCCGTATCCAGTTCAACTCCGCGATCGGTCCTTACAAGGGCGGTCTCCGTTTCCACCCCTCGGTAAACGAATCTATAATAAAGTTTCTCGGATTCGAGCAGACATTCAAGAACTCTCTTACCTCTCTCCCCATGGGCGGCGGTAAGGGCGGCTCTGACTTCGATCCTCAGGGCAAGTCCGACGCGGAAGTCATGCGCTTCTGCCAGAGCTTTATGACGGAGCTTCAGAAATATATAGGCGCAGACACCGACGTTCCCGCGGGAGATATCGGAGTAGGCGCAAGAGAGATCGGATATCTTTTCGGTCAGTACAAGAGACTCAGAAACGAATTTACCGGCGTTCTTACCGGTAAGGGTCTTACCTACGGCGGTTCTCTCATTCGTCCCGAGGCCACCGGTTACGGCGCGGTATACTACACAGTCGAAATGCTCAAGCACTTCGGCGACGATATAAAGGGCAAGACGTTCGCTATCTCAGGTTTCGGTAACGTTGCATGGGGAACAGTTCAGAAGGTCACGGAGCTCGGCGGAAAGGTCATTACGATCTCCGGTCCCGACGGATATGTCTACGACGAGGACGGTATCAACACTCCCGAGAAGATCGCATACATGCTCGAAATGCGCGCTTCCTGCCGCAACAGAGTACAGGACTATGCGGATAAGTTCGGCGTTCCCTTCTTCGCAGGCAAGAAGCCTTGGGGCGTAAAGGCGGATATACTCATGCCTTGTGCTACTCAGAACGAGGTTCGCGAAGCCGACGCCGAGATGATCATAGCAAACGGAGTCAAGTATTACGTTGAGGTCTCCAACATGCCTACGACCAACGAAGCGGTCGCCATGCTCAAGAAGGCAGGCGTTATCGTTGCTCCTTCGAAGGCGGTCAACGCGGGCGGCGTTGCGACTTCCGGACTTGAGATGTCTCAGAACTCCATGCGTTACAGCTGGACTGCCGAAGAGGTCGACGCAAAGCTCCACCAGATCATGAAGAACATCTTCAAGGCTTCCGTTGACGCGGCTAACAAGTACGGTCTCGGAGACGATCTCGTAGCGGGTGCTAACATAGCGGGCTTCATCAAGGTAGCCGACGCTATGCTCGCTCAGGGCGTTTGCTAATAAAATAACTAAATAAGATAAAGGGCATGTTCCGAACCTTTAAGGCAAGGAACGTGCCTTTTCTTTGCACACGGCGAAGTTATTATTAAAAAATTTTCAATTACTATTGAATTTATATAATAATATATGATATACTTAACTTAACAGATAAAAACGTCAGGAGCAAAAATGAAGATAGATACAAGATCTCTGCCCGGAGGAGTTTCGTTCGGGGTAATAGATACGGAAAAGTTTAAAAACAACTACTTTTCTCTGAATTTTGTTTTACCGATAACAACGGAAAACATCTCGGTGTGTTCCGTCCTTGCGAGCGTTTTGGAAAGAGGAACGACAAAATATCCGACCTCGGCGCTCATCAACCGAAGACTGTGTATGTTATACGATCCGTCGGTGGACGTATCGACGGCAAAGCTTCCGAACGCGCTCTTATTCAGAGTGACCGCAAGCTTTTTGGATAGCCGTTATCTTCCGCACGGCGACGGAAACGAAGTCCTCTGCGGACTGACGGAAATGATACGCGACATACTCACCTCACCCGTAAGAGAAAACGGCGTTCTTTCCGCTTCTTACACGGAGAGCGAGAAAAAAAGGCAGATCGACAAGATCGCCGCAATGATCAACAACAAGGATTCGTTTGCGTACTCAAGATGCAAAGAGATAGCCTTCGGAGATATTCCCATGGCTTACTGTTCGCTCGGAACGGAGGACGGCGTTTCCAATGTAACTCCTGCCGCGCTTTCCGAAAAGCTTACGTATATACTCGAAAAAGCTCCCGTCGAAGCAATATTTGCCGGAAGTTTTACAAAAGAAGCCGAAAACGCGTTTACCGAGCTTTTGTCCGGTCTTTTCGAAAACCGAAACGTAAGCTCGCTCATCACGCTTCCCGAAATGCAAAAGCCATCACATTCCGAAGCTTTGAAAACGGTGATCGAAGAAACGGACGCAAAGCAAGGCAGAATGGTGCTTGCATACAAAATGGAGACCTCTGTTTCAAACACCGCGCCTACGGAGGTATTCAGCGATATCTTCGGTGCGTCTCCCGTAAGCAGGCTATTCATGAACGTAAGAGAACGCCTGAGTCTTTGCTATTACTGTACATCGCTCCAAGATTTCGGCGCCTCGATGATGTTCGTGCGAAGCGGCATATCCGAGGAAAACAAGGAAAAAGCGATAACGGAGATAGAACGACAGCTCGAAATGCTAAAGGATCCGTCCGATATCTCCGACGAAGAGCTGGAAACGGCAAAAAAAGGCATACTCAACGCCTATCGTTCGGTAAAGGACAATGCTTCGCAGTTCGCCGAATGGTACGTTCTGAAAAAGATAAGTCTTCGCAACACCGATATAGACGATTGTATAAAAAATATCCTTTCCGTAACTAAGGAAGACGTGGCGAATGTCGCGCGCGGAGCGGAGATGAAGGTAGATTACTTCCTTCGCGGAATAACAAAATGATCTGAAGGGCAGGGTCGCGATTTGAACAAAAATAAAATAGAGATAACAGAAGTTCCCGAGATAGGCGAGACCTGTGTGAAGATAACTCATTCAAGCGGTCTGGAGATCTATGCGATAAAGAAGGAGCTTTCCTCATACTACACAATATTCGGAACGCGTTACGGCTCGTTTGACAACTGTCTCGTGTCGGATAACGGAGAGATAACAGAGGTTCCGGAGGGAATAGCGCATTTTCTTGAGCACAAGATGTTTGAAAGCGAAGAAGGCACGGACGCGTTCGAAGATTTTTCAGCCGCCGGAGCAGACGCCAACGCTTTCACCTCTACCGATATGACGGCATACCTTTTTTCCTGTACGGACGAATTTTACACGTCACTCGAAATTCTGATAAAAATGGTCCTGACCCCTCATTTCACCGCGGAAAACGTCGCAAAGGAACAGGGTATCATAGGACAGGAGATAAAAATGTGCGAGGACAGACCGTCCGACGCGCTCCATTACAATCTCATGAAGGCGCTCTATAAGAAGAATCCGATAAGGATACCGATAGCGGGAACGGTAGAATCGATAGCAAAAATAACGCCGGAGCTTTTGTACGCGTGCTATAACAGTTACTACCGCATGTCCAATATGACGCTCTGTATCTGCGGAAACATAGATATCGACAAGATAGAAGAGATAGTAGACAGAAACGTTCCCGCGCAAAACGAAGGAAAGGTCATATTCACCGAATGTAAGGAAGACGCCGTATGTAACGAAAAGCTCATAACGGCGGAAATGGACGTTTCAAAGCCTTTATTCAAGATAGGTATAAAGTTTCCGGAGGGCACACCCGATAACGAAGCCGTGTGCTCTGTCATTTCGGAAGCGCTTTTCGGAAAAAGCGAGGAGCTTTATTCCTCACTTTACGAGGACGGGCTGATATCCGCCTACTCGAACTACTACGACCAATCCCGCTCCGCCGCGCATTTCGTTTTCGGCGGAGATTCCGACGATCCGGAAAAGGTTTACGAAAGATTTCTCGAATACGCAGACAAAGTGAAAAAGAACGGACTTTCACGCGACGCAATCGAACGTTCAAAGCGTGTGTTGTACGCGGACGCTCTGCGCGGATATGACAGTACGGAAAACGTGGTAATGAATCTTTTCGAATCGTTTATAACGGGCGTAGATTGTCTCGGACGCGTAAAAAAATACGCCGATGTTACGGAAGACGATGTAAAAAAACTGCTTCCCTACGTTCTTGAAGAAAAAAGATTTGCAATGAGCGTTATATATCCGCTCAAAACAAAGGAGGAAGACAAAAATGTATGAATCGTCCGGCATAGCCTTCCCGGGGCTCGGAATAGGCGAATTTAAGATCGACCGAGTAGCCTTCACGGTGTTCGGAAGAGAAGTTGCATGGTACGGTATAATCATAGCGCTCGGCATGGTGGTGGCGGTCGCTTACGTTATGTACAGGACAAAAGAATACGTCGGAATAACCACGGACGACGTAATAGATTTCACTCTGTTTACGATAATATTCGGCGTCATCGGAGCAAGACTTTACTACGTGATCACCTCTGACTACGATTACACATTCTTGGAAGTCTTTGAGATCTGGAACGGCGGACTCGCCATATACGGCGGTATAATCGGAGGCGGACTCGCCGCTCTTGCGGTATGCTACGTAAAGAAGATACGTCCGCAATGCTTTTTCGACATGCTCACACCGGGCGTTATGATAGCGCAGGCGATAGGCAGGTGGGGCAACTTCTGTAACGGAGAAGCGTTCGGAAGCGAGACCTCGCTCCCGTGGGGCATGAAGCTCTCGCATATATATTCGGATACCTATGTAGCGGAGATAGGAACGGTACACCCGACGTTTCTGTACGAATCTCTCTGGAACGTTCTCGGCTTCATACTTTTGAACGTATTATACAGAAAAAGAAAATTCGACGGTCAGATAACCCTCATGTATTTTGCCTGGTACGGCTTTGGCAGAATGTTCATCGAAGGTCTGCGAACCGACAGTCTTTACGTCGGACCGTTCAGAATATCGCAGATCGTAGGACTTCTCTCGTTCATAGCGGCAACGGTATGCATAATAGTTTTTTGGAAAAAGGGCAAGAGATACGAAAGCGCTTCATTCAAACAAGTAACGGAAGATAAAATCGAAGAAAAAGAGGACTGATAAAATGGCGATGATAATAGACGGAAAAGCTATCTCGGCAAAGGTACGCGAGGAGATACGCGTCGAAACCGAAAAAATGGAAGAAAAGCCGGGACTTGCGGTAATAATAGTTGGCGAAGATCCCGCTTCCAAGGTATACGTAAGGAACAAGGCTAAGGGCTGCGAGGAGGTGGGCTTTTATTCCGAGGTCCACGCTCTGCCCGAAAGCACCACCGAGGAGGAGCTTCTTTCGCTTATAGATAAGCTCAACGCAAGCGACAAGATAGACGGAATACTCGTTCAGCTTCCGCTCCCGAAGCACCTTGACGAAAAAGCGGTAATAAACGCTATCCGACCCGAAAAGGACGTCGACGCCTTCCACCCGATAAACACGGGAAAGATAATGATAGGCGACTACGACTTTCTTCCCTGCACACCGGCGGGAGTAATGCGTCTCCTAAGCGAGAGCGGAATAGAGGTAAGCGGCAAAAAATGCGTAGTTGTCGGACGAAGCAACATAGTCGGCAAGCCCCAAGCCATGCTCCTGCTCCAACAGAACGGTACCGTGACCATATGTCATTCAAGGACAAAGGATCTCAAAAAGGAATGTCTCGAAGCGGATATACTCGTTGTCGCGATAGGAAAAGCTAAGTTTATAACCGCGGAATATATCAAGCCCGGAGCTACGGTAATAGACGTCGGAATGGACAGAGACGAAAACGGCAAGCTCTGCGGAGACGTCGATTTCGAAAGCGCAAAAGAGGTCGCGGGCGCGATAACCCCCGTTCCGGGAGGAGTCGGACCCATGACGATCGCCATGCTCCTCACAAACACACTTAAAGCCGCAAGGCTCGCAAATAAAAGATAAAGACCCGATGACAAAAGACAAGGGGGCGTAACTAATGGAGAACGAAAAAACGGCTTCCGTCTCCTTTTCAAGCGAAATAAAAGAACAACTGCTCTCATTCGATATAAAATCCGAATGTTGCAAAAATTCTTTTATATGCGGAAGTACGGTCTTCGCAAAGCACAAAAACGGCAAATATACGGAAGCCGTACAAAAATACTGCGAGGCTCTGCGTTCCAAAAAACGAAAACATTTTTTTGACGATCAGACGGAATCGGGGTACGTTTCGGTCACCGAAAACGAGGTGACCTATCCCACGCCTTCGAAAAGAGTTTGCCCCGCGTGCGCTCAGCATCTTGTACGCGGAGCGTTCGTCGTATGCGGAAGGGCGAGCAAGGGAAAGAGCGGACTACATCTGGAAGCGGCAATGCCGAACGAAAAATGCTCAGAGCTTGTTGTGTCTCTGCTTTCCGAAGCAATGATACCGCCTAAAATCACCGTAAGACGCGGAGAACATCTCGTATATTACAAAAATCCGAATCCATACAGGATTTTCTCGCGTATATAGGCGCGGTCA
>CAZFQJ010000023.1:0-18553 GCA_964520875.1 uncultured Lachnospiraceae bacterium
TGTATTCATGTTCCTTCCGACTTATTACCTGATAATCACGGCGTTCAAGCCGATAGGCGAGATGTTCCTTACGCCGCCTAACTTCTACGTAATAAAGCCGACATTCCAGAACTTTATAGACTTATTTGCGTCAATGACGTCGACATGGGTCCCGATTTCGAGATATGTTTTCAATACGATATTTATATCTCTCGGAGCTACCGTCGGATGTCTTATCATCGGATCTATGGCTGCGTATGCTATATCAAAGGTACGTTTTCCGGGTTCCGGAGCGGTATTCTCGCTTATAGTTTACTCCCTGATGATATCTTCCACCGTTACCGGTATAGCGCACTTCCTTATATTTGTTGCGTTCAACTGGCTTAACACCTACACGATATCGATAGTTCCCGTTTGGGCGTCCACCCTCGGACTTTACCTCATGAAGAACTTCATCGATTCGACTGTCCCCGACTCAATGATAGAGGCGGCGAGAATTGAAGGTTGTTCGGAATTCAGAATATACCTTACTCTCGTAATGCCTCTGGTCAAGCCCGCGTGGCTTACCCTTATGATCACCGTTTTCCAGAACGTATGGAACTCCGGTGCTTCGAATTATGTTTACAGTGATAACCTTAAGACCTTCGATAACGCGATCAACTCCATAATCTCCGCGTCCGGTACGCAGGGTGCCGGTGCCGCGGCAACGGTCATAATGATGAGCGTCCCGATATTGGTATTCATCATAACGCAGAGTCAGATCGTTGAAACGATGGGATCTTCGGGAATGAAAGATTAAGGAGGAGAGAAGTAATGAACAGAAAAAAGCTTAAGGTCATTCTCGGACTTGCTATATGCGTTGTTACGATAGTTATATCTCTTCTTCCTACGTACGCTGCGGCATACTCTACGTATACATATTCGATAGACGGTACGCAGCTCGCGTCTCCCGACGCGTATACTCCTCAGAAGGTCTATGACTCCGAAGCTCTCGGAGTTATAAAGGCTACCGGTTATGCGATCGGCGAGCCTTCGGATCTGGTGGTAGACGATAACGGAAACATTTATATATGTGACATCACCGGAAAAAAGTGGGACGAGGAAAAACAGGAGCTTACTACCGTTGAAGAAAAGAAACACAGAATCCTCGTATTTGATAGATATTTCAGATATCTCTACTCAATAGAAAGCTTCGTAAACGATACCGGAGCTAACGACGAACTTCTGAATCCCGGCGGACTTTGTGTCAACGGAAACTTGATATTCATCGCCGATACCGGTAATAAGAGAATAGTCGTGCTTAACCGCGAGAATGAAGGTCGAAACGAGCCGACGTTCAAGTGTGAGATAAAGGAGCCAGACGCGGACGTTCTTCCCGAGAACCATATATATACGCCCGTTGCGGTAGCGTCGGACGGAAACACGGTCTATATAGTTTCTTCTACGACCACCATGGGAATAATAGCTATGGATATGAAGGGCGAGTTCAAGGGCTTCATAGGCGCGCAGAAGGTTTCGGCTAACGCTTTCGAAATGTTCTGGAGAAACTTCCAGACTGCGGAGCAGAGAGCGAAATCCAAAAAGAATATTCCTACCGAGTATAATAACATAGTAATAGACGAGAACGGTTTCATCTATGCGACGATCACCTTCCCGTCTGATCAGCAAGCGGCTCAGCAAAAGGCTATAACGAGCCGTTCGACGGCTTCAACATACGCTCCCGTTAAGAAGCTCAACACCAACGGAGACGACGTAATGAGCCGTACCGGCTTCTATCCTCCGTCCGGAGAGGTAAAGGTCTCTAATTCCAGCAAGGGTTCAAGTACCTCTAAAGTAGGACCTTCCACCATAATCGACGTTGCGATCGGACCTGCTAAAACATGGTCCATAATCGATGAAAAGCGCAGCAGAGTATTTACTTACGATAATGACGGTAACCTTCTGTTTGCATTCGGAGATGAAGGCGAGCAGCTCGGAAACATCAAGTCTATCGAGGCGATAGCTTATCAGGATAGCAATCTTCTTATTCTTGATAAAGGAACCTGTGCGGTAACTCTTTATTCGAGAACCGAGTACGGTGACCTTCTTGTCGCGGCTCTCCAGCACGATAACGATCACCTTTACGAGCTTGCGGTCCAGGACTACGAGAACATACTCAGACGTAACATAAACTTCGATACTGCGTATATCGGAATAGCCAAGACTCTCTACCGCGAAGGCGATTACGAGGGCGCTATGGAGCAGTACTCTTACGCTTACAACACAACGGGTTATTCGAGCGCGTTCAAGATGTACAGAAAAGAATGGGTCTCCAAGTACATCATAGTGGTACCGATAGTGGTCGCGGCGATCTGTATAGGACTTTCGCTCTTCTTTAAGTATGCGGCAAGGGTTAATGCCAAGACCGCGGTAACTTCCGGAAAGCGCACATTCGGTCAGGAGCTTCTGTTTGCGTTCCACCTTATGTTCCACCCGTTCGACGGATTTTGGGATCTTAAACACGAAAAGCGCGGATCCTTGCGCGGAGCGGCGTTCTATATAGGCGTTGCAGTGCTCGTATTCACCTATCAGAGCGTAGGACGCTCGTATATGTATAACCCGAGAGGAACTTATTCAGGTATAGGCACTCAGCTTTTGGCAGTATGTATACCGATAGCTCTTTGGGTGGTTGCGAACTGGTGTCTTACGACCCTGTTCGACGGAGAAGGAAGCGCAAAGGATATCCTCATAGCTACGGGATATTCGCTTATTCCTCTTCCGCTCCTCCTCATTCCCGCAACGCTCCTCACGCACATTCTTTCCTCCTCGGAATCCGGCATAATAACGCTCATAACGTCGTTTGCATGGATTTGGGTCGGACTTCTGATATTCTTCGGCACGATGATAACGCACGATTATTCGATGTTCAAGAATGTCGCCATGTGTATAGGAACGATAGTCGGAATGGCGATAATAATGTTCCTTTGCATACTCTTTGCAACCCTTGTTTCCGATATGGTGGGACTTGTACGTAACATTATAACGGAAATAACCTATCGAATGTAAGAAAGGATGGTATGATCATAATGAGAAACAGTACAAAGAGAATATTTTCCAGATCATTGTCCGGATTTCTTGCATTTCTGACGGTATTGGGAGTTTTCGCTTCGCTCTCCATGCTTCCCGTATTTGCGGCGAGCACGAGTAGCAGCGAAGAGGACGAAAGCAGCATACAGTTTTCGACGTACTATGAAAACTTCTACACAGATCCCTCGGGAGACGCGGATTTTACGACGGAGCAGAAGCGTATCGACGCAATGGAGCTCTACTATACCGACGGTGATTTCCAGCTTTATGTCGATAAGATAACTGGAGAAGTAGCTCTCAAGGACACGACTACCGGCGACATACTTTTCACCAACCCCTACAATATTTCCGAGTACCCCGTAAGTGACGACGGTACCGGAAACAAGGTCATTCATACCGAGACCAAGAAGCAGCTCCTCAGTCAGGTCCATATCTGGTATGACGATAACGGAACTCAGCAGCAGTATTACTCTTTTGCCGATTCCGCTCTCCTGAATCAGATAAAGGTAAAAAGACTTAACGGAGGCGTTCGCGTAGAATACTCCATAGGTGAGGAAGAAACAAGAACCCTCGTTCCGCACCTCATTAAAAAAGAGAGATTCGAAAGTCTCATTCTTGAACCCCTTGAGGTCAATGCTCCCGGAGGGAAAGAGAGCAGAGCTTACAGAGTTTTAAATGAGTGGTATGATCTTTATGATCCGTGGGCAAACGGAATGATCGATAGCTTAAGAGAGAACATGTATGAGTTGTATCCCGTTATAAAAGAAAAGGATATAGCGATATATGCACTTTCCGAGGCTAATAGACGTGAACTTAAGCTTATCGAAAGTTATATAAAATCGTACTGCCCTAAGTACACGTTCGAAGAACTCGACAAAGACCATTTGGAGACTAACTACACCGAGCCGAGTATAGCTCCTGCAAACTTCAAGATGGCTCTTGAGTACTACGTTACGGATACCGGACTTGAGGTCCGCTTCCCGGCAAATGGTCTTACTTTTGACGAAACTAACTACAAGCTTACTTCAATAGACATACTTCCTTATATGGGCGCAGGCCTTACGTATTATAAAGGTTATACGTTTATACCTGACGGATCGGGAAGTATAACGAGATTCGAAGACACAACGAGCCACTCGACTTCGGGCGGTAAAGTTTACGGTGAGGACTACGCGTATCAACAGATAAGCAGTCCGAACCAAGAAGTATTCAGATTGCCGGTTTACGGAGTCGTCACTACTGACGAGCTTCGTAACACTTCAGACGCTCAATATTTAGGCGAGCTTAAAAATCATGCTTCCGGGTATTTTGCGATAGTAAGCGACGGTGATGCCCTAACAACTATAACTTCCGAAAACGGAGGTAAGGTTTATTGTTACGGTACGGTCTACTGCTCGTTTAAGCCCAGACCGAAGGACTCCTACAACTTAGCGGATGCGATCTCGATAGGAGCCGACGCTGAATATACGGTCGTTTCAAAGCGTAAGTATACAGGTTCTTTCAAGATAAACTATATAATGCTCAGCGATACGAACGATGAGGACGTAGATAAGTCAAAGCTTAATCCCGACAGAACGTATTATGACGCTTCTTACGTCGGTATGGCTAAGGCTTACCGTGATTACCTTGAAAAGAAAGGCGATATAAGCCGTATAACCGCGGAGAATGCCAAGGATTCCATACCGCTCTATATCGAAACTTTCGGTGTTACGGAGACCGACGAGACTGTTCTCAGTATCCCGGTTACCGTTAAAAAGGCGCTTGCTTCATTTGATCAGCTTAAGATAATGTCTAAGGTCCTCAGAGGTGAACTTCTTACCGAAAGCGAGCTTATGACAGAACTTGGTATGACAAAGAGCGAGCTTGCCGAATCGGGCATAACTCCCGAAAGCTATGCGAAGACGACATCTCCCATAACCAACATAAGCTATCGTCTTAAGGGCTATACCAACGGAGGAATGGTATCTACCGTGCCTACCAAGGTAAAGTTCGAAAAGGCGGCAGGCGGAAATAGCGGTTTCAGAGATTTCCTCAGCTTTGCAAGCGAGAAGGGCATAGGTGTATATCCCGAATTCGATTTCGCATACATGTCGGACACTTCGCTCTTCGACGGTTTCAGTTATCGCAGCGACGCGGTAAAGACGATAGATAATCGTTATATTACGAAGAGAACCTATGACGCGATACTTCAGTCTTTCGCTAAGACGGATAAGATTTGTATATCGACGTCTGTATACAGAGATTATTACGAGAAGTTCGAAAAAGCCTTCTCGAAGGTAGTTAAGGATAATGTCACCTACGTTTCGGTGGGTTCTCTCGGTTCGGATCTTAACTCCGACTTTGACGATGATGAGCCGTACAACCGTAACGACGCAAAAGAACATACCGTAGAGCTTCTTTCTCAGCTTAAGAATAAGTACGGAAAGGTCATGGTAGACGCCGGAAACGCTTATTCGATACCTTATGCGTCCGTAGTTCTCAATGCTCCACTTGATTCCAGCCGTTTCCTTTCGGCAAGCGAAACTGTTCCGTTCTTCGGAATGGTATTCCACGGATATGTGGAGATCGCCGGAGCGCCTACGAACATGGCGGGAGATATTAAGTACGAGATGCTTAAGATAATAGAGAGCGGCGCTACGATATACATGGTTCTTTCTTACGACAATATAGAGCTTCTTAAGGAAGACGATGTGCTTTCTCAGTACTACGCTATCGACTATAAGATCTGGAAGGATACCCTCCTTACTCAGTACGATTCCGAAGGAAACGTAGTTTCGAAGGGATTATACGATATACTTAACGATGCTTTGGCAGACGTTCAGATATATCGCATATCCGATCATAAGTTTGTTGATTGTAACCGTCAGCTTACCGATTCCGAAAAGTCGGATATAGCTAAGGACGCTAAGGCTTCTTATGATAAAAAGCATGCGGAGCTTCAGGCGGATTACGATCTTGCGGTACAGAGACTCGGCGACTTTGATTTCTATTCCGAAAAGTATAAGGACGATTCCAATAAGAAGACTCTCGTGCTTAACGGACTCGGACTCGGACTTGACAGAGACAGACTCGTATGGGAAAGAGATAACGCTAAGACTGTTCTTGATGCTCACGAAGCGGCGGGAACAAAGGAATACGAGGACGATCTTAAGGCAAACATAGATCTGTTTATCGATGACGGAAGCGTCGTATACGTAGAGTATGAAAACGGTCACTTCTTCATTCTTAACTACAACAACTTCGTTGTTGAAGTGGATTGGACGATAAACGGTGAGACGGTCAAGATAGAGATCGGAGCCAAGGATTTCTTTGACTCCAATGCAAACGCCTGAGAAAGAGAGGTAATTAAATGGATAACGGAATAAAGGTCTCTCAGTCGAGAAGGACCTCTCAAAAGAGGCGAAGCAGAGCTGCTTCTCTTGACAAACGTAAGGCGAGAAGCGGATGGATATTCGTTCTTCCCTTCGTTCTCGGAATGTTGCTTATATACATTCCCGTAATAATAGATTCATTCAGATACTCGCTTTCTTCGATCAAATATGATAACTCGCTTGGAAACGTCATAGAGTTCGTCGGACTTGAAAATTATCAGGAAGCGCTCTTTGAGGATACGAGCTACGTACAGACGCTTATGAGCGGTATAGTGGATCTTATAATCGATATACCGGTAATAGTTATATTCTCTCTGTTCATAGCCGTTATACTCAATCAGAAGGTGCTCGGACGCGCGGTGTTCAGAACGATATTCTTCATACCCGTTATATGTGCTACGGGTATTATGGGATCGATCGCTTCCGCGACGCAGTCCTTCAACGACATGATGGCTGACCAGTCGCAATCGATAAACACCGGTGCTCTTGACAGCGGATTTACATTCGGTGCGGAAAAGATCACGGAATTGTTTGAAAGCATGAAGATCGGTACCGAGATAGCGGACTACGTTATAGGTGCGGTCAACGGAATTTCAAGCATAATCGAACGCAGCGGAGTTCAGATGCTCATATTCCTTGCGGCTCTCCAGTCGATATCGCCCGCTATATACGAATCTTGTTCGATAGACGGCGCTACGACATGGGAGACCTTCTGGAAGATAACTCTTCCGATGATAAGCCCGATGATACTTGTTAACGCGATATATACGGTCATAGACTCGTTTACGTCGGAATCAAACAAGGTCATGCAGTATATAACCAAAGTCTACGAAGAGAAACAAACGCTTTCCGCCGCTATGGCTTGGATGTATTTTGCGATAATAATACTGATAGTCGTTGTGGTCGCGGCAGTCATGAAGGCGTACGTGTTCTATCAGAAGCGCGATGCTTAAGAAAGGAGGTTTTCTTAAATGGATAATCAGTCTGTAAATGAGACTCCTAAGGTACTTAAGGAGTCCAAAAACAAAATAGTAGTCGATTTCGAGAGGACCTCGCTTAAGGAAAGACTTAAGCTCAAATACCTTAGCATATCGTATCTCGGAACGCTCTTCTGGAGAATCTTCAGATTTCTCCTTCTTCTCGGAGTATCGTACGTAATACTGTATCCGTTCTTTTCGAAGATAACGGCTTCCTTCATGAGCGCCGAGGACTTCGTTGACGTTACGGTAAAGCTTATACCTAAATATCCTACGCTTGATACATATAAGGCGATAATAGTCGACCTTGAATATTTCAGGGCACTTCTCAATACGCTTCTGCTCTCGCTTTCTTCGGCGCTCGTTCAGATGTTCGTGTGTTGTCTTATAGGATACGGATTTGCAAAGTTTAAGTTCCCCGGCTCCAATATCTTGTTCGCTTTGGTGCTTTTCACGATGATAGTACCTCATTCTACCATTCAGCTTTCCCTCTTCATGAAGTTTAAGTATTTCGATATCTACGGAATAATAGAGCTTCTCACTGGAAAGACGATAGATATGACGAACTCGCTTTGGCCGCTCGTTCTTCTCTCGCTCGGAGGCTTGGCATTTAAGAACGGACTTTACATATTCATGATGCGTCAGTTCTTCCGCGGAGTTCCCGACGAGCTCGAAGAGTCTGCGTACATAGACGGATACGGAGTTTTCAAGACGTTCATTCGTATAGTCATTCCGCTTTCCGTGCCTATGATGATAACGGTCTTCCTGTTTGCATTCTCGTGGCAATGGACAGATGAATTCTATACGTCCTTGTTCTATAACAAGAACGGAATGTATCTGCTTCCGCACCTTGTCGGACAGACGCCTAAGGGACTCTTTGACCAGAACTACGCCGGTAAGGATCTCTTTAACGCGGCTATCCAGAATACGATAGGACTTATGATAATATTCCCGCTCCTCATAGTATACATGTTCTGCCAGAGATATCTGGTTGAAGGTATCGAGCGTTCGGGTATCGTAGGCTGATACGTTTACAAAATCAAAAAGTGCAGTTTTATACTGCACTTTTTTGTATTTTTCTCTCGCTTTAAGCGATAATAAATATGTATCAAAAACGAAACGGAGCGATAATATGGCATTATTTACGTTCGGAGCTATGTTCGGTGGTCTTATAGGCATTATGGTTATGGCACTAATGATCGGCGGAAGCTACCGATAATTAATCTCGGGAGCGAAAATATGGGAAATACCGTTATTGCGGTCTACGAAGCCGACGGAGACGCGGAAAAAGCTTTTCAACGTCTTAATGCTATATATAATTCCAATTATATAAATGACGCCGTATACGGAGCGGTAATAGATCTTTCGCCGTCTGTTTGTTATATCTCAGCTTCTGATGAAAAAACGGTGAAAACGGCAAAACGTTATTTTGAAGAGACGGTCAGAGACAAAAAGGAAAGATTTTTTTGCGCTTTGCGTCCGAGAAGGTATCTGAGCGATCCGAATAAGTTAAAAAAATACAGAAACGTTTACGCAAGATTCGCTTGCGAAAACGGAGCTTTGGGAGCGATAGATGCGCTTATCGGTAGCATAAAGAGCGGAAAAGAATGCTTTTATGCTTATTTCGGTACGGAAATATTTTCGGATTGCGATAGGCTATACTTTTCCGGATACGACGAAAACGGCGATAAAGGCGTGCTTCCGTATCCCGATACGATAAAGCGGTTATGCGAACGCTATAAAGATAAGGAGGCGCTCTTTCCGAAAATAACGATAGGAAGAAGGAGCTTTTTTAACGTAAGCGAAGGTCTTTATCCTTTTGAAAGGTATAATAAACGGAAAAATATATGTGACGCATGCGTCGGGAAGAGCGAAGAAAGCAATCGTGTTGTAACTTGCGATAACGAAAACGCGGTACGCAGGTTTAATGATATCGCTTTTCGAGGTATATGTGATATATGCGTGAGGAATGAGATAGAAAGCGTTTCCGACGCCGCTCTTATGATGTGTGCGGTGGCGGCTTTTCGCGAACAGAAACGGCTTGGCGACTTCGAGACGCTTGAGATGTCGGAGAACATTTTTGTAAAATTAAGATCCGTGTTTTTTTCCGGATACGGAAATGAGAACGAAGGAGAAAGCGCGTTTTTGCTTACTCTTCTGTTCGGGGTCTATTCAAAATTATCGTGCGGATATCCCGAATTTCATTTTTTGAAAAACGACGTAAAAGATATGGCGGCGATATTGCTTTCTCATATTAAAAACGATAACGGATACGGATTTCTTTGTTCAAAAGAATATTGCGATCCGTGCGGTACCGACCAAATGTCTTTTATGGCGAAAACGGTAGTGTGGGGAACGGATAGGGAGGAGCTTAAAAGCTTTTTGAATATGAGGGGAGAGGAGCTTTTCGAAGATATAAGGGCTATGGCATCGGTAGCCGTATATGCGGTTCAAAACGCTTTTCGCGAGTGTTTGTCGAAAGTACCGGAGCTTGAATATAAGATAAGGTATTTAAGGAGCAATCGTAAAAATATCTCGTTTGCCGAATGCGAAAAAGTTTATCATGCGCCTTTTTTATTCGGCGCGGAGGCTCTTAAGTATGAAAGCGGTTTTTATCCCGTCAGAGCGCGTTTTGCTAAAAACGGATGTGATATATCGCTTCTTCCGTTTGCCGCATATATCGAAGTCTGCAGAGAGCGTCAGAAGCGCTATCAAAACAAGCGGTATGCGCTTACGCTTTTTTCCGATACCGCGTATCCGCTCGCTTATCTCATACTGCGAGCTTCTGCCATAGATCCCGATGCGGAGATATGTGTCGTAACGAAGGATAAGTACAGTCACGGAGCGTTGAAAAAAGCCTCGTCCGGAAGGGCGAGACTTTTGACTCACTATGAGTGTTCGGTAAAAGAGATGAGAAGGCTTTCCGCCGTCGTTCGTCAGATAACTCCGTATACGGTGCTCGGGGATCTTTTAAGTGAATTAAACGAATGAGCAATATTTATCTTGTATTAAAATGAAAACAACATAATATTACAATTCAAAGTCATCAAGCGCGTCCGGGTCCTTTTCGTTTTCCGGCTTTATAGCGTCTTTTGTCTTGCCGAGTATTTGCTCAAAGTCGGAATCGGGGTTTTGGCGAAGAATGTTGAGAAGCGATATATAGCCTCTTATTATCTCTCGCGGAGTGATCATAGAGTCCGCTCCGGCTTTGGCAAGACAGTATTCGAGAAACGTCTTTTTTTGCTCGTCCGTCAAGGGAATATCGTATCCGTAACATTCCGAATACAGTTTTCCCAGCCTCGTTATGAGCGCGTACAGTTCGCTATCCGTAAGCCTTATCAAACGAATGACCGGACCGCAAAGGTCGCGATAGCTTTCGCCCGAGAAGGTTCCGTCAAAAAGTCTTGAACGGAGCGCCTCGTAGCTGAAGAGTCCGCGCCGCGTGTCTTCAAGGAACTGAGGCGTTCCTATGAATATGAATCCGAGGTACGGTGCTTTGCCCTGAAGCGTGTCGTTGAATATCGAAAGTATCTTTTCGTAATTGTTTTCTCTTGATATCCTGTTCGGTATCTTGTACAGATTGACGCATTCGTCTATATATACGCAAAGTCCCTTGTATCCTATCTTTCGAACGAACAGAGCGAGCAGCTTAAGGTAATCGTACCAGTTTTCATCGTTTATTATCCCTTGCGTGCCTATCTCTCGCTTTGCCTCGGTCTTTGTGGTGAATTCGCCGCGGAGCCAACGTATACATGCCGAACGGAGCGCGTCATCTCCGTTTGAGAGCGCTATATGATATTTGTGTATGACGGTCGCAAAATCAAAACCGCCAACTCTGTTTTCAAGCTCCTCGGTAACGGAATATATCTTGCTTCTTAATTCCTTTTCAAATTCGGGAGAGCCTATCTCGGCTCCGTCGGCGGCGATAGAGGAGCTGAGCGATGAGAGCCATTTTGAAATGAGGACGGGCAAAGCGCCGCCGTCGGGCGAGGTCGCTACCGAAAGGTTCTTTATAAGCTCGCGGTATGTCGCAAGTCCGCTTCCGTTCGTGCCGCTGAGCCGTCTTTCGGGAGAAAGATCCGCGTCAGCCGTGACGAATCCG
This sequence comes from uncultured Lachnospiraceae bacterium, assembly GCA_964520875.1. Taxonomy (GTDB): domain Bacteria; phylum Bacillota; class Clostridia; order Oscillospirales; family CAG-272; genus SIG673. The sequence goes on from CAZFQJ010000023.1 coordinate 11,496, forward strand.
TTTTCAAGGGCATATCCGCGTATGAGCTGCAAAAGGAAGCTTTTTCCGCTTCCGTAACGGCCGATGAGAAACCGCAGAGAGCTTCCGCCGTCGGAAACGTTTTCAAGATCCGAGAGCAGACTTTCGGTCTCGTTTTTTCTGCCTATGGCGATATACGGCGCTCCGGTCCGCGGTACGACTCCCGCCGCGAGCGCGTTCATTAAAGAATTAAGTATTCTTTTCGGTATTTTGTTTTCCATTTGGTACGCTTCCTTTCATTATCGCTATGCGGGTCAAAGCGATCCGTTTTCCGATAATATATCTTTGATCTCCGTTATATAATCTTCGATGATATCATATCCGTTTTCGGTACGTATTAGCGCTATGTCTCCTATTTTTTCGAGAGCATATTCGTTTACCTTGTCGGCGAATGCGTCCGGCAGTAAGCCCTGCGAAACCGCTAAGGAGTTAAAAGAGCCTATATCCTTTTTCATAAGATACATAAGACCTAAGATCTCGGCTCGCCGGCCGCTTTCGCTCTTTGACGTCGAAACGGTATCGACGGACGAAGAGTGCGATGTTTCCGCTTCCTCGTCTGTTTCGGTAACGAGCTGCTTTGTTATCTCCCACGAGCTTTCTTCTATCTTACGTGCTTCCTCAAAAGATACACCGTGACTTTTAGGCTCGTATAGCGCTTCGTATTCCGGAATATTTTCGCGTGTATTTATCGTTACAGGTGTTTTTTTGGCGTCACGGCGGAACGCTTGATGCTCGGTAAAATACCTTTTTATAACGGATTTGTATTCCGAGGAAAGATAATTTACGGTCAATCTCGGCTTTATACCGAGTTGAGATCTCAGACAGTTTTCGGCGTATTTTACCGCTTCCGAGACCGCTCTTTTTACATTTTCCGACCTTGTTATACAGACGCATTCGAGCGATATCGTACATTTCACCGTCCCGGAGCACAGAGCGCCGGTATAGCTTTCGTGTATGAGTGTGCAAGCGCTCTCGTTTTCTTTAAGAAACTTTCCGTCGTTTTTCGACATCTCGGCTATCGCGGCGGAGACCGCCTTCGGTACGGTAGAGTCGTAAGCCGTTCGGTTATCGGCATAAAAACGGCTCTTTTTGTAATCGTATGACGTGACCGCGGATATCAGCGCGTAATCTTTTGATATGAGTGCGTCGGAGCCGAGAAAGAATTCCTTTATCCTGCATGCGGAGGCGATCTTCGGCGTAAGAGCGCCGAATACGTCGCTCTTTAATTTTACGTTGTGTATAAGACACATGTCGCAGAGCCAATTGCACATATTCGCAAACAAGCTTTCGTCCAAGTCATGATATGCTTTTATAAGCTCGCATATACTGCCTGCTCGGCTCTCGGGAGAGGCTTTTGACGGCGTGTTTATCAGCTCGTAAAGATAAAGATATATATATGCGGTATCTACCTTGTTATATATTCCTTTACGGATATCGGTCCGAAATCCTATATAACATTCTGTTTGAGCCGCGTTCATTTGAGAATACTGCGGATAATACGATGTAAACGGAACGTTTCCCTTGAACTCACATTTAAGATCGTACATTCTGATAGCGTCGAGCAGGAATCTTTCGCGTATCCTGCGTAAGCTCGGGTCGGCGGAGACGGTGACCTTTTTTATGAGCGAATTGTCGGGAACGTATTCGTTTAACGTTACCTTCCCGTATGTGAAGCGCTCTTTTTCCTGTTTTCTGCGCTCGCTTAACCATTCGTCAAAGTTTTTTTCGCTATGGGTTTGGGTTATCGGCGGGTACTGCCTTTTCGGAATCTTTTCTCCGCCCGTTTCTCGCTCTTCTCCGTCTATTTCAAGCTCTACCGCTTCGGTGTCATTTTTTACGTGTCTGTGCGCGGTCTTTTCTTTTTGAGGAAGGAGATCGTCAAGCGACCAAAATTCGTCCGCGTCGTCGAATATCTTTTCGTTTCGCATGTTTTTCCTCCCTCTCCGTTTTTTATCTCATCATTATATGATATCACAAAAAAATCTCCGTGTCAATGTTGACAAAAAAACTTTTTTGGTTTATAATAGCCTCATAACTTATTTACCCGAAAAGGAGAAGTGTCTTGGATATAGCGATAGATTTTCTTGAAGCTCTTTCGAAAATCAGAACACCCTTCGGAAACGTACTGTTCCAGCTCATAACGAGGCTCGGCGAAGAGATCGTCGTTATAGGCGTCATATGTTTACTGTATTGGTGTATAAACAAAGATTCGGCATATAAGCTCGGAATGATATTTTTTGCCTCCGGAATGCTTGTGCAGGGACTTAAGGTGACCTTTCGTATAGAAAGACCGTGGGTGATAGAACCTTCGTTTTCGCCGGTCGAAAGCGCAAGAGAAGGAGCTACCGGTTACTCATTTCCGAGCGGTCATACTCAGGGCGCGACCGCATTATACGGTTATTTTGCCCTAAATACGCAAAAAAAAGCATATAAAGCGATACTTTCGTTATTGATATTGCTCGTTGCGTTTTCGCGTATGTATCTCGGCGTGCATACCTTCTACGACGTTATAGCGGCATTTGCGCTTACGCTCATCTCTGTGGTTCTTATAAACGAATTTTACGACCGAATGATAAAGGGCGATCGCGATATGGTAACTGCGATCGTGCTCGGCGGAATATCGATAGCGATCTGTATTTACAGTTATATACTTGCAAAGAACGGCGTAATCGATATGTATCAGATAAACGATTGCTTTAAGAGCGGCGGAGCGGGAGTCGGATTTGCGATAGGCTTCTATATTGAAAGAAGATACGTTAAGTTCGATACGCATATGCCGAGGATATGGATGCAGGCGGTAAAGCTCGTTATCGGCGTTGCGGGGGCTTTACTGTTCAAAGGACTTTTAAAGCTTATAGCTCCCGGCAATCTCATTCTTGATTTTGTACGTTATCTCATAACCGTTCTCTGGGTGCTCGTCATCTATCCCGTCATTATAAAAAAGGTCGTTAAAACAAAATAAAAGAAGCGATACCGCGTCTTAAATGACGCGGTATCGCTTTGTTATTCAAGTTTTATGCTTTTTCAGTACGTTTATCGCGATATATACTCCTATAAGCACGGCGACGGTGACCGCCATTACTATGTACATAGCCGGTACACTTACCTGCTTTTCGAAGAAATAAATGTTGCAGTCGATAGAGTCCTTTAGGCTTTCTATAAGCTCGGAAGGAAGATCCGAGCGCTCCATTTCTTTGTATATGCCGCGGAGCGAATGATTTCTGATCAGAGCCGTTCCGTAAGTGCCGGGAAGGAACATGAGTATCTTTTGCAGACCATTTCCGAAGCTTGAGATCGGCATATAAGCGCCGCATATGAATCCGTAGCCGGAGCTGACTATCGTTCCGACGGCTGAGGCTTGACCGTTCGTTTTAAGGTTGCAGTTGATGATAGAGGAGAGCGACGTGCCGAAGAGCACGAGTATCAAAACGTCAAGGCAGATCAGGAGCACGTCGATCGCGGATAGGTACCAGCCCGTAATGCAAAGGTATATGAGGCTTACGGCAAGAGCGGTATAGCAGATGATGAGAGTTACGCCGGTACTTGAAACGAAGTAACCGAGCGCGAGTACGGACGGCTTTACCGGACTCATGGTAAGATCTCTTCGCGCGCCGCTGATCTTATCCTGTACCATTAACAGATTGGAGCAGAAAGCAACGGTTATGCAGCAGACCGCCAAAAGAGAGGAGACGAGCTGACCGCCGACCATGCCGTTTACGAGCGCTTCGTCGATCTTGAGCGACTCCGGAATGGCGCTCGTGAACGAGTCTCGGTATACGTTGGCTAAGAAGGTCGCATACAGTACGAGCAGTATGATCGGTGTGATGAGCGATGTGAAGAACATTCCCTTGTCTTTAAAGAACAATTTGCAGTTGCGCCTTGTAAGCGCGCCGAGCTCCGTCATTTAAGATCGCCTCCCGTCAGCTTTTTTCCCGTTACGGCTAAAAATACGTCGTCCATTTTCCCTTTTGCTATCTCGTAATCGTCGAACATTTCCGGGTGTTCGATTATCAGAGCGGTGGCTTCTTTTGTGTCGGATACCGCTATTCGATAACCGTCCCTTACTTCGGTATACGGACGTCCGAGAGCTTTTATGTCATTTTCCGAGCTTCCGTATATGGTTATGAAATCGCCCGTGTAGGTGTTTTTGAGCGTCAACGGCGTTCCGTTTGCGACTATCCTGCCGCTATCGAGTATCACGACGTAATCGGCTTCCGCGGCTTCCTCCATGTAATGCGTGGTCAAGAATACCGTCAGACCTTCGCTCTTTCTTAGATCCGTGACGGTGTCCCAGAGCAGCTTCCTTGTTTGAGGATCGAGTCCCGTGGTCGGTTCGTCGAATATAAGTATCTTAGGGCTATGTAGGAGCGCGCGAGCGATATCTATCCTTCTGCGCTGACCGCCCGAAAGCTTGCTTACAGTGCGGCTTAGGATATTCTCAAATTCCAGCATTTTCGATAGCTCCGATAACCTTTTTTCGAAATCCGTTCCGGTTATTCCGTACAGAGCCGCGCGGCTGCGGAGATTGTCGTAGACGCTGAGAGAACCATCAAGCACCGAGTTCTGAAATACCACTCCGAGCTCGCGCTTTATGCTATCCGGGGCTTTATCAAGGTCTATGCCGTCTATTTCCACCTTTCCGCCGTCCTTCGAAAGCTGGTTGCAGATTATGTTTATGGTGGTTGATTTACCCGCTCCGTTGATACCGAGGAACGCGAAAAGCTCGCCTTCCTTTACGCGGAAGCTGAGATCCTGTACCGCTTTTACGTCACCGAAGCTCTTGCTGAGGTGATCGATCTTTATAATATCTCCCATATAACTTCAAAGCTCCTTTACAAGATCAATTATACTCTTTTCCCACGTAATGTCAATATATTTTTGCAAAAAAATACAAAAAACTATGCGGCGTAAGCCGCATAGTTTTCGCTTTTGTTTTCGATCAAAGTCTGGGAGTTCTGTCCTTTGCGGATATAGCCGCTTCCTTCATCATTTCCTTAAGCTCGGCGTCCTCTTCCTGCTCACTGTAATTGAGAAGGCGCTCGGTCATGTCCTTTGTACCGTTCATAAGGAGCGACTTTGTAGCGGCACGGCGGATATCGACGTCCTCGTCGCGCAGAGCGTCCATAAGTATCTCAACGCTTGAATGATGCTTTATGAGACGAAGAGCGTTAAGAGCCGCTATTCTGGTATCCTTCGGCTTTCCTTCGGCGGAGGCGGCTTCGAGCTTGCCTATAAGTCCCTTGTTTGCGTAATCCTCCATTTTTTCGTCGAGGGTCTTCTTCTTGAATATATCAAATAATCCCATTTTCCAAATCTCCTTGATTATCATTTATTACCGTAATTATATCATTTTATTGTGAACATGTTGTTACACCAAATCTATATTTATAAAAATATTTGCTTGCTTCGGGAAAGTTCATCATTATTTTAAAAAAGCAGAGGAAATTACGATTTTTAGATTGAATTGTTCATGCTTTTGCGGTATAATGGATACATAAAACAAAAAGCTCCGTTCTTTACGAACGAAGCCTTGGAGCTGGTGATGTGACTTGAACACACGACCTGCTGATTACGAATCAGCTGCACTACCGACTGTGCTACACCAGCGTTTGAACATTACTTGGTTAGTATATCACATTTTAAAGATTTTGTCAATAGTATTTTTGAAAAAATATCGGTATAAATATCATCGGGAGAAAAAACGAGACATGAAGCTTACAGAGATATCGACGGTAAAAGCGCTTTGCGCGGAGTTCGGATTTTCATTCAAAAAGAAATTCGGACAGAATTTTATAATTTCAGCCGAGGTTCCGAAAATGATAGCGGAGAACGCCGAGGGGCAATGCGTCCTTGAGATAGGTCCGGGCATGGGAACGCTTACGAGAGAGCTTTGCGAGGTGTGTGAAAAGGTGGTGGCGGTAGAGGTGGATACGAGTCTTGAGCCGCTGCTTGAGATCACCGTCGGAGAATATGAAAACCTTAAGGTGATATTCGGAGACATAATGAAGCAGAATATAGCGGAGCTTTGCAGAGAGGAGTTCGGCGATAAAAAGGTGGCGGTCTGCGCCAATCTGCCGTACTACATAACCACTCCCGTTATAATGTATCTTCTTGAGTCGGGCGTCGGATTCGAAAGTATAACGGTAATGGTGCAAAAGGAGGTCGCGGACAGGCTCTGCGCTTCAGCAGGAACGTCGGAATACGGTGCGATAACGTTGTTTTGTGCAAGATACGGTAAGGTAAAGAAGCTGTTCGACGTTCCGAAGTCGAAATTTTATCCGGTGCCGGGCGTGGATTCCGCGGTAATAACGATAGTTCCCGCCGAAAAAGAGGATATATACGTAAAGGACGAGGAAAAGCTTACGAAGGTCATTCGCGGTGCGTTCAATCAGCGTCGAAAGACTCTCGTAAATGCCCTTAATTCCGAGTTTCCCGGTATGACGAAGGCGGAGATAGCGGATATCATAACGTCGTGCGGATTTCGTGAGGATATACGCGGAGAGCGTCTTACGCTCGCGGATTTTGCGAAAATAGTGAATAATATGTAAAAAACTATCAATCCTCGAAAAAACTCTTGCAAAAAGCGATTTTTTATAGTACAATGTACAATGGGTAGGGATTGGACTACCACGATCAACAGATAAAAAAACAATCACATAAAGGAGAGGGAATACTATGACAAACAACAAAAAAGTTCTTGCTTGGATAGACGAGATGGCTAAAATGACCAAGCCGTCTAAGATAGTCTGGATAGACGGAAGCGAAGAACAGGCTGAGCAGCTTCGTGCAGAGGCTTGCTCTACGGGAGAGCTTATAAAGCTTAATCAGGAGCTTCTTCCCAACTGCTACCTCCACCGCACCGCTATAAACGACGTTGCGAGAGTTGAGGGCAGAACCTTCATCTGTACGAGAAAGAAGGAGGACGCCGGTAATATAAATAACTGGATGGATCCTACCGAATGCTACGCTAAGCTTTCCAAGCTTTACGACGGTTCTATGGCGGGAAAGACGATGTACGTCATTCCTTATTCCATGGGCGT
>CAZFQJ010000024.1:0-16430 GCA_964520875.1 uncultured Lachnospiraceae bacterium
ATAATTCCGTAGTTATCGTACCGATACTTCGCGCAGGTCTCGGCATGGTGAACGGCGTTCATGTGCTCTTCCCCTCCGCAAAGGTCGGACACATAGGAATGTACCGTAACGAAGAGACGCTTGAGCCCTGCGAATATTATTGCAAGCTTCCGGAAGGCATAGAGGACAAGCTCGTGCTTTTGGTCGATCCCATGCTCGCAACCGGCGGAAGCGCCTGCGACGCCATAAAGCTCCTCAAGAAGCGCGGTTGTAAGCACATAAAGTTCATGGCTATAATCGGTGCTCCCGAGGGACTCAGCAAGGTAGCCGAGGCTCACCCCGACGTAAGCATATACGTCTCCACTCTTGACAGATGTCTTAACGAGAACGGTTATATACTTCCCGGTCTCGGAGACGCGGGAGACAGACTTTTCGGAACAAAGTAATAATACAAACACAAAAAAGCTCACCTTTTCACAAGGTGAGCTTTTATTTTCGTTATTAACGTTTTTTTACTGCTGAGGAACCACGGCATAGAAAATAAGATCTTCGCTTCCGTCGTTTATAAGAGAATGCTCGCTGCCTTTCTTGCAGTAATGACAATCTCCCGAAGACACTTTCTCCTCTTTTCCGTCGCAGATGACTTTGCCGCTTCCCGAAAGAAAGAATATTATCTCCGATGATGTTTCGTGTTTATGAAGTCCTATCGAAGCCCCGGAAACGAGTCTGCCCTTAAGTATCTTATTCAGATCGTCTACGAACATTCTGCCCCTAAGCTCTTTTTCTCCACCGTAAAAATTTTCAAAGATTTTTTCTTCTATCTTGCCGAAGTCTATCATTTTAGCATTACCTCGTCTTATTTTATCATTCTTTCGAATACGGGCCAGCTGAGATCCGCGTAGAACCTATGTCCTTCCGGTCCGACCACCCACGCGTGATTTTCGTCCGCGTCGGCAAGCGAATAATATTCCGCAAGCAGATCTACGCTCTTTTCCACACCGTTATACGGGAATATCGGGTCTTTTTCTCCCGAGACTACCACGAGCTTTCTCGGAGCGATAAGACCGCAAAGATCTCCCATATCGAAATACTTCGCTATACCCGGAACATAGTTACACGGACAATGGTGCATAGCTCCTATCGAATCACTATACGTGCAAAGAGCACAGGACGGCATGGCGACGCTTATTCTCTCTTCAAGCGCGGCGGCATATATCGTCGCGGTACCTCCGCCGGAATTGCCCATACAAGCTATCTTGTTTTCGTCTATACAATCGAAATTTTTGAGCATTACGTCTATTGCGCGGCTTATATCGAACACACGCTCGCCGATAGTCGTTCTTCCGTAAAGAAGCGCGGTAAGAGACGAAACGGTACAGTTCGGACCGTTTTCCGTTCCGCCGCATTCACCGAAGCATCTCTGCTCTATCGCAAGCGCTACATAGCCTTCCTTTACTATCTGACGCGCAAAATCTCTGTCGCCGCCGGAAATAGTCTCCTCGTCTCCAGGATATTTAGGACGTCCGAGTGAAATATGTCTGCCTGTGCTATGTCCCTGAAGGCATATAACAAGCGGAAGCTTTCCTTCCTTTCCGTTCGGTACCACGAGCGAGCAAGCGACAAAGTATCCCTCTTCGCTTTGGAAGCGGATCGTATATTCCGTACACGTTTCGCTTTCGATCTTATCGACGATCGTAAACATGTCGTCCTCCGCTTTCTTTATGAGATCGAGCCCCAAAAGCTCCGTAAGCTTTGCTTTCGATCTTTTTTGCCATTCGGAAAAGCTATCGCCTCCGTTAAAGCGCATTGAGGGAGTTATCTCCTTTAACGCTTCGTAATGTATCTTCTGAGGATCCGTATTCATATCTTTTTCGTCCTTTCTTGCCGTACTCGGCTCATATTCAATTTAGTTTGTCACATAACCGAAGCCTTTAAGCGCTCGGTTATCGAATACAGACATAGTATATCACCGCAACATGTGCAATTCAATCCGCAAATGTAAATTTTCAAATTTTTCTACTTCACCCTCAGGCTTACGAGATACTCTTTTTCGGCTTTCCCGACGCGGTAGCTCTCCGTCGCCTTTTGAATAGTTTTATTGTGCACCCATTTACCAAGTCGTTTTTCTTCTATGAAGGGCAAAACATCGTCGTACCTCTTTGCGAGCGCCGTGGCAAAATACCATGCTATCATCATGTTTACGTAATACTCATTCGAACGTATCTCGGAAACGAGCTTCGGGTATTCCGCGTTGAAATCCTCGTCAAGATAATATCGCATGAGCATACCTATACCGTATCTCACTGTATATGTTCTTTCCGAGGCTATCCATTCCTTTATCTTAGGCAAAAGCTCAGCTTTACGGTTCTTAAGCACCTTCGGAGACATCATATCGCATGTAGCCCAATTATCCACATAAGGCAAAAATCTGTCCAAAAGTCTCAGACATTCGTCAAAATCGGCGGTCAGCTCTATAAGGAACGCATGCAGGCAGTTCTCTTCGTAGTATTTGTGTGGAAGTATCGAAAGAAATTTTTCCGCTTCGCTTGTTTTCGAAAGCTCCTTTGCAAGCTTACGAATAAGCGGAACTCTTACGCCTATCACCTTCTCGCACTCTACCGTAGGCATGAGCTTACTTTGAAAATCTCGGTATTTTTCGTCTCTAAGCTCGAAAAGACGTTTCAATATATCTATATCTTTTTCTTCCATTGTTATTCTCTTTCTCTTGCAATCTTCGTGATTTTTACCTACGTATTATATATCACTCTTTTTTACGATTGTCAAGCGGTTTTTTATGGTCAAATTCATAAAAAATTTAAAAAATTCAAAAAAAATACCAAATAGTTATTGACATTTAATGAAAAATGTGCTACTATTTTATTAGTCGTTTTTTAAAATATTTTGCAAAAGAAAGGAGAAAAACTCTTCATGGACAAGATAAGTAAGTTTTTCAAATTTGAAGAAAAAGGTACTAACGCACGTACCGAAATCATGGCGGGTATAACGACTTTCCTCACCATGGCGTATATCATAGCGCTCAACCCCAACCTCATAACAGGCTTTCAGGTAGGAACGAGCATTTGGAACGCGATATTCCTCGCGACCGTTCTCTCCTCCGGAATAACCACCATTCTCATGGGTCTGTTCGCAAATCAACCCTACGCTCTCTCCTCCGGAATGGGACTTAACAGTTACTTCGGAGTAATCGCAGGTCAGATAGCGACTGCCGCAGGCGTCGGCTTCGTCGCAGGCATACAGGCTGCTCTCGCGATAATCCTCATCGAGGGTATCATCTTCCTCATACTTTCTCTCTTTAAGGTACGCGAAAAGATCGTTGACGCGATCCCTCATAGCGTTCGTCTCGGTATCTCGGCGGGTATCGGTATGATGCTCGTCAACATCGGTCTCGGTTCTAACGCCGGTCTCGGAACCTTCTCTGATTACTACATGCTCGCAGGCTTCTTCGGCAAGGGCGCTTCCGATTCGCTCGCTACTCTCGGAGCCGAAGAATACAAGAAGCTCGTTCTTTACGTCGTTACCATGCTCGTCGGCGTAGTACTTATCGCGGTTCTTTCTCACAAGAAGGTAAACGGCTCCATACTCTTCGGAGTTGTAGGCGCTTCCGTTCTCTACTGGGCAGGCTCCGCTATAATACTCAAGGTCAACCCCTTCGCTTCTCTTAAGGGTGCGAGCTGGCTTCCCCCCTTCGGCGATATGATAGAGCTTACCTTCTTCAAGTTCAACTTCAAGAACCTCTTCAGCATAGGCTATTTCACCGCCATAATGACCATCCTTTCCTTCTGCATGGTCGATATGTTCGACACCATAGGTACTCTTTATGGTACCGCTAAATCTGCCAACATGCTCGACGAGGAAGGAAACGTTCCGGAAATGGGCAAGTGCCTTGTTACCGACGCCGTCGGAACCTGCCTCGGCGCATGCACCGGAACCTCTACCATAACCACCTTCGTTGAGTCCTCCGCGGGCGTTAACGCAGGCGGAAGAACGGGTCTTACCTCTGTCGTAACCGGACTTCTCTTCCTTGCATGTATGTTCATAGCTCCGATAGCGGCTATCATTCCCGCTCCCGCTACTTCGGCGGCTCTCGTATACGTCGGCGCTCTCATGATCAGCTCTCTTAAGGAAGTCGATTACAGCGATCCCGCAAACTCCGTTCCCGTCATATTCATGCTCATCTCCATGCCTATAACAAGCTCCATAGGAAGCGGTATAGGTCTCGGACTTATCATGTATAGCCTTATCAAGATCTGCCGCGGCGAGTGGAAAGACGTATCTTGGGTCACCATGCTTCTTTCCGTACTCTTCCTCTGCAAGTTCTTCATAACGTTCTGATTCGAACTTAAAACCGAAAACGGTCGTGATAAAAATCGCGGCCGTTTTTATTTTCCGGCGTTTGTGCAAATTGTAAAAAAACACACCTTAAATTTCGTAAAAATAACGATTGACCGCTAATACCCGATGTGATATAATATAGTTATATTATTATATAAAAAAGGAGAGAAACATGAAAAAGCTTTTGAAATTACCTTTACTCGTTTTGGTGCTTTCACTTGTATTCTGTACTTGTGCCGTTATCGTGCTCGCAGACACTCAAACTGTCGAAAACGTGACGCTGACGACGACCGCGGAAGGTCAAGATCCGGTCGTTGAAACGGGACTGACTTACATGTCGGCGATAAAAAAGATCTTATCGCTGAAGCCCGATGTCGCAACCGAATACAAGATCGACTGTCTTACCGACGTGAGCATGACGGAGGCGGCGGTCATCGACGGAAACACAAACAAAACGGTGATCGTAAATCTGAACGGAAACGACCTGACGGTCGCAAAGACCGGTATAATACCGTTTCAGCTTACCGGCAGCGTAAAGCTCGTTCTTAACGGAGGCAGCTCAGATTCACGCGCGAACATAGTTTCGAGAAACCCTTCCGGTCATTTCGTTTATCAGAAAAATCTTACCGGAAACGAAACCGTGTCGTTCACTATGAGTAACGTAAATCTCAAATACACCAATCAGTCTACATATTACTGCGGAGACGGAGGCATATGGCCGAACCCCTCACTCTTCCACATTCAGGTCGGAAGCGTTACCTTAACCGATTCGGACGTATATTTTACCGGTGAGGACGCAAAGGGCGGAGTCGGTTCTCTTCTCTCGCTTGAAAACATGTCTATAAACCTTATGCAGTTCAGCGGAAATTCGGAGCTGACTGCGACGAACGTAAACTTTAACGGTACGAATTCCAAGGGCATAAAGACCTACGCGATACATGCGACAGGAAACGCCAAGGTCACGCTTACGAATTGTAAGCTCAACGCAGGCACCGCGGTCATGAGAAACGCCAGCACTACGGGATTTGTAGATATGACGAACTGCGAGATAACCGCTTCTTCTACCGTATTCGACGGCGGCGGAAACATTCTCGTAAAGAATTGTAAGGTAAACTCGGGAGAAAAGCAGCTTACGTCACAGACATCGACTTCTCTGAAATTTTTTAGCGGCACGTCGTTCGACAAAAAGCCGAGCGGAACTTATTCCTGCGAAAACGGCTACGGAATATACCGGAGCGACGATACCTACAACGTCGTAAGCAACGGCGGAATCTATTTTTCTTCGTTATTCTCGGACGGAATGGTGTTCCAAAGAAACGAGCCTATACACGTATTCGGATATTGCGATACCGACGGAGTCAGCGTCTCGGCTACATTGGGAGACCAGACAAAGCAGACCGTTTCTTCGGAAGGAAAATGGGAGATAGTATTCGACGCGCTCCCCGCGACCAAGGGACTTACGCTCAAGGTCTCCGCGCAAGGCTCGGAATATCCGATAGTATTTGAGGATATCGACATAGGCGAAGTTTGGCTCCTTGCCGGACAGAGCAATATGAGACACGAGGTAAAGTACCTTGAAGATTCTGCCGAATACTATGCAAATGCAAATAACTACGACAACATAAGATTCTACTATCAGGCAAAATCCTGGAGCTGGACGGAAGAGAAAGACACGACGAACGGTTACTGGGGCAAAGCAGACAGTTCCAATATCGGAAATCTTTCCGGTATCGGATACGTAATGGCGACCAAGCTCGCAGCCGAAATGGAAGATATCACGATAGCGATAGTCGACACTTCCTACGAAGGAAGCTCGATCCAATCATGGCTTCCGCTTGAGACCGTAAAGTCTATCTCCGAAGCCGAGTACAATAAATATCTGCATCACAAGGAATATTACGAGACGCACGGCTCAATGGAAGGAAATCAAAGAGCCTACGGCTTAGCCGAGACATGTCACAACCGCATGGTGGCTCCGCTTGCCGGATATGTGGTAAAGGGCGTTATTTGGTATCAGGGCGAATCAAACTCCGGAGATCCGACGACCTACCGTTCCTACTACAATGCTCTTACGTCATTCTGGCGCGACACGTTCAATAACGATAAGCTTCCCTTCATAGTAATGCAGCTCGCTCCGAATGCCGGACTCTCCACAGATTTCAGAGCCGCGCAGTACGATATAGTAAATAGCGACGCTTATTCTTACATCATCTCCACCGCATTTGACGGTCCGATCTTCAACTATCTTGACAACTTAAGAAGCGGAAACGGCAACCATGTTCACCCCTCGCGTAAATCCGAGATAGGACTTCGCACGGGCGATCTCATACTCGGCGAGATATACGGAACGGATACGGGCTTCGTTTATGCAGCTCCGAACGTCACCTCCGTGGTTTTCGACGGAAACACCGTCACTTTAACGTTTGACACCGACCTTCAGCTTCTCTACGGAGACTCGGTAACGGGCTTTGAGCTCGGTTATAACGGAAGCTACGTTACCGCAAGCGGTACGATAAACGGAAATGTACTAACCCTCACCGCAAGCGGCACGGAATTCGACGAGGTGCGTTATCAGTATAACAAGCTTGTGATCGAAAGAAAAGACGGAACTCTCATGTATGTCACTTCAAGTTACAAAGACGTCGACAACTATCACGCAACGATAACCGACAAGGACGGAAACAAGTACACCTTTACCTCCGGAACAGACGAGCCGATCCGTTCGACTCTCGGCGGAAATCTTTCCAACTCTTCCGGTTATCCTCTCCCCTGCTTCTCTATCAAGAAATCGGCATAAAAGAAAGGAGTCATGAACGAAATGAAAAGATACAAGATAACACTTTTATGTCTCCTCTCGCTCCTTATGCTCGCGTTTTGCTTTACCGGCTGCAAGGCAGCGGATTCCGAAAAGCCCGAGCTCCCGAAAGGCGATCGGCTTTCGCTTACCGATATATCGAACAATACATCTTCGCCTATATCTCTTGAGGGATATACGCTCGGTATGGACGGAAACATAAGCGTAAACTATTACTTTAGCGTTACCGAAAGAACGGACATGGACTCTTACGTTGAATTCACGGTAAACGAAGTAAAACAGATCGTAAAATTCTCTGAGGCGGTAAACGCCGAGAACGGATATTACAAGGTAACATGCGAGCTTCCCGCAGCCGAAATGGCAGACACGATACATGCGGTCGTAAAAGCTCCCGACGGAAGCACGATACTTACGCTTGACGACTATTCGGCGGTCACTTACGCCGCGTCTTTGCTTGACGGAGATTACAGTACCGCCGCAAAGGACGCGGTAAAGGCTATGCTGAATTATGCCGCCATGGCGCAGACACGTTTCGACCATAACACGGATAAGCTTGCAAACAGTATACTCGCCAAAGACGAAAGAACCGTTACCGACAAAAACGATTCGGACATAAAGGGCGAGCTTATGTTAGGCGGTCAGATAAACGGAGTAAGCTACTATTCAAGCACGCTCGGTCTGCAGTCCGAGACCGTTATCTATCACTATTTCAAGATCCCCTCGGAAGCAACGATAGATGATTTCAACGTAGCATGCACAGAAGGACTTGAAACGGAATACGAGATCATAGGCGGAAGATTAAGAGTCAAAATGCTCGGAGTCAAGGCTGCCGATCTCGGTAAGACTTACACTATCACGGTTACAAAGGACGGCGAAAGCCTGACGCTCGCATACAGTCCGCTCAGATATGCCGCCGACGTCATCGCAAGAAAGGGTTCTTATTCGGGTGAAGTAAATTTGGTACGTGCACTTTACGTATATAACAAAGCGGCGTATACATACGTCAATTCCGAATATGCCGATCTGAGCTTCGAACTGCTCGACGACGGCACATACGAGCTTACCGGAATGAACGGAACGGCTACTATCATACTCGTTCCCGAAAAGTACAACGGAAAAGCGGTTACTTCGATACACACGGGCGCGTTCAAAAACAACGCCTCTATCGAAAAGGTCGTGATCCCCGATAGCGTTACGAATATCGGTAACAGCGTATTCAGCGGCTGCACCGCTCTTAAGGAGCTTACGCTCGGAAACGGTATCAAGGTAATAGGTCAGAAGGCTTTCAAGGATACCGCGATCAAAGAGGTCGTCCTTCCGGACAGTCTCGAAACGGTAGCGCAAGGCGCATTCGAAGGCACGAAGCTTGAAAAGATAACTCTTCCCTTCGTAGGCGGAAGCAGCGCGTCCTCGAAGCCTTATCTCGGATACATATTCGGAGCTTCCTCTTACGGCGCAAACTCCTCATATGTACCGAACACACTTAAGACCGTTATCCTCTCCTCCGCATGTAAGGAGATAAAAGCAAACGCTTTCGACTCCTGCGGAAATATCGAAAATGTCGTAATAGGCAAGAACGTTACCTATATAGCGCTCTACGCTTTCAGAAACTGCACGTCGCTTACATCGGTAACGATACCCGAAAGCGTTACTTCCATACCAGCCGACGAATATGCTTACAATTCTCCGTTCTACGGTTGCTCGGAAGATCTCGAAATAACGATCCGCCGCGCCTCCGCACCGAGCGGATACGGAGCATATTGGAACGCGATATCCTCGGAAAAATTCGCAAAAGTAACTTACAAGGTAAACGATTACGAGCTTCCCGAGGTAACTCCCGGCGAAGGCTCGTCATCAAGCGAAACGGGTTCCGTAAGCTCGTCCGCAACGCTTCTTCCGGTAAAGGACGGTCTTGACGGAATAATCACCATAATCCACGACGACGGAGATCTGACATCGGCACGCTTCCTTGAAGAGCAATTCAGAGAAAAAGGACTTGTCGGAACGCTCGCCGTAATAGCGAACCGTATAATAAGTCTCGACGGTACGCTTACCGCGGACGCCGCCGAATGGCAAAGACTCGTAAATACGGGACTCTTCGACGTTTCAAACCATACGCAGACACACACCTATTACGGAACTACCGATAAATACGAATCCGGAACATACCAGAAAAAAGACGGCACTGTCGTATCGTATCAATTTGCCGCGGGTCGGATAACGAACGAAACGGTGGGAGCGGCGGAAAGACTTCGCGTAGCGTTCCCCGGTCAGCGCGTAATCACCTACATCATACCGGGATTTGCGCTTGCCCCCGGATATGAAGGAAGAAACGACGTAGCGCTCGACATAATAGGAAGTAACTTTATCGCTCAGAGAAATACCGGCGGAACAGGTAATTTCGACGGTGTAAGCGTCAAGTATCTTAACAAGATAGGAGACTCAAACTACGAAAGCCTCAATTCTCTTATGGTTTCACCTAACAACCTGTCCGAATGGAAGCAGTACGTCGATAACACAATAACCTACAAGGGCTGGGGAATCTACTGCTTCCACAACATCTGGGAAGAGTTAGGCGAAGGTCACGTTGTCCTCCAGAGCGACGCTTCCGATCTTTTCGACTACATTTCGGAAAAGGTAAAGGAGAAAAAGATCTGGTGTGCGACGTTTACCGACGCCGCGCTCTACACAAAGGAATATCAGTACGCGACGACTAAAATAAACGCTTCTGCGGACAAGATAGAGGTCTCGGTTACCGACGGACTCGACGACGAAATATACACCATGGCTCTTACGGTAAAGATAACGATACCCGAAAGCTGGACGGAGTTTACTCTTAACGGAAAGATCGTATCGTCAAGCGATATCATCACGGAGAGCGACGGAAGCCGCTGCATAATGACAGATATCGTTCCCGACGTTGATACGGCGGTATTAGAAAAAATAAGCTGATACGGCTCGGATTAATCCCGATAATGAAAAGTTACCGCAAACCTTTAAAAAGGTTTGCGGTAACTTTGTTTTTACAGACAGAGCACGATATACAATAACACAAAACCGCAGAAATCTGCGGTTTGTGCTTTAAGTTAATAAAACAGAACGTTTTATTTTTGCATATCCTTATCCGCCAGATCGCAAAATCGCCTTATAAGCTCGGTTTCTTTGGGATTATAAGGATTATGGCTCGGGCGGTAAAGATCATGGAACCATTTTGTAAAATCAAAGCCGTCATAAGCACTCGGATTTTCTTTAAAGCGATCCCACACGCCGTTCCAAGGCTCGAAGGTTTGATATTTTCCGGCAACAAAGCCCCAATTATAACAACCGATCTTCTCAAGATAGAACAAAGGAAACATTAATTCTACCGTATTTCCTTCGCAACGGTTGAGCCATTCGGTATTAAGAATAGGTCTGCCATATTCTTTAAGAAGCTTGATCTCGCGGATATTATCTTCATAAGAGCTATAATTGTGATAGGAAATTATATCTGAGTTCTCCAGCCCGTATTTTTCTATATCCTTTAATTTTTCAAAATCCGTCGAATTTGACCATACGGCGATCGTAATAGGTTGTATCGGATCGATATTTCTTATTATCCGAATAAATTCTTTCAAATGCGGAAGAGACATTGACTCTCTTTTTGAATTTCCCGGCTCATTAAAGACGTCCCATATGATAATACGTTCGTCGTTTTTGTATTTTTCTACAAGCTCCTCTACGAATTCATAATATTTTTCCGCATATTTCGGTTCGTCAAGCAAGGAGTATCCCGCTCCGTCAAAGCTGCCGTGCTGAGAAACCTTTCTTCCGCCGTGATAGCCTATATCAACGTGTTGTTTACCGAGATGTATACGCCTTAAGGCTTCCTCATACGGGGGCATACAGTCGTTCCCCAAAACCACCATACACGATATACCTTTTTCCGCGGCAAGCTCAACGTATCTTTCAAAACGCTCCATAAATCCGTCATGTTCGTTAAGCCATACGAGAAATTCCGGAATGATCCTTATGGAATTATATCCGAGCTCCGACATGAGCGTAAGTTCTTTTTCGGTAGTTTCGAAACGTTCTTCGAACTCAAACTCCTGCCATTGATCGATACGGTTTGCACAGTCCGCGCTCATATAGTTACAGCCGCGTATCCATGGTCGGGAATTATACCATTTCCAAATTTTTTCTTCGGTCCATTTCATAAAAGCACCTACTTTCTTTCGATTATACCATTATTATATTATTTGATATACTTACTTTCAAGCAATATTGCGCTATAATTAAGCCAAAAGGTTAGATAAGTGAAATATCCCTTTTATTTTCAGCTTTTACAAAAGATAAACAATTTGGAAATACGCAAAAAACATAAAGATGTCAAAATATTTATATAAGTATATAAGATAACCCCCATACGCAAGAGGAAGATATGAAAAAGAAATACAGTTATCGTGTAGGAAATAAAACTATCGAAAAGGAATACAGCTATATCCCCTTTCGATACATAATCGCCATACTGTTCACCATACTTTTGGTAGCGGCGGTGATCGTAGGCGTTATAGCATGCTGCTATTATATACGTTTTTTTTACGTCGCGGCATGGCTTACGGAAATATTCTGCGTAATAAAGATCATAGCGTCCGACGATAATCCGGATTACAAGGTTCCGTGGCTACTGTTCGTCTTGATACTTCCGGTCGTGGGATTCATGCTATACTTCATGTTCTACTCACGAAAACTCAAAAGAAAATTCAGACGCCGGGTAAAAGAGCTAAAAAAATACGAATATGAAAAAGAGGACGCCGAGATAAAAGAAGCGCTTGAAAAGGAAGATCCGATAGCCGCATCGCATGCAAATATGCTTACAAAGATATCCGCTTCTCACCTCTTTACGAATACCGATCAAAAATATTTTCCGCTCGGAGAGGATATGTTCAAGAGCCTTATTCCGGATCTTGACGCGGCAAAAAGCTTTATCTTCATGGAATATTTCATTATAGAAGGAGGAATATTTTGGAACACCGTGCTTGAGATCTTAAAAAGAAAGGTCTCGGAAGGCGTGACCGTCAGGATCGTATACGACGATATAGGTTGTATGACTACTCTTCCGGGCGATTACGCGAAGGTACTGCGCTCCTACGGGATAGACGCCACGCCGTTTTCACGTCTGCGCGGAAACGCGGATAGCGAGTTCAACAACCGAAGCCACAGAAAGATACTGGTAATAGACGGGAAAATAGGCTACACGGGCGGTATAAACATTGCAGACGAGTATATAAACGAAAAGATTCGCTTCGGGCATTGGAAGGACACCGCCATACGTTTGGAGGGCGAAGCGGTATTTGAGCTTACGCGGCTCTTTCTTATGGATTACGGCATAAACGTCAAAAAGCTTCCGAAGGATACGCACGATCACTATCCCGCACAAACCGATATCAAATCAAGCGGATATGTGATCCCCTTCGGCGACGGTCCGTTATACGAGCGCAGAGTCGGCAAGAGCGTGATCCAAAACATGCTGAATTCTTCCACGCGTTATATGTACATGACTACACCTTATCTTATCATAGACAGTGAAATGTGTCAATGTATCGAAAACGCCGCTCTGCGCGGAGTTGACGTCCGTATAATCGTACCGCATATTCCAGATAAAAAGCTTGTATTTCAAATGACGAAGAGCTTTTATTACCGTTTGATGAAGGCGGGCGTCAAAATATATGAGTATACGCCCGGATTTATCCACGCAAAGAGCTATGTTTCGGACGATAAATATGCCATGGTCGGAACTATAAATCTTGATTATCGCAGTCTCGTTCATCATTTCGAAAACGGAGTATGGTTATATAACTGCGATTCGATCAAAACGATAAAGGACGATATCGACGAAACGCTGACACGTTCAGTTGAGATAACCCGGGATATGCTTAAGACCGACATCGTCACGCGTTTTGTCCGTGCGGTAGTAAGGATCTTTGCGCCGTTGCTTTAAATTTTTTTCAAAAAAGCCGAAACACAAACAATTTTTTAACATTTCCGTGTTATCATGTAATCAATATAAGGCAGGCGCATAGCCGTTTGACGGCAGAATGGAGATAACTATGTTTAAAATCTTGGTCTTAGAGGACGACCGCGGATTAAATCGCTCGGTATGTTCGTTTTTAAATAACAGCGGATATGAAGCCGTCGGTTGCCTCGACGCCGAAGAAGCATACGACGAAATGTACAAGACCACCTTTGATCTTATCGTTTCCGACATCATGCTGCCGAAGATCGACGGATTTGAATTTGCAAAGACGGTAAGATCATTAAATAACGATATACCTATCTTATTCATGACCGCGCGAGACGACTTTCCGTCAAAGCAAAGAGGTTTTCGGATAGGTATCGACGATTATATGACAAAGCCCGTAGATCTTGACGAATTGTTCTTACGCATAGGCGCTCTGCTTCGCCGTTCCAAGATAGCGACGAGCCGACGTCTTGAGGTCGGTTCATTCGTCATGGACGCGGACGAACGTACCGCGAGCTTAAATGACGAAGAGATACCTCTTACCGTAAGAGAATTCGATCTTCTGTACAAGCTCCTTTCGTATCCTAAAAAGACATTCACCCGAACGCAGCTTATGGACGAATTTTGGGATGTCGATACGCAGACGAGCACCCGAACGGTCGACGTATATATGACAAAACTGCGTGCAAAGCTTGCAAAATGCGATGATTTTGAGATACAGACGGTCCACGGACTCGGATATAAAGCGATACTGAAATGAAAAACGGAAAAAACATCAAAATACTGAGCGCGATGAGCCGATATTTCACATTTTTTCTTCTCGCCGCCTTCGTTACCACATGTTGTCTTATGTTATTCGTAACAACGGTATCCGAAACGCTTGAGCTTGAGCTGAACGATAGGACGCTGAATGCCGCCGCAAAGCTGACATTCGTAAACGTTATACTGATAAGCTTCATCTTTACCGTGATCGATACGGTAAGACGCAAATTCACGGTAGAGCGACCGGTAAAGCGTATTTCCGAGGCTACGGAAAAAATGATAAACGGAAATTTCGACGTTCGTATACCTACGGTACTTAAATACGTTTCGGACGACAACTTCAACGAGATAATAGGTTGTATAAACAAAATGGCGGAGGAGCTTTCCGGCGTCGAATCGCTCCGCAGCGATTTCATAGCGAACGTTTCTCACGAAATGAAGACTCCCCTCTCGGTAATACAAAACTACGGGATTCTTTTGCAGTCTGATAACATCTCTGACGAAAAACGTATAGAATACGCAAAAGCCGTTACCGACTCCTCGCGCCGTCTCGCGGATATGATAACGAATATCCTAAAGCTCAACCGACTTGAAAATCAACAGATATACCCGAAAACCGAATCTTACGATCTCGGCGAGCAGCTTTGCGAGGGTCTTTTGCAATATGAAAACGTTTGGGAAAACAAAAATATTGAGATAGATACCGAGATAGAAAATAACGTTTATGTAATTGCAGACAAAGAGCTTCTTTATCTTGTGTGGAACAATCTGTTTTCCAACGCTTTCAAATTTACCGAGAACGGCGGAAGGGTCTCTCTATCGCTTACTGCCGACGACTCTTTCGCGACGGTAAAGATAAGCGATAACGGTTGCGGAATGTCCTCCGACGTAGGCGAGCATATATTCGAAAAATTCTATCAAGGAGACACTTCTCACGCGACTCAAGGAAACGGGCTGGGACTTGCGCTCGTCAAGCGCGTAATCGATATCATGAAGGGCGAGATATGCGTTGAAAGCGCGCTCGGTATCGGAACTACATTTACGGTCAAGATAAGGAGGTCTGAAAATGGATCTAAATAAGATCATAAAGGCGATCTTATTTCCGCACATTGCTATAATGGCGGTCCTTATCCCCGTCTCTGCCGTCCTTCTTATATACTCCGTAACGGTCTCGGGATCGGAAACGGCGTATGCGGCGATCTCATATGCCGTTTCCGCATACACCCTTACCGTATGGTGTCTTAAGGCGCCTAAGCTTATAAAAAGCTTTAAGCAATTTAAACGCGAAAACAAATATGCGCGGTTATGGCAAGAGGATATAAGACTGCGCGTAAGTATTTCGCTTTTTGGATCGTTTATATGGAATACCGCATACGCGATATTTCAGTTATGTCTCGGGATAGTTCATTCATCCTTTTGGTTCTTCTCGTTAGCCGGATATTATATCCTGCTTGCGATAATGCGCTTTTTTCTCGTGCTCCACACGAAAAGATTCGACACGGGTGAAAAAATGCGTTCGGAGCTGAAAAAATACCGCGCATGCGGTATGATACTTCTTTTGTTGAACATGGCGCTTTCCGTAATGATATTCTTTATGGTATATCATAACAAGACCTTTGAGCACTACGAGATAACGACCATAGCCATGGCGGCGTACACGTTCACGTCATTCACCTTCGCCGTAATAAATATCGTCAAATATAGAAAATACAACAGTCCCGTATATTCCGCTTCAAAGGTCATAAGTCTCGCCGCGTCCTGTGTATCTATGCTGACGCTCGAATCGACCATGCTGACCACTTGGGAGAAAAACGAAGATCCCGTATTTCGCCGCCTCATGCTCGCAATGACCGGTATAGCGGTCGTAACGTTTATTACCGTTATGGCGATAAACATGATCAAAAACGCAAATAAGAGTCTGAACATTTTAAAGGAAAACTAAGCAATGGAAAACAAGACCGAAGGCTTTAAATATACTTATTCGGCAGAAGAACAAGCCGAGATAAAAAACATACGCCAAAAATACACACCTCGCGAGGAAGATAAAATGGAGCGTTTACGCAAGCTCGACGAAGGCGTAACTCAAAAAGCGCAGGCCGTATCGCTCAGCCTCGGTATTTTGGGTATATTGCTGCTCGGACTCGGCATGAGCCTTTGCATGACAGATCTTTCAGCCATATTCGGCTCTAAAATCTCGGCAACGGTATTCGGTATAATCATCGGTGTTATCGGCGGTACGGCGGCTTCGCTTGCCTATCCCATGTATAGCTTTGTATTAAAACGCGAAAGAAAAAAGATAGCGCCAGAAATAATAAAGCTGACAGATGAGCTTATAAAATAAAGTAAAAGAGGTCTGATTTAGCCGAGGTGCGATAACGAAGTATTTATGTATATCTCCGAGCATTTCGGCTACAAGCCGTTCGCCATTTGACATCTGCATTTTAATCGCTCCTTTCGGTTAGTATTGTGGTTGCCGTTCTACCCGAATGTCGTTCCTGCCCCTGCGTTTCAGCGGCGTTGTTT
>CAZFQJ010000025.1:0-15942 GCA_964520875.1 uncultured Lachnospiraceae bacterium
CTTTTGTGGATTCCAAGGGGAGCTTCGGTAAGCATTATTCATCGGATATGGCGTTTGCCGCGAGCCGTTACACGGAGGTCAAGCTTGATCAATTTTGTAACGAAATATTCAGCGGTATAGATAAGAACGCGGTAGATTTCGTTCCGAACTACGATAATACGACCGAAGAGCCTACGCTCCTGCCGACTACGTTTCCGAACATACTCGTATCGGCGAATATGGGTATAGCGGTAGGTATGGCGAGCAAGATATGCTCCTTTAATCTTGCCGAGATATGCGACGGAACGATACTTCTTCTTAAACGTCCGCATGTGGATTCCGAAAAGCTTCTTGATATCATACCCGCACCCGATTTTTCGGGCGGAGCGAGCATAATATACGACCGTAATAAAATGCGGGAAATATATAATACGGGTAAAGGCTCGTTTAAAATGCGTTCCAAGTATGTGTATAACAAGGAAAGGAACAGTATAGATATAGTAGAGATACCGTATTCCACGTCTATCGAGGTCATTCTCAAAAATATATCCGATCTCGTAAAGAGCGGAACGGTAAAAGAGATAGTCGATTTTTGCGATACGATAGATCTGAGCGGCTTCCAGCTTACGATAGATCTCAAAAAGGGCGTTGATCCCGATGAGCTTATGAGAAAGCTCTTCAAGCTTACCAAGCTTGAAGACAGTTTCGAATGTAACTTCAACGTTCTTATAGACGGTACGCCGAAGCAGCTGGGTGTAAGAGGAATACTTGAAGAGTGGATAAGGTTCAGAATGGAATGTATCCGCCGCGAAACGGTATTCGAGCTTGAAAAGATAACCGAAAAATTACACCTTTTGCACGGACTTGCGGCGATAATTCTTGACTTAGATCTCGCTATCCGTATAATACGCGATACTAAGGCTGACAAGGACGTAGTCCCGAACCTTATGAAGGGCTTCGATATCGACGAAAAACAGGCTGAATATGTAGCGGATATACGTCTGCGTGCGCTCAATGCAGAGTATATAGCCAGGCGGATAGAGGAGATAGAATCGCTTGACGCTCAGGCTTCGGTGCTTCGCGAAAGACTTTCAAACGACGATAAGATAAAAGAGCTTATGATAGAGCAGCTCACGGCTATAAAGAAAAAATACGGCAAACCGCGTAAGACCGAAATAATAATGCAGGAATTCGTAGCGGAGGAGCCTAAGACGCCGGAGGTAGAGTCGTATGCCGCAAAGATATACTTTACCGATAAGGGCTATTTCAAAAAGATAAAGCTTAATTCGCTCAGAATGAACGACGAGCAGAATCTGCGTGACGGAGACTTTATCTACCGCGAACAGGATATCGATAACACCGAGCAGCTTCTGTTCTTTACCGATAAAGGACAGGTATATAAAGCGAAGGCGGACGACTTCGATCCGTGTAAGGCGTCGGTGGTCGGCGACTATGTTCCGACAAAGCTCGGATTTGATGAGAACGAGAGGGTAGTCGGGGGTATCTGCGTAAAGGAAGGAGAAGATGACGGAAACGTAGTGTTCATCTTCAAAAACGGAAAAGGCGTTAAGATCCCGTTTGAAAGCTATAAGACGAAAACTAACCGTAAGAAGCTGACAAACGCCATGTCTACCGATTCTCCCTGCGTATACGTCGGATACGAAAGAGATCCGTATGATATAATGCTGATATCCGAAAACGGCAGAGCGTTGGCCGTATCTACGGAGAGCATATCTCTTAAATCCACACGTTCATCGGCGGGAAGCACGCTTATGACTCTGAAAGCCAAAAACTTCGTTGCAAGAGCGGAGGACGACTTCGGAGAAAAGTACGGTAATATAAAGAAATATCGAAAGAGCATACCGTCATCGGGCGCGATGATAAGTAAAGAATAACTTAAGGAGAGTCCGTTATGTCGAAAAGAAATAAAAACGGAAGCAGTTATCCGAGATATGTAAGAGTGATGTGTATAGTGCTTGCTGCTCTTACGATATTGGGCGCAGCCGGAATACTCATATATATGTTGTTTTAAACGCAAAAAGCGTTGCCCGGGAGGCAACGCTTTTTTTACTATATGTCAAGTCCCGACTTATTGGCTTGAATAAATTGTAATGAGCGAGGGATAGTGTAGAGCTTTCCGTCTTTTTCAAAATGAGTCCCTGTCTGCTTGAAATAAAATCCGACTCCGCTTCTTAAGCATTGATCTCTTAACGCTTTTACCCATTCATAGCGGCAGATCCTGCCGTTATCTCCGCTTTCTCCGCCCGCGATAACTTTCGATATCTTCGGACCGAGATAAGGAGAAAGGTCTATTTCGGACAGAAGCGGCTCGCATATGATAGCCTTGTGCGCTATCGGCAGAGATATATATAACGGAAGTCGTTTTTCACATTCGGTTTGATCTTCAACGGTACACATAACGGTTACGTTCGGATATCCGTTTCCCCAATCGCTCGGTATACATTCTGAAAAACGCAGTATGCGTTTTGTGATGATGATAAATTCCACGTCGCTCCGCTCTTTTATAATTTCCCACACTCTCGGACGCCAACCGTCGGCTTCTTCTATAAAAAAGTCGCTCGTCATGCATGTGTACAGAACGCTTTTTTCGGGGATCTTGTAGCTTCCGTCACGTTTCTTGGCTATCGGAAGCTCAAACGAAGCGGTCTTTTGTACGACGGAAGCGTCACGTCTGACCGAGCCGTCGCGTCTGTAAACATAGCAGTTTAAGCAACCGTTTGAATATTTTTTACAACCGTGCCAGGGATTGTATACGCTTTCGCTTGCCATCTCGGCGCCTCCTTTTCCTATCATTACTACAATTGTATCATAAAAACAAGAAAAAGCAATATAAATTTTAATTTTTTCTCAAACCCCTTTATTTTTATATAAAATTGTGATATAATTGACGGAGAATGCTTGTGTTCGGTAAGGGAGGAGAAAAGCGAGTGTATTACGTCGATCTGCATACGCATACGAATTATTCGTTTGACGGCGAAGCCGAGCCGTGCGATGTTTGCGCTTCTGCTTTATCCAAAGGGATAGGGACTATCGCTCTTACCGATCATTATGACGTCGACTGCGAGGATTGCGGTCTTAAGATCGAAGGCGATTTTGTCCGCAGAAGAACGGTCATAGCGGAGCTTAAGGAACGGTTTAAGGGAAAGCTTGATATAATATACGGTATAGAGCTCGGTCAGCCGTATTCAAAACCCGAGTTTTCCGAAGACTTCGTAAGGGAAGGCGGTTATGAATTTGTGCTCGGATCCGTTCATAACTTAAAGAATGTTCCGGATTTTTATTACATAGATTATACCAAAACAGAACAGGGAATGATAGAAAACCTGTTTTCGAGAATGCTTGACGACGTGCTTAAGCTCGCGGGCGTTCCGTATGTTCATTCGATAGCGCACATAACGTATCCGATAAGATATTCCGCCATGGCGAAAAGAACGCTTGAAATGAAGCCCTTTTATCCGAAATTCGAGGCGATATTTAAAGAGATGATAAAGACCGGAAAGGCGCTTGAAATAAATACCTCGTCCGTTCGTAAGGGGCTCGGATTTGCAATGCCCGACGAAGAGATACTCTCGCTCTATAAGGAATGCGGCGGAAGATATATTACGGTGGGCTCCGACAGTCATACGGTACGCGACGTCGGCGCCGATATCGATTATGCATACGCCCTTATGAAAAAATGCGGATTTTACGACGTCACTTTGTTCAAGGGCGGAGAAAAGACGCTTATATCAATAAAATAATACGATATTCGAAAGGAAGATAACGATATGGATTCCATACTTAAGCTCATAGAAAGCAATGCAAAGCTTACTCCCGCGCAGCTTGCGGTGATGTGTGACAGAGAAGAGGCGGAGATAGCCGGAAAGATAAAGGAATACGAAGAAAGCGGAGTTATCCTCGGATACAAGGGGCTTGTCGATTGGGATAAGACCGACAGAGAGTACGTCAACGCTTTGATAGAGGTCAGAGTCTCCCCTCAAAAGGATCTCGGATTTGACCGTATAGCCGAAAGAATATGCCTTATTCCCGAGGTGCAGAGCGTATATCTGATGAGCGGAGCTTACGATCTGCTCGTTGTCATAGAAGCCAAGAGCATGAAGGAGGTCTCAAACTTCGTATTCAACAGACTTGCTCCCATGGACGGTATAGTATCTACCGCTACTCACTTTATAATGAAGAAATATAAAGATAAGGGAGTCACGTACAACGCTTCCGAGGATAAGAGAGGTAACGTACTGTGATAGACTATTCCAAAATACTTTCCGAAAGAGCTACGGAGCTTAAACCGTCGGGAATACGAAAATTTTTCGATATTCTTGACGAGATGAAGGGCGTGATATCGCTTACCGTAGGTCAGCCGGATTTCGTTACTCCGTGGCATATAAGAGACGTGGCAATACGTTCTCTTGAGGACGGAGAGACGTATTATACTTCAAACAGCGGTCTTATGGAGTTAAGAAAAGAGATATCAAAATATCTTACGAGAAGATTTGAGCTTGATTACGATCCGAAGGACGAGATAATAGTAACGATAGGCGGAAGCGAAGCGATAGATCTTGCGATAAGAGCCGCCGTAAATCCCGGAGACGAGGTCATAATTCCCGTTCCGTCGTTCGTTTGCTACGGTCCGATAACCGAGCTTGCCTGCGGAAAGCCCGTATTTGTAGATACTTACGAAAAGGATAAATTCAAGCTTACTCCCGAAACGCTTAAGCGTGCTATCACGCCTAAGACCAAAATGCTCGTTCTGCCGTTCCCGAACAATCCGACGGGCGCTATCATGACGCGTGAAGAGCTGGAAGAGATCGCCGATGTTATAAGAGATAAAGACATATTGGTTCTTTCCGACGAGATATACGCCGAGATGACCTACGGCAGACAACACGTTTCCTTTGCCTCGCTTCCCGGAATGAGAGAAAGGACCATAGTGGTCAACGGTTTTTCAAAGGCTTACGCTATGACGGGATGGCGAATGGGTTATGTTGCCGCTCCGCGTGAGATAGTGAAGCAGATGCATAAGATACATCAGTACGCCATAATGTGCGCCCCGACCACGAGCCAATATGCGGCTATCGAGGCTTTAAAAAACGGAGATAGCGACATAGCGACAATGACCGAGGAATATGACCGCCGCCGCCGTTTTATAGTTGACGGACTCAGAAATATAGGGATCTCCTGCTTTGAGCCGGAGGGGGCGTTTTACGTTTACCCCAACATAAGCGGTTTCGGTCTTACGAGTGACCGGTTCTGTGAGCGGCTTCTCTATGAAGAAAAGGTCGCTATCGTGCCGGGAACGGCTTTCGGCGATTGCGGAGAGGGCTTTGCGAGAATATCGTATGCGTATTCGGTAAAGCACATTACCCAGGCTCTTGAAAAGATCGAGAAATTCGTAAAAGGACTTAAAAAAGAATAAAATTGTAATTAACGGAAAGGAGATACACATGATCGCGTCAAATTCCGAAAAAATAAGAAGCTCGTTTACAAAGCAGGCGAGCGGATTTGAAAACGGAACGATGAATTTCACAAAGCGGGAATATCTGGAATATATGATCTCATGCGTAGATCCTAAGGTCTCCGATACCGTTCTGGAGGTAGCTTCGGGAACGTGTATATGCGGTCGCTCATTTGCTCCGCTCGTGAAAAAGGTTATCTGCCTTGATATGACCGAGGCTATGCTTAATGTCGGAAGATGCGAAGCCGATAAGCGTGGGATATCGAATATGGAGTTTGTGCGCGGCGACGCCGAAAGCTTGCCTTTTGCAAACGAAAGCTTCGATATCGTACTGTCGAGATTGGCGTTTCATCATTTTTCGGATCCGAAAAAATGCTTTGATGAAATGACGAGAGTCTTAAAGAAGGGCGGAAAGCTTGCGGTTATCGATATGGAAGCCGCAGACGAAGCTTTGCGTGATACAGAGGACAAGATCGAAAAAGCGCGGGATCCGTCACATGTGCGTAATCTGAGTATAAAAGAATTTGAAGAGATGTTCCGAGAAGCTCGCGTTAAGGTCGTAAAAGAGAATCGTACCGATATACCGGTGTCGCTTGACGCATGGCTTAAGCTTACCGACACGCCCGTTGATATTTCGAATGATATATCAAAACATTTCTTACATGAGATGGAAGGCGGCGAAAAGACAGGATTTAAGCCTTATCTTTTAAACGGGGAGATCAAATTCGATCAGCGCTGGCTTATGATAATAGGTGAAAAGGAATAATATCGCTTTTAAATAAAAAAATCGTCCGAGTCGGACGATTTTTTTATTTCTTTTGAAATACTGCAAAAGCGTTGTGTGCGAGCGTAAAGGAGAATTCTCCGTTCGCGTTTTTATTAGCCGAACCACCGCTCATGATGTCGGAAAAATCCTTGTCAGATGTAAAGATAAATTCGCTTCCGCGGTTTACGGCGCATATAAGATCGCCTCGCGAAAACGCGAAAAGCCCCTTGTCCGCATACAATATCTTAAGCTCTCCGTCGGCAAATTCGGGATTATCTTTTCTTATAAGTCCGAGCTTTTTGTAATGTGAGCGTATAGAGTCGTCAATGGAATTCCAAGGAAAGGGGAGACGGTTGAAGGGGTCGCGTCCGCCTTCCGTTCCGACTTCGTCACCGTAGTATATACACGGTATTCCGGGTAATGTAAAGAGTAAAAACGAAGCGAGCTTAAGCAGTTCGGCGGCTCGTGCGCGCGCTCCCTCGGACATCTTGTAGCCGGCAAGCTCGCGGTTCTTTTTAAAATTTATTCCGTCGCATGCGAGAATGCTCAGTATTCGTTCCGTATCGTGAGTTCCGAGTATATTCATCTGAACGTCGGAAACGCATTTCGGATAATGCAGATACAAAGATGATACACAATTTGCTATTATATCGCTGTTTTTGCAAATGATGTAGTCGATTATTGCCGTTCTGAGAGGATAGTTCATGACGGAGTCGAGTTGTGAGCCTTGAAAATAGCTTCTTCTTTTTCCGTAAGCTATCTTGTCGGACGCGTCCTCCCATACCTCTCCTATTATGATCGCGTCCTTATTTTCGGATTTAACTGCCGAGCGCAGAGCATTAAGGAATTCGTCGGATAATTCATCGGCTACGTCGAGTCTCCAACCGCTTATTCCTTTTTTTAAGTAATGACGTATGACCCCGTTCTTTCCGCATATAAAATTTCGGAAATCCTCATTGTCCTTGTTTATCGAAGGCAGTATCTTAACGCCCCACCAACAACTGTAATCGTTCGGATATTCTTTGAAATCATACCAACCGTAATACGGAGATTCCTTGCTTTCATAAGCTCCGAGAGTAGGGTAACGTCCGTTTTTGTCAAAATAAACGCTATCCGCTCCCGTGTGATTGAAAACACCGTCCAAAATGATGCCGATACCGCGTTTTTCGGCTTCTCTTACGAGTTTTCCGAACGCTTTTTCGCCCCCGAACATCTCGTCTATCTTCATGTAGTCGGAGGTGTCGTACTTGTGATTTGACGCGGCGTCGAATATCGGGTTAAGATATATTATGTTAACGCCGAGATCTTTAAGATAATCAAGCTTTTCGGTAACTCCGTAAAGCGAACCTCCGAAAAAGCAGTTGTTGTTAAAATCGTCTCCCGGGTTTTCGGGATATGCCGGTATACCGTTATCCCAGTCGCTTTCGATATACGCGCCTTCTTTTATCGGCAGAGCATGTTTTTCGCTTTTTGCGAATCTGTCAACGAATATCTGGTACATGACTCCGCCCTTGAAGTCGCTCGGAGTCGAAAAATCAGCTGAATATACGGTGATCGGCAAAGCAGTACTAAGATCGGGAAAAACGAACGCCTTTTGTCCGTCAACCGAGATATACATAGCGGACAGAAAATAAAGTCCTATGCCGAGGTCCGTTATCTCGGTCTCGTATATATCATATCCTTTATCAAGTCCGCGCCAGAAGCATTTCGGAGTAACTACGCTTCCGTCTTTATCCGATGTGAGGGAAGGGCTGAAACGAAAAGCGTCGAGCGATCTTGAAACGCGGAATACTATCCTTATACCCGCTCCTTTCGGAAATGCGGCGCAGGGAGAGCGTTTTACTGTACCGCTCGTTTTTAAAAAGAATTCTATTCCGTATTCGTTTTTTTGTGTGTATCGATCTTTAAACATATATTGTATATCTTTCTGTTTTTAAATAAAGAGAAGCGAAGAAGCGTTTTAAGGTAACTATATAACGCTTCTCCGCTTTTTCATGTCATCAATATACGGGCTTTATATGCCAGATATTGTCCGCATAGTCGCGTATCGAACGGTCTGCCGCGAAAAATCCCGCTTTTGCAATGTTGTGCAGAGCTTTGCGGTTCCATTTTTCTTTGTCCTTGTAATCGTTTAACATAGCTTCGTGAACGGAGAAGAAGGATTCGAAGTCCGCAAGGCACATATACGGGTCGGCGACTCCGTAGCCGATGATGAGATAATGGAGCATATCGGCAAACGACGTTCCGTTAAATCCGATCGAAAGACGGTCTACGGCGTTGTGTATACGGGCGTTTGTACGGTAGTAGTCGGAGGCGTGATAACCGCGCTTCCAAAGCTCTTCGACCTCGTGAGAATCAAGACCGAAGATGTATATATCGTCGTCTCCGAGGATATCGTGCATCTCAAGGTTCGCACCGTCAAGCGTTCCGCATGTTAAGGCTCCGTTTATCATGAATTTCATATTGCTCGTACCGGAAGCTTCTTTGCCTGCGAGAGATATCTGTTCGCTTATCTCGGCTGACGGTATGAGAACCTCTGCCATTGATACGTTGTAATCCTCCATGAATACGACGCGAAGCTTTTCTCTTATCTTGGGATTTTTTTCGATCTCGGCGGATATAGACCATATCAGCTTTATTATATTTTTAGCCATATCGTATCCGGGAGCGGCTTTCGCTCCGAAGATGAACGTCTGCGGCGTGATATCAAGATCGGGATTTTCCAGAAGATCGCTATAAAGGCTTATGATCCTCAAAGCGTTAAGGAGCTGACGCTTATATTCGTGAAGCCGCTTTACCTGTACGTCGAATACCGAATCGGGATCAAGCGTTATTCCCGTGCGGTTCTTTGCGTATTCGGCAAATCTGATCTTGTTTTCGTGTTTTATCTTTTCGAGTCTTTCAAGGACAGAAGAGTCGTTTTCGTATTTCAAGAATTCCGAAAGCTTTTCGGGTTCTTTTTTGTAAGCGGTACCTATACATTCGTCGAGCAGAGAAGTAAGACCGGGGTTCGAGTAACAGAGCCAGCGCCTGTGAGCTATACCGTTGGTCACGTTTCGGAACTTTTCGGGATCTTTTTTGTAGAAATTGTGGAACACGTCGTTTTTGAGTATCTCGGAATGAAGCGCCGAAACTCCGTTTACGGTATGCGAGCCGATTATCGAAAGGTTAGCCATTCGTATATTGTTGTCGGCAAGCACCGCCATACGAGATATCCTGTCCCAGTCACCCGGGTAGAGATTCCACAGATCCGCACAGAAGCGGCGGTTTATCTCGGTGATTATGGTGTGTATCCTCGGGAGCTTCAGGCGGAAGAAATCTTCGTTCCATTGTTCGAGAGCCTCGGGCATTACCGTGTGATTCGTGTAAGAGAACACGCTTGTAACCGTTCTCCATGCGTCTTCCCATGAATACGAATATATATCCATAAGGATACGCATAAGCTCCGGAATACAGAGCGCGGGGTGCGTGTCGTTTAAATGAATGGCGACCTTGTCCGAAAAACTGTCGAGAGAACCGTAAGCCGCAAGGTGATCGGCTATTATCGATTGGAGCGACGCCGAGCAGAGGAAATATTGCTGACTTAGGCGTAAGAGCTTGCCCTCGTTATGGTTATCCGAAGGGTAGAGAACCTTTGAGATTATCTCGGTATTGGTGTTCTGCTCCATTGCTTTTACATATTGTCCCTGAGAAAAGAGAGACATATTGAAATTCGTCGTGCTGTGCGCTCTCCAGAGTCGCAGATAGTTGCAAGCCTCGGTGTCGGCGCCGGATATCATCATGTCATATGGGACGGCGCGTACCTCGTCGCAGTTTTCGTAAGCTATATTAAGCTTTCCGTTTTCCCATTTTTCCACTACTTTTCCGCCGAATCTAACGGTATACGCCTTATCGGAACGTGGAACGAGCCAACATTCTCCCTCGGGAAGCCATATATCCGGAAGCTCTACCTGAACTCCGTCTACGATCTTCTGGCGGAACAGTCCGTATTCGTAACAGATCGAAAATCCCGCGGCAGGATAACCGAGAGTGGTGAGAGAGTCCATAAAACAGGCGGCAAGTCTGCCGAGACCGCCGTTTCCGAGTCCCGCGTCGCTCTCTTTATCGTATATTTTGTCAAGATCGAAGCCGTAATCCGAAAGGATATCACGGTATTCGCCGTCAAGACCGAGATTACAGAGATTGTTTTTGAGCGAACGGCCGATAAGAAATTCCATACACATATAATATACGCGCTTGGAATTGGTCTGCTTGACCTTGTTGTGCTGGTCCGCACGTTTACGCATCAGTATGTCCTTTACCGAAAGGACTACCGAGCGGTACATCTGATCGTATGACGCTTCAGACGGTTGTACGCCGTAGTAGCGCTTAAGCTTTGATTCAAGATCTTCTCTTAAAGTTGCGGATATCTCGGTGTTTTCGTTTTGGGTTTTGACGGTTTTTTGAGATTTTGTATTGGATTGCATATTAAATGACAGCCTTTCTTTGCTTTGGTTGCAGTGGTTTGATATCGGAATTTTTGCGTTTCAGCCTTCGAGGTTCAGAACTTCGTCATAAAGCCTTGCATAAGCCTTTGCGGAAACGTCCCATGAAAAATCTGTTTTCATTACCTTTGCGGCAAGAGCGTTCCATTTGTCTTTATAGTCGCGGTAGAGACCTATCGCTTTTCTTACCGTGTAGAGCATATCGTGGGCGTTGTAACGCGTAAAGGTGAATCCGTTGCCTTCTTCCGTTTCGTCGTTATAGTATTTTATCGTGTCAAAGAGTCCGCCTGTCTCGCGAACTATCGGTATCGCGCCGTATCTTGAAGCTATCATCTGCGCGAGTCCGCACGGCTCGCTCTTCGAAGGCATCAAAAAGATGTCGGCTGCCGCGTATATTTTCTTCGAAAGCGCTTTGTCGTATGCTATTACTGCCTTTACTTTGTCCGGATATTTTTCTTCAAGTCTTCTGAAGAAGCTTTCAAATCCGGGATCGCCCGTGCCGAGAAGCACGAACTGTACGTCGTCACGGAGCAGATCGTCTATTACCGCGGTAACGAGATCAACGCCCTTGTGAGACGTCAGGCGCGTTATCATGGCGATCATAGGAACATCCGCTCTTTCGGGAAGTCCGAGCTCTTTTTGTAACGGCAGCTTGTTTTTCAGCTTTCCGTTAGGGGTGGTATAGGTCGAATATAACGCCGGGTCGGTAGCGGGATCGTAGTAGTCTTGATCTATTCCGTTTATTATACCGCACGTTTTGAACGCATATTGGTTTATTATGTGGTGAAGTCCCGCGGAATATGCGGGTGTGCATATCTCTTTTGCGTATGTCGGGCTTACCGTGGTAAGTCTGTCGCAACAAACGATAGCGCCTTTTGTCAGGTTTATCGCGCCGTTATAGTCAACTATCGACGCGTATTCGGGAGCAAGATCGAAAATGTCTCCCAAAATGGCATGATCGTATATGCCTTGATATTCTATATTGTGTATCGAATGAACGACTCGTATCGGGCGGTAATTGTAATCGACGGAACGGTATATCTGTTTTAGATAGATACCGACCAAAGCAGATTGCCAGTCGTTTGTGTGCAGTATGTCCGGAAAGAAATCTATCTTCGGAAGCATTTCAAGGACCGCTTTGCTGAAATAAGCGTAACGCTCACCGTCGTCGTAGCTTCCGTAGAGAGATTGTCTGTTGAAGTAATATTCGTTATCGATAAAGTAGAAGGTTATTCCGTTCTGTACCGTTGTGAATATACCGCAGTATTGGTTACGCCAGCCGAGCTTTACCGTAAAATCGCAGAGATAGGAGGCGCTGACAGAGCTTTTGTATTTGAATGAACTGTAATAAGGTATCACTACGCGCGCGTCTATACCGTTCTTTACGAGCGCCGAGGGAAGAGAACCGATAACGTCGGCGAGTCCTCCGGTAGAAGCGAACGGGAGAGCCTCGGAGGCTACGAACAGGACTTTTTTACTTTTCGGCATATTTATTTTTTCCTTTCGTGAATATGTGTTTTGAGTGAAGGTCAGATCATTCTGCCTTTTTCGATATATACCGGCATGGTCTCGTGACCGGAAAGGATCCTGCCGTCGCGTATGACTACGTTTTTGTCGGTTACAAGGCAGTTGAGATAAGCGTTATCGGATATGACGGTATCCTGGAAAAGGATAGAGTTCTTTACGACCGCGCCTTTTCCTACGCGTACCCCTCTGAATAATATGGAGTTATCTACCGTTCCTTCTATTATGCAACCGTCGGCGATCAGAGAATTTGAGGCTTGGGCGCCGCCTATATATTTTGTCGGAGCGGAATTTCTTACCTTTGTAAAGATCGGTCTTTCCGGTATCTCAAATAAAGCGCGCCTTATCTCTCTGTCTTTAAGGAGCTTCATGCTTACCGAGTAATAGTCTTCAAATGACGATACGACCGAGCTGAAGCCCGTGTGCTTGTATACCTGCATCTTCAGTCTGCCTATATTTCTTGCAAGTATGTCACGGCTGAAATTTACATACCCGTGAGCGATAGCGTCGTTTACCATGCTTATGAGCAGATCCTTGTTTATTATCCAGATATTGAGGGCTATGTCGTGATTTCCGCGAAGATCGAGAGGGTGAGAGATTATATCGGTTATCATACCGTTCGAGTCCGAACGGTAGACTACGTTCTTGTCGGGAGAACGATCGTTTAAGTCAAGGTTTTTTACCACCATGGTAACGTCGGCTTTACGGTCTATGTGATATTTAAGGAGAGCGTCGAAGTCTATATTGCATATAACGTCGCAGTCGGAAAGCACTATATATTCTTCTCTTATATTCGAAATGGAATGTATAACGCTCTTCAGCGCTTCGAGACGGGTGTTATAGAGCGTATTCGATGAATTCGCATAAGCCGTGATATAAGGAGGAAGTATCTTTATTCCTCCCGTTCTTCTCGCAAGATCCCAGTTCTTTCCGTTTCCTATGTGATCCATTAGAGAATGGTAATTGTAATGCGCGATAACGTCGATATTCGTTATACCGGAGTTTACCATATTCGAGAGCGCAAAATCTATGAGACGGTAACGGCAGGCAAAAGGAATGGACGCCATGGTGCGCCTGCTGGTAAGCTCAGTAATGTTCTTGTCATGTATGTTTGAGAAAATTATACCGGCTGCATTCATAATTCTTACCGTTTATATCCTTTCATTATCTTTTAAATAAGCTTCGTTGACCATAGAGCCGGGGGCTATCGCATGCTCTTTGGTTACGATAAGGTCGCTTCCGATGACCGTTATTTCGGCTCCGGAGTCCTTAGGCGCGCCTATGTGTACGCCCGAGGATATTACGGTATTACTGTCTATTATCGAATATTCCACGGTAGCGCCCGCCTCTATTACGGTTCCGGGCAAAAGGACGCTGTCCCTTACCGTTGCGTTCGGAGCTATTTTTACAGAGTTGAAAAGTACGCTGTCTTTAACGTTTCCGTATATCTCGCAGCCTTCCGTGACTATCGAATTCGAAATGCTCGCTCCGCTTCCCACGAAATGCGGCGGGAGAGGGGAGTTTCTGAAAAATATGCGCCATGAGCGATCGTGGAGATCGAAAACGGGAGAGCTTCCGAGGAGATCCATATTTGCTTCCCAAAGGCTCTGTATCGTTCCGACATCTTTCCAATATCCGCTGAATTCGTAAGCTACGAGCTTTTCGCCGTTTGCAAGCATGGCGGGGATTATGTTCTTTCCGAAATCGTTCGACGAAGCGGGATCGGCTTCGTCTGCTATAAGGTAATCGAAAAGCTGCTTCTTGTTAAAGATATAGATGCCCATGGAAGCCTTTGTGCTTTTCGGATTTTTCGGCTTTTCTTCGAATTCGTATATGGAGCCGTCGGGATTTGTATTCATTATACCGAAGCGGCTCGCTTGTTCAAGCGGAACGTCAAGTACCGCTATCGTACATGCGGCGTTATGCTCTTTATGATATTGAAGCATAGCGTTGTAGTCCATTTTATATATGTGGTCTCCGGAAAGGATTATGACGTAGTCCGGATCGTAACGCTCTATGAAATTGATATTTTGGTATATGGCATTTGCCGTTCCCTTGTACCACGCGGCGCTCTTGTGCCCTTGGTACGGCGGAAGCACACGGACGCCTCCGTATACTCGGTCGAGATCCCACGGTTCTCCGTTGCCGATATACTCATTTAACACGAGGGGCTGGTACTGCGTCAGGACTCCGACGGTGTCGATACCCGAGTTTATACAGTTTGAAAGAGGAAAATCTATTATACGGTACTTTCCTCCGAACGGTACTGCCGGTTTTGCGGTCTTTTCTGTCAGTGTGTACAGACGGCTGCCTTGACCGCCTGCGAGCAGCATGGCTACCCATTCTTTTTTCTTGAACATGAAAACCTCCAAAATAATGTATTTTCACGGACGCGTTCCGTTATTTGATTCGGTGAGCTTATGGGACTCAGATGAATATTTCGTTACTTTTACCCTTTACGAAATAAGCGGCTGAGAGCGCGGGGAGCGAAACGGTACCCTTTCCGTTTTTAAACACGATAGGAGAGGGGAGATCCGATCCTCCTCCGTATTGCTTGTCCTCGGAGAAAAACACGCAGTTCCATTCGGAAGAGCCATTCGTGTCGTTTTTATCGTCGGGCAGAGAAATAGGCTGATCTTTTATATCTATTCCGGAAAAATTGAATACGCAAACTATCGAGCGGTCTTGATTTCCGAACCGCTGATACGCGAGAAAATTTCGATCAGCTTCGTCAGCCGCTATCCAGCGAAATCCGTTCCACGAGAAGTCGTCAGCCCAGAACGGATCGTTTTCAAGATAAAAATGATTTACCGCCGCAGAGTAGCTCTGAAGATTTCTGTGAGTTTCGTAGTCGAGCATGAACCATTCGAGCTGATTTTCGTGATCCCATTCGCGGAACTGACCGTATTCGCACCCCATGAACATAAGCTTTTTGCCCGGGTGTGCGGTCATATGCGCCATAAACAGCTTCATTCCCTTGAATTTATCTTCGTAAGAGCCGAACATTTTGTTTATGAGCGATAATTTGCCGTGTACCACTTCGTCGTGAGAGACGGGAAGAATGAAGTTTTCGCTGAAAGCGTACATCATCGAAAAATTTAGCTTTGAATGTTTGTATTTGCGGAAGAGCGGGTCGGTCGAGACATAGTCGTACATATCGTTTGCCCAACCCATATTCCATTTAAAATTGAAACCAAGTCCTCCCTCCGATGGCGGAGAGGTTATTTTCGACCATGCGGTAGATTCTTCGGCTATCATCATAACGTCCGGGTGGCGAGAAAGGATCTCGGTGTTCAGCTTTTGGAAAAACGCGATCGCTTCGAGATTTTTGTTGTCGCCGTAGATGTTCGGGACCCATTCGCCGGGCTTTTTGTCAAAGTCAAGATAGAGCATCGAGGCGACGGCGTCTATCCTAAGTCCGTCTATATGGTATTTTTCTATCCAGAAGAGCGCGCTTGATATCAGAAAGCATTGAACCTCGTTTCTTGCCACGTCGAAATATCTGGTGCCCCAGACGGCGTTGCCGACGCGGTCGTCTCCTTGATATTCGTAAAGTCTCGTTCCGTCGAACCTGTAAAGTCCGTGCTCGTCCTTCGGAAAATGCGCGGGTACCCAGTCGAGTATGACTCCGATACCGTTTTTATGCATGGTGTCGACAAAGTACATAAGATCCTCCGGCGTACCGAAACGAGAAGTCGGCGCAAAATACGAGCATA
>CAZFQJ010000026.1:0-15264 GCA_964520875.1 uncultured Lachnospiraceae bacterium
CACCTACGCCAACCTCGGAGGGCAGATCAACAATCTGCCGCCGGAAGTCCGTGCGGATTTGCAAACGACGTACTCTCCATTCCGAGCGCTTTTGCCTTTCGGTTCATCTGCGTAACGAACTCCTCTTGGCTTCCCGCCAACGATATCGCAAGCGCCGTCGTTGCGTCATTTGCGCTTTCAAGCATTGAGCTGTATATCAGCATTTCAAGCGTAACGCTCTCTCCGTCCTTCAAATACACCGAGCTTCCCTCGATCCCGACCGCCTCGAACGGCACCTTCACGACCTTAGACAGGTCGTCCGACATCTCAAGCGCAACGACTGCGGTCATCACCTTGGTTATACTCGCCATGGGAAGCGGAACATCTTCCTGTTTTCCGTAGAGCACCGTTCCGTCGTCTGTACAAAGTATTGCGCTCTTAGCGGAAACATAAAGCTCGCTTTCATCTATGAACGCGCCGCTTTTTATCAAGGCAAACGGCTTTTCGTCATCATTTTCTTTCGCTCCGCTTATTATTTCTTCAAACGGAAGCTGCGTTTTCTCCCCGATATCCGCCTCCGAAAAGAACGCGGTAAGCGCGGTCACCGTTGTCACGGCAAGCGTAAGCGCTATTACTCTCGATAATCTCATCTTCGTTTCTCCGTCATCGTTTTTGTAAATACTATGACGGAAAAACGGTTATTATTCTCAGAAAGAAGCTTCGGGCGGCTCTTTCTTGAATACTTCCTTAAGTCTCTTTATTATGTCGGGCGACTTCTCTATTATATCTCCTACCGCGGCGACAGTACTGTCGTTACGCACGACAGTAGAAGCAACGGGCAGAAAATCCACGTCTCCGCTTGCTTTCACTATCAAAAATCCTATCGGTATAACGGTAAGTCCCGTTCCGCCGCCTCCGCCGAAGGAATCGTTAACCTTCGTGCTCTTATCGGCGTCCTTCTTCGTACCAAAATCCACTCCGCCGGAAACAAATCCGACAGACACCCGCGATACGGGTATTATGACGGTTCCGGAAGCGGTATTTATCGGTTCTCCGACTATCGTTCCGGTATCGGATAACTCCTTTATCTTTTCAAGAGCCGTTCCGATCACTTCGTTGATTCTGTTATCAGCCATAAATTTCTCCCTTCGCCGTGTAAATAACGGCATTTTTGTTTTATCTTGATCAAGCGGTCGCGTCGGCGTTTTTGACCGACATTGACGCCGCTCGGCGTTTTTTATATCTTAGATATCCCTTCAAAAATGACAAGCCGAGACGTATACCGGAGATCGTCCTTATCTTTACCTCTATATCGGCATCGGCTTTCCACTTTCCGTCGCTAAACGCCGGATAAACGGCTACCGACGAATTTTTATCCGTATAGAGACAGGTATAGCTTCCGAGAACGGATATAACGTACTGCACTCCCTGTATGACATAGCCGTAATTTAAAGCCATGTCATGCGCGTCCTTACCGCCTACCGCTATCTCCAAGCTTTTAAAGCGTATCTTAAGCGCCTTCGGAAACGCTTTCAGCGCTTCTTCGAAG
The DNA here is from genome assembly GCA_964520875.1 of uncultured Lachnospiraceae bacterium. Classification (GTDB taxonomy): domain Bacteria; phylum Bacillota; class Clostridia; order Oscillospirales; family CAG-272; genus SIG673. The sequence continues at coordinate 1,529 of CAZFQJ010000026.1, forward strand.
CTCAAATATATATCTTCCACACGTTTTTTTAAGCTTTGCTTTTCCGTATGTGCGCGCTTTTTCTTCGGTTTCTTTTCCTTGGTCTTTACGCGGTATTTTTTCATCACGCGCTTTTTTCTTCTGCGAAATCTGCCTATTTTGAAATCTCTTTTTTTGAGCTTTTTTTTCTTTCCTCCGAATATGCGGTAAGAAAAGAACAAAAATCTTACCGTCAAGTTCGGTCCGTTTTTTCCGTAACCGACTTCGACTCTGACGTAAGCCGTCAAAATGATCGCAAGTATCGCAAGGACGACCGCAAGTATTATGAGCAGTATCATTTCTTACCGCACCTCCTTTACGGATATTTATGCACGGGGTACTTTAACCTTCCGTAGCGAAAAGATCAAGCGACGGAAGCTCCTCAAGCGAAGTTATGCCGAACGTTTTAAGAAAGTTCTGAGTCGTACCGAAGAGTCTCGGACGTCCTATAACCTCAAGCCGTCCCTTTTCCTCTATCAGCTCTCTGTCAAGGAGCACGGTTATCGGTCTTGTACTGTCAACACGTCTTACCTGCTCTATGTAAGCTCTGGTCACGGGCTGATTGTATGCTATTATCGCAAGCGTTTCCATAGCCGCGGCGCTGAGCTGAGGCTCGCCTCTTATACCTATCATCTGCGTAACATACTCGCCAAGCTCGGGCAAAGTTGTAAGCTGGCAGCATTTTTCATACTTGACCATTCTTATTCCGCGCGGAAATGTATCGTTATCGTAAAGCTTCGCATAAGCGTCGACTATCTTCATTGCCTCCTTGGTGGTATAGCCTATTATCTTTGCGAACTGATCGTAATATACCTCGTCTCCGTTCGCGAACATTATAGCCTCCAGGACCTGCATAGCCTTTTCTTTTGACATCTTTTCGACCGTCGGAGTCTCTGCGTCAGCCGATTGCATCACGTTTCTTTGACGTTTTCCCTCCGCGCGTCCGCGTCTTTCGGAATTTTCGGAGTCTTTCTTTTCGTTCTCCGCCGTCTCTGACGTCTCCGTTTCGACAGTCTCCGGTACGTCTATCTTAGTCTGTTCGTATTCATCTTCCATCGACCGTTTCCTCGCTTTCGTTTTTTTCGTCGTAGCGTTCACTCGTATCCGCTTTTTCTATTTCATGCGACATATTGAGAATGAGCGTCGGATTATCGTAGTCGCCGCCCAAAAATACCCTCTGAAATTTTACAAGCTCCAGAGCGGCGGCAAATGTCGCTATCAGATCCGATCTCGTTTCGTTGTTGAGAAGTATTGTCTCGAAATCCGTCTCCCCGTGCTTATAAAGGTATCTCATTATAGCTATGACTTTTACGGGTATCGGCGTTACCTTATGCTTTAAGAGATTTTCAAGAGTCTGCTCGGGCTTTCTCTGGATCTCCTTCATCATACTGCTTCTCGCGACCATTCTTCTGAATGCCCGTTCAAGCGCCTTTATTTCGTAATGAAGCGGAAGTCCGCGCTCCGGCTCCTGAGGCTCTCTGTACGCCACACCTGTATTATCGGACCATTTTTCCCTAAGATATTCAGCCGCATACTTAGCCTTTGCATATTCCATTACGGCTATCTGTAAGCGCTTGACAGGAGACTCCTCTTCCTCGCTTCGCGGCAGGAGCATTTGACTCTTTATGAGCATAAGCTCGGCAGCCATAGTTATAAATTCTCCGGCGATATCGATATCGAGTTTCTCCATCATAGCCAGATATTCCATATACTGCTTAAAGAGGACGTGTATCTGTATATCGAAGATACTCATCTCGTTCTTCTTTATCAGAGAAAGCAGAAGATCGAGCGGTCCTTCGAACGTTTCTACGTTGAAATTAAGCTTTTCCATTGCTTAAAGTTACCTTCTGTTATTTTAACTTTATCAAAAATTCGGCAGACATGCCGAGGATACGGAATACTGCCGTGCTTACGGCGCTCAGTATTCCGTCCGCCACCGTTTCAAAAACTCCGGTAAACGCGCCCGTCCAAAGAAGAAGTATCATTACGAGCATTATTATCTTTTCGTATCTCATTACACCGAAATAATACTTGTCCGGAAGTACCGCGTAAGCTATGCGCGAGCCGTCAAGAGGCGGTATTGGCAGAAGATTGAATATTGCGAGCATTATATTGCAGTAATAAGCTATATAGAGCAGATCGCAGATCGCAGAATATATCTCGGTCGGTATCTTGTTTATAAGCGGCATGTACATAAAAAGCCCGGTCTCTTTGAGCCAGACCGCCTGACATAGCATAACGAGAGAATAAACGCCTATAAGTATGTTTACGAGCGGTCCCGCCGCTCCCGTGAGCGCCATTCCCTTTTTCGGATTTTTATAATATCTCGGATCGACCGGCACCGGTATAGCCCAACCGAAGCCGCATATGAGCATACAAATCGTTCCTATCGGGTGAAGATGCTTTAGGGGATTTGCCGTCAACCTTCCGGAGCGCTTAGGCGTCGGGTCGCCTTGAAGAGTGCTCGCAAGCGCATGACCGTATTCATGAAGACTCAAGCTAAAAAGCACTATCAAAGGCAGAAATATCAGACAAAAAAGCTTTTGAGCGATCGTAAAGTCGCTCTGAAGTATTTGTATCAGCATTACATATCGTTCCTTGTGATATCTTCAAAGCTCTCGCGCCTTACCGCGACGTAAGAGGATCCGTCCTTTACCATGACTACCGCAGGTCTCGGAACTCTGTTATAATTGGAAGCCATAGAGTAGTTATATGCGCCTGTGACGAGCACGGCAAGTATATCGCCCTTTTCGGCTCTCGCAAGCTTTACGTTCTCCGCTATCAGATCTCCGCTCTCGCAACATCTTCCCGCAACGGAATACACGTTATCCGTCCTTTCCGAAGCCTTATTTGCAAGGGTTATCTCATACTGAGACTGATAAAGCGCGTACCTCGGGTTATCCGTCATACCGCCGTCCACGGAAACGTAGTTCTTTATATTCGGTATATGCTTTACGGAACCGACGGTATAGAGCGTAAGTCCAGCCGCCGCAACGATAGAGCGTCCCGGCTCCATCATTATCCGCGGCATGTCAAGATCGTATTTTGCACATATCTTTTTCATGGTATCGGCAAGCTTCTTTATAGCGTCTGCGTAGTCAAAGAACGGGTGTTCCTTTACATAGCGCACTCCGAAGCCGCCGCCGAGGTTTAACTCTTTTGCCGTAAATCCGAGCTTCTTTTTCATATCGGCTATGAACTCCGTCATTATCGCCGCCGCCTCTTCAAATGGCGAAACCTCAAATATCTGACTTCCTATGTGACAATGAAAGCCCGTAAGCTCTACATTTGCACATTCGATCGCGGCTCTGACTATCTCTTCCGCCTGTCCCGTCGCTATCGCGCTTCCGAACTTGGAATCGACGCTTCCGGTAACTACCGCTTTATGCGTATGCGGATCTATTCCGGGAGTTATACGGAGCATTATCTTCTGCTTTATTCCCATTTCCGCCGCCGCCGAGTCTACCGCCCTCAGCTCGTCCGTATTATCAACGACGAATCTGCCGCAGCCGAGCTCCATTGCATATCTGATATCGCTATCGGTCTTGTTGTTTCCGTGAAAAACAACGTTTTTCATATCAAAGCCCGATTTTGACATGGTATATAGCTCGCCTGAGGATACCGCATCGCTTCCGAGTCCCTCCTCCGCCACTATACCGTACATTCTCTTGAATGACAAAGCCTTCGAGGCAAAGAGCGGAAGCGCGTCTTCTCCGAAATTTTCGGTCATCGCCTTTTTATATATCCGACACGTCTCTCTTATCTTGTCCTCGTCCATTACCAATAGCGGAGTACCGTATTTTTCGGCAAGCTCCACAGTATCGAGTCCCGCAAGCGTAAGATGTCCTTTCTCGTTTACGGAACAACTTTCCATTACGTATCTGTTATCCATTTTGATTCCTCTTTGTTTCTATCTGCCATATACGGCGGAGCCTATCCTGCCGAGTATCTCGTTCTTTCCTTCGCCCGAGAGCGAGGAAAACGGTATCACGTCGCGATCACCGGCAAGCTCTTTGAGCTCCTTAAGCGCTCGTTCTCTTTCGGTCTTATTCAGTTTATCCGCTTTTGTAGCAACGATGAACCAATCGACGTCTGTTTGAGAGAGCCAATCGAGCATTGTCATATCGTCTGCGGTCGCGCCGACCTTCATGTCTATGAGCTGAACGACGGCTTTGAGAGTACCGTGAGAACCGTTCCTCGTATAATAGCCGTCCGTAAGCGCGGACCATTGCTTTTTTTGCTCCGGGCTTCGTTTGGCGTAACCGTAGCCGGGCATATCTACTAAATAAAACTCTCCGTTTACCGAGTAAAAATTTACCGTTATCGTCTTTCCGGGAGCAGAACTCACGCGAGCAAGCGACTTTCTCCCGATAAGAGCATTTATGAGCGAGCTTTTTCCTACATTCGAGCGTCCTGAAAATGCGATCTGCGCCTTTCCGTCCCACGGAAACTGCTTTGCGTTTCCGACCGTCAGCTTAAGCTCAGCGTTTTTTACAACCATGTGAATCTTCCTTTCAGACGAGCGCTCTTCTGAGCACGTCGTCTACCGTTACGCACGTAACGAATTCGAGATTTTCGCGAACGGTCTTATCGATATCCGCAAGATCTCTTTCGTTCTCTTTCGGAATAAGAACGGTCTTGACTCCCGCCTTGTACGCCGCCATGGTCTTTTCCTTAAGTCCGCCTATCGGAAGCACCTTGCCTCTGAGCGTGACCTCTCCGGTCATCGCAACGGTGTTCTTGACCGCTCTGCCGGAAAGCTCGCTTACAAGAGCGCTCACCATGGTAACTCCGGCGGAAGGACCGTCCTTCGGTACTGCGCCCTCGGGGAAATGGATATGTATATCCTTTTCCTTATAGAAATTCCCGTCTATATTCCATTCGTCGGTATGAGAACGTATATAGGTGACCGCAGCTTTCGCGGATTCCTTCATAACGTCTCCGATAGAGCCGGTAAGCTCCAGCTTTCCGCTTCCAGGAACCGCCGCTACCTCTACTTTAAGAAGAGCGCCGCCGGCTTCGGTATACGCAAGACCGTTTACCACTCCGACCTCGTTTTCGGACGAGATCCTTTCTGCGATCACCTTACGCGGTCCCATAAAGGACGCTATGTTCTTTACGGTAACATCGATCCTTCCGAGCTCCGGCTCTTCCATAAGGCGTTTAGCCGCTTTTCTGCAAAGACCCGCAAGCTCTCTTTCAAGGTTACGGACGCCCGCTTCCTTTGTATATCCGTTTATGAGCTCGGAGAGCGCGCCGTCGCTTATTCTAAGCGTATTCTTACTTAAACCGTGCTTTTTGAACTGCTTCGGAATAAGATGACGCTTCAGTATCGAGATCTTTTCCGCCTCGGAATAGCTCTTAAGCTCTATTATCTCCATACGGTCAAGAAGAGGTGCGGGGATCGTATCGAGCGTGTTCGCGGTAGCGATAAACATTACGTCCGAAAGATCGAACGGAAGCTCCAAAAAGTGATCTCTGAACTCTTTATTTTGCTCGGAATCGAGCACCTCCATAAGCGCGGAAGCCGGATCTCCGTGAGAATCCCGCGTAAGCTTATCTATCTCGTCAAGAAGCATTACCGGGTTAGCGCTTCCCGCGCGTCTCATTCCTTCGATTATCCTTCCGGGCATAGAGCCTATATAGGTTTTTCTGTGACCTCGTATATCCGCTTCGTCTCTGACGCCGCCGAGCGACACTCTTACGTATTTACGCTTCAGAGCCTCGGCTACCGAACGAACGATAGACGTTTTTCCCGTTCCGGGAGGACCTACGAGACATAATATCTGGTTTTTCAGCTCCGGAGATATCTGTCTTACGGCAAGGTATTCGAGTATCCTCTCTTTAACCTTGTCAAGTCCGTCATGATCTCTGTCAAGAACATGCTTTGCCGCCGATATATCGTTTCTTTCGCGCGTTTTCGTTTTCCACGGAAGCTCAAGGCATATATCGAGATAATTGCATATGACTCCGTATTCCGCCGAATTTATCGGCATACGAGCAAGCTTTGACGCTTCTTTAAGAAGTCGCGTCTTTGCGCTTTCGGACATACCGGAAGCGTTTATCTTTTCCTTGTACGAATCTATATCGTCATCGCTCTCCGGATCTTCTCCGAGCTCGGTCCTAAGCACCTTCATCTGTTCGGAAATGTAATATTCCCTTTGATTTTTATCTACTCTTCCCTTGACCTTTTGGTGTATATCCTTTTGAAGCTTTACTATCTCGGTCTGTTCTCTGAGCATTACCGATACGAGCACAAGTCTCTCATAGACGTCCGCTTCGGAAAGCACCTTCATCTTGTCTCCGTAAGAACCGAAGATGTTAGCCGCGATAAAATCCGCGAAAACTCCCGCGTCCTTTATATCCGTCATTTCCGCCAAAAATCTCGGAGAAAGCTCGGACGTACATTCGCTATACTTCAAAAGCGTATCCTCCGCCTCACGGCGAAGCGCGCTTATTCGGATATTATCCGGACAATACACGTGCTTTTCGATACATTTCGCGTACCACGAGCCACTTGATTTCGGCGGGATCAGAGAGACTATGTCCGCTCTTGCCGTTCCGCTTACCACGAGCCTTACATTTCCGTTCGACAAGCGAACGAACTGCTTTATGGCACAGACCGTTCCGATCTCGTAAAAAGACTCCTCGTTAGGTTCTGTGTCGGTAAGCAGCTTCTGCGTAAGGAGCAGTATCGGAAGATCGTTTTTGAACGCCTCGTCAAAGGCCTTTACGGATATCTTTCTTTCAAGCTCTATACTTAACGGTACTCCGGGAAAAGCTACCGTTCCTCTGAGCGGAAGCACGGGATATTCCTTTTTTTCCGCCTGTTCTATAAATGATGTCATTTCGGTAATCCTTAATATCAGCTGGTATTTTGCTCGGGGCATACGCCCTCATATTACAATTATTTAATATTGTATCACAACTTTTATTTTTTGTCAAACTATATTACGGATATAAATGTAAAAATAATATAAATATTACAGGCGTTTTTCCCCCGACTTCGGAGATACTTATATTACGCAAGTTATTTAGCGAGGCAATTATCATGAAAAAAACAAAAAGCTCGGCAAGCTATCTCGCGACCGCCGCCGTGTATTCGTGTATAATATTTGTTTTTGAATTACTGCTCCTTCTCTTCACGAAAAACGAGATAAGAAAAGCCCCTATCATTCTTTTCTTTTCGCTTTCGATAGGAGCGGCGGTATTCTTTGTATGCACGCTCTTTCCGAGCGGCGCTTTAAACCGTATTTTCTCCGTTTTCGTGCTTTTTATCATCTCTCTGTGGTTTCTCACGGAAGCGCTGTTATTCAGATCATTCGGTTTCTTCTATCCTCCCGAAACAATATTCGGCATGGCGTCCGACGTCGTAAGCGGATTCGGCGGCAACGTAATACGGGCGATAGTCGGCGGAGCTGTATATATTATCGCGTTTTTTCTGCCGCCGATACTGCTCGCCGTCTTTTCCCGAAGATTTGATTTTTTACCAAAACACAAAGTAACCCCAAGAGTCGCATTGTTACTTTTTGCGCTTGTATTCGGAATATTCGCAAAAGCGTATATTAATGGCGACAAAACAAAGCCCGTCGCTCTTTCGGAGCGGTACACATTTTCTTACGATTTCAACGAATGTGTTCCTACCTTCGGACTGCTGACCTCTACTCGTCTGAACGCAAAATATTCGCTGAAAGAGGAAACCGCACTCAAGAATATAAAACAAGATATTTCCGTTTCGATATCAAAAGAAGCAAATTATCAGTTATCCGACATAAATCTAAGCGATATATCGGATCTCACGAAAAACAAATATATAAAGTCTTTGGCTTCTTATTTTTCTTCCGTCAAGCCGACCGAAAAGAACGAATATACCGGCATATTCAAGGGCAAGAACATCGTTTTTATATGTGCCGAAGCGCTTTCGCCGTATGCCGTTTCAAAAGACCTCACTCCGACGCTTTACCGACTTAAAAACGAGGGCTTAGTTTTCACGGATTATTACCAACCTTCGTTCGGAGAATCAACGTCCGGAGGAGAATACGCGCTCCTACTGTCGCAGGTCCCGAAACGCGATAGCGGAGAAAAAGGAATGTCAATGCAGCTTGCGTCGGAGAAAAACCTCGAATATTCTCTTCCCGCGCTCTTTGCGAAAAACGGTTATAACGTCCGAGGATTTCACAACAACAGTTATACCTACTACAAGCGCAATACAACTCACCCGAAGATGAAGATGAGCTGGTACGGTTCGGGCGGCTCGGTCTTACAAGGCACTGCGTCGGAGCTTGATATTTCAAAATATCTTTCCCCCGGTTGGCCGAGCTCGGACTATGAAATGATAAAAGCCACCGCCAAGGTATATACAAACGACGATGAGCCGTTTTTCACCTATTATCTCACCGTAAGCGGTCACAATAATTATTCGTTTTCCGAAAACGCCATAGCTCGCAAAAACAAAACGGTAACAGACGATCTGCCGTACTCGGAAAGCGTAAGAGCCTACCTTTCCGCTCAGTACGAGCTTGAAAAAGCCTTAAAAGAGCTTATATCCGAGCTTAAAGAAGCAAATATCTTAAACGATACCGTAATAGTACTGTCAAACGACCACTATCCTTACGGATTATCGGCTTCATGGCAGAAAAACGGGACCGATCCGCTATCAGAATTATACGGAAGCAGACCGAAAAACAATATTCAACGTGAAAAAGGCGTATTTTTTATCTGGTCAAACGAAATATCGTCTCCGATAACGATAGATAAGCCCGTATCATCGTTTGACGTAATGCCCACCGTACTCAATCTTTTCGGTATAGAATACGACAGTCGGCTGCTCGTCGGCAGAGACGCTCTTTCCAAAGGCGACGGTCTCGTATTCTTTTCCGACATGTCATGGAAGACCGCGCGTGCTGAATTTTCGACAAAAAACGAAAAATCCGATCCATTTTTAAGTCCCGACGCCGAATATGCGGAAAAAATATCAAACGAAGTCAAAAATAAAATATACTATTCCAAGTTACTGAGAAAACATTCCTTCTTCGACGAGGTCGCAAAGCTAAAAAAATGAACGGCAAGACCGTTCATTTTTCAGCTTTATTCAGTTCTGTTTTCTTACGCTCTTATACTCGTCGTAATATCTGTAATAAGAGCATTCGTTACTGCGTCCGCTCACAAAATCGACCGCTTCGTCTTCGTCAAGCGTCACGGTACAGATGTAACCGTCGTATTCTTCATCATAATCGAAATATAGGCAGCTATCGCAGTTCTTTTCCGATCTTTTCTTTCTCTTTACGTCTCCCATTTTGCCCTTTACCGCCAAGCGAACCTTTTATCCTTTATCGAATTCACCGTACTTACCGAGCTTGCCCTTAGCCCTCAGACCCGTGAGCAAGCATTCGTTATGCACGTCACATTCGGCATAATGAAAGAGAGCTATGAGTCTCTCACTAAGCTCCGTCTCGGAAGGAGCGTGACCGAGTATCCATTTCGCGTATGTATCGGCAACGGTCTCCTCCGCCATTTTTACGAACGTTCTTTCAATAAATCCGGGTTCTTTTATTTCTTCCGAGCGTCTTCTGAGTCCATTAAGTATCTCTCCGCTCTCATCGTAAGCTATTCCGCCGTCGGTCTTGTCATACGGGATATATTCGTACTTTACGCCATTTTCGCCTATATCGATCATAACGAGAAATCCCGCGCCCCATGTCGGAACATCGGCGTACTTTTTGTCGAAAACAAAATTTCCCTGACCATATATTATCTTTCCGCCGAGATAATCCTCTTCCGTACCGACGCAATGCGTATGCTGACAGAGCACTATGTCCGCGCCCTTTTCCACGATCTTTCTGCACACCTTGACAAGATGCGGCGACGGATAACTGTAATGTTCTTTGCCGCCGTGATACAGAACGATCAGATAATCACATTCCTTTTTTGCTTCCGAAATATCATCAAGCGATTCAAGCGGATCGAAGCCGTTCGCTCCGAATCCGTAATCCTCGACCCACGAAAACTCATGCTCGCAACAAGCGTATACCCCTACTTTTTTGCCGTCCTTTTCGAAATAGTACGGCTTTTTCGCCTCTTCCTTCGTAAAACCGACTCCCACATACGGAATTCCGGCATTCTTCAACGCTTCGTTAGTCGAAACAAAACCGTTATACCCGTGATCAAGAACATGATTGTTGCTCCTACCGAGAAGATCGGCGCCGAGCGCCTTGATACCCTTTACGGTCGAAACGGGAGCGCTTATATTCGGTCCGGCTTTCTTTATAGGCGTAAAGCTATCCGTAAGAGCAAGCTCCAGATTAAAGATCCTAAGATCCGCTTCCCTGAGCTTTTTAAGTATTTTCGCTCCTACGAGCGCCATAGCGTCACCCTCGTTGAACGCACCGTAATTCGCTTCGGTCGGAACAAGGTCCGCCCCGATGATTATCTTCATGCCGTCTCCTTCTCGTTACGCTTTTTTACGAGGTCGCACCTCTTGACTTTGGCGTTTTTTACGTCTGCCACGACAATAAAAATAGGGATAGATCTCTCTACCCCTACATTGTATCATATTTGTTTTAATTTGTCAATAGGTATGTTGCAACCGTTTGCTTTGTCTATTGGCGTATATTCATCTGTCGTTTTCTTCGCGCTCCTTTACAAATTCAGCATCTTTCTCATAAAAATCGTGTTCTCCTGCAATTGAAATAGCACACGGAGCAATATCATACACGGGCTCAACATCGTATTCAATGTTGTCTATTACAATTTTGTCCGTAAGTTCGTTAATGTCTATTGCTTTCAAAATCAAAACTGTGCGATTGTCTATTGTAAAGCAGTCAATTATTTTTGTCATATTGTCTACCTCTTCTATATTTTTCAAGCCGTTCTTTATAAATTTCTAAATTTCGTTCCACCTCTTCGATTTCCGTTCGTGGCACTCCGAATTTCGTAGCATTTTTCAATATATACTCTCCTGCCTCTATCTCATTCAACATCAATCTCTCCGATATTGGTTTATCGTTATTAAGCCCCTCGATGTTTTGCATAAAATGCCGTGTTTCTTCAAGCACCTCGCTAACTGTTGCATCGGGTCTAAATAAAAGCGTTTTTCCAATACAAGAGGCAGTCGCATTGTTCTTTTCTAAATGCTCATACATTTCATCGCCATAGGTGCATTTTACAATATTGGCTCCATTCTTTTTCGCTTGAACGGTTAATTCATCAAATCGTCGTTGAGATATTGCAATTCTGTTTGAATTTGTCTGATTTTGTTTTCTAAATATTTCAGTAAAACTCTCGGCTTGCTTCTGCACCGTCAATCTTTTCGTCTCGGTGTCTATCCCCGTAATCTTTGCGATCTCGTTATACTTTGCCCGGAACGCTCTCGCGCGATCTTGCAGAGAATTGATTTCCGCTTGATTGCCCCCGAAAGCCTTTAACGCGTTTATCTCGTCCTTGCTTTTACGGATTTCAGTTTCAGTATATCACTTTTACCCTATCTTGTCAATAATAAAACGGCTATTTCCGATCAAAAGAGAGGTATATATATTAAAATTGAAATATATCGTAAAATATTTTCAAAAAACTCTTGACAAGCGTAAATGATTATGATATAATGATTTCACCTCTGCGGAGAGGCTTTTTTGTGTGCTGATTTTTCTTCGCTGAGGGAGAAAAGAACGGTATTACCGTATCGAATCAAAATTCAGGAGGTGCAACCAAGTGAGAGTTAAGGTTACATTAGCTTGCTCAGAGTGCAAGCAGCGCAATTACGATACCACCAAGAACAAGAAAAACGATCCGGACAGACTTGAAATGAATAAGTACTGCCCTTTCTGTCGTAAGCACACTCCCCACAAAGAAACTAAATAAGGAGGAGCTACAATGGCGGATAAAGAACTCAGCGGATCTTCCGAACAGATCGAGGAAGTGACCGAGAGCGTCGCCGAGGAGACTGCGGTCGAAGAAACCAAGACGACCGATACTGCTGCGAGCGATACCAAAGAGAAAAAAGCCAAGAAGGCTGATAAAAAGCCCGGATTTTTCTCTCGTCTCGGAAAATCGATCAAAAAGTTCTGGAGAACAATGAAGAGCGAACTTAAAAAAGTTACCTGGTATAGCCGCAAGCAGACCTTTACAAGCACACTTTTGGTCCTCGTTTGCATGGCGGTAGCGGCAGCGGTCATTGGACTTCTCGATGTTGGTTTTTCCATGGGGATCGAGGGTCTGGCTCATCTCTTCGGTTAAGCGCGGAGGTATGTCATGAGTGATTTCAGCGACGCTATTCCGGAAATTCATTGGTATGTTGTTCACACATATTCCGGATACGAAAACAAAGTGAAAGCCAATCTGGAGAAGATCATCGAAAACCGCGGTCTGCAGGACGAGATAGTCGATATCCGGATACCCGTCGAAGTAACGAGCGAAGACGGAAAACAAGTCGAAAGCAAGCTTCTTCCGAGCTACGTTCTCGTGAAGATGCTCATGAACGACGCAAACTGGCATGTTGTACGCAACATAACCGGTGTTACGGGATTTGTCGGTCCGGGTTCAAAGCCCGTCCCGTTGACCGACGCAGAGGTAGCTCGCATAGGCATTGAGATCGAAGTCGTCACTCTCGATTACGAGATCGGAGACGAAGTCAAGATCACAGACGGTCCTTTGTCAGGCTACACGGGTATAGTTCAATCGGTATCCGATGACAAAAAGACGGTCACGGTGCTCGCTTCCATGTTCGGACGCGAAACGCCAGTAAATTTGAAATCGGATCAGGTAGAGCGTATCATTCAGTAAGTTTTGCAGAGTACTAAAACTGCGTTATAAAGTGGGAGGGAGATATTGAAAGCTCCCGAATAAAAAATAACCACATAGGAGGAAAAAAACAATGGCAAAGAAAATAACCGGGTATATAAAGCTTCAGATCCCGGCAGGTAAAGCAACACCTCAGCCCCCCATAGGACCCGCGCTCGGACAGCACGGCGTTTCTATCCCCAACTTCACGAAAGAATTCAACGAAAGAACGAAGAACCAGATCGGTCTCATAATCCCTGTTGTTATAACCGTTTATGCCGACCGTACCTTCTCTTTCATAACCAAGACTCCTCCCGCTCCCGTTCTTATAAAGAAGGCTTGCGGAATCGAGACCGCTTCCGGTGCGCCTAACAAGACCAAGGTAGCTCAGCTTACCAAGGAACAGGTTCGTCAGATAGCCGAAACCAAGATGCCCGATCTCAATGCGGCTTCCATAGAGGCTGCTATGAGCATGATAGCCGGTACTGCCCGTTCCATGGGTATAACGGTTGAAGAGTAATTGGAGGTAAGGTAAAATGGCTAACAAGAAATACACCGAAAGCTTAAAGCTTATTGAAAAGAACAAGCAGTATGATTCTGCCGAGGCTCTCAGCCTCGTTTGCCAGACCGCTAAGGCTAAGTTCGATGAAACCATAGAGCTTCACGTTCGTCTCGGCGTTGACTCCCGTCATGCCGACCAGCAGGTTAGAGGCGCTGTAGTTCTCCCCAACGGTACCGGTAAGACTGTACGTACTCTCGTTTTCTGTAAGGAAAACCTCTACGCTGCCGCAAAGGAAGCGGGTGCTGATTACGTCGGCGGAGCTGACTACGTTGAGAAGATCACCAAAGAGAACTGGTTCGATTTCGACGTCGTTATCGCAACTCCCGACATGATGGGCGTTATAGGACGTCTCGGTAAGGTCCTCGGACCCAAGGGACTCATG
>CAZFQJ010000027.1:0-15224 GCA_964520875.1 uncultured Lachnospiraceae bacterium
TGTTCTTCATCACAGCGTCGCTTTGTTCTCTGCCGTTTCACGCAAAAAACGGACGTATCAAATGGAGGATAGCTCTGATTTTCGCCGTTACGGGTGCGATCGGAGCGGCGATCGGGTGTATCTTGGGGGCAAACACCGCCCCTCGCACGGTAAGAACGGTGTTCGGGATATTTCTGATCGTGACCGGGGCGTTCTCGCTCCTCGGAACAGTCAAAAAAATATTTTCCGACCGCAAAAAGAGCCGTATATAAACGCTTTTTTCGAACATACTACTAAAAAGAAAGGAGTTGATCTTAATGAACAAGGAGCAACAGAACAAGAAGAACGGCAGTCCCACCGACAATCAGCAGAATCAGCAGTATTCAAAAAATCAGCAGAATTCTCAGAACTCGCAGAATTCTCAGAACTCACAGAATTCTCAGAACTCACAGAATTCTCAGAACTCACAGAATTCCCAAAACAAAAAGCGTTCTTGACCCGCATTTCCCGACGAGCCTATGCCCGTCGGGAAATTTTCGGTTTTGCCTCAAAACTTGAAAAAATGTATTGACAAATCGAAAAAGCAATGGTATAATGTCATTAAATGCTATGACCGAAAACAAGTAGAGCGTATGTTCCGCCGCAGAGAGCCGTTGTTTGGTGTAAAACGGCACGGAGAGCGTCATCGAATACATTTTGCGAGCAGTCCGATAAACGCGGTACGAAGGATACCGTCGAAAAGTCGGAACGTCCGATCCGCGTTACGGGATCCGAGTGTAACTTCCACGCATGCGCGGAACGCACTCTTTGAGACCGATCCGCCGCGAGGCGTTCGGTAAACGCGAGGTGGTACAGCGATAATTCGCCCTCCGCAAGGCTTTAAGGCTTTGCGGAGGGCTTTTTCGCATCTATCTCCTGTCTTTATTGTAATTTTCGGCATATATGCCAACGGAGGATATATAATCATGATAATCACAGATCTTTTGGAACGTAACGCCAAGTTATACCCGAACGAGGTCAGCCTTGTGGAGATAAACCCGGCGAACAGACCTGCGGACGAGATGACATGGAAGGAATTCGATACGAAAGCCAACAAGTTCGCAAACCTTCTCCTATCAAGAGGTATCAAAAAGGGAGATAAGGTCGCCATACTGCTCATGAACTGCCTTGAATGGCTTCCCATATACTTCGGAGCGCTGAAGGCGGGCGCGCTCGCAGTCCCGATGAACTACCGTTACACGGCGGACGAGATAGCCTACTGCGCCGATCTTGCGGACGCGGACGTTCTCGTTTTCGGTCAGGATTTCACGGAGCGCGTGGGCGCGGTGCTCGGCGAGCTTAAAAAGAAGGTAAGATTCCTCTTCTACGTAGGAGATGACGTTCCGGAATTCGCCGAGAGCTGCCAAAAGATGTCCTCTTATTGTTCCTCTCATGCCCCCGCGGTAGAGCTTGACGAGGACGACGACGCCGCGATATACTTCTCGTCCGGCACGACGGGCTTCCCGAAGGCGATACTTCACACTCATAAGGCGCTCATAAATTCCTGCCGCACCGAGCAGAACCACCATTCTCAGACAAGGGACGACGTATTCCTCTGCATACCTCCCCTCTACCATACCGGAGCAAAGATGCATTGGTTCGGCTCTCTCCTTGCCGGAAGCCGCGCGATACTTCTCCGCGGAGTAAAGCCCGAATGGGTCCTCCGCACAGTTTCAGAGGAGCGCGCGACGATAGTATGGCTCCTCGTTCCGTGGGTACAGGATATACTTGACGAGATAGAGAGCGGAAAGATCAAGCTTTCCGATTACCACCTTTCGCAGTGGAGACTCATGCACATAGGCGCTCAGCCCGTTCCGCCGAGTCTCATACGCCGCTGGCTGAAGGTATTCCCGAACCATAAATACGATACGAACTACGGACTTTCCGAATCGATAGGCCCCGGCTGCGTACATCTCGGAGTGGAGAACACGCACAAGGTCGGCGCTATCGGAGTTCCGGGATATCTTTGGGAAGCAAAGATAGTCGGAAGCAACGGAAAAGAGGTCGAAAACGAAGAGGTCGGAGAGCTTGCGGTCAAGGGTCCGGGCGTAATGAAGTGTTATTACAAGAACCCCGAAGCGACATCGGAGATACTTAAGGACGGCTGGCTCTACACGGGCGACATGGCAAAGCGCGACAAAGACGGCTTCATATATCTCGTAGACCGCAAAAAAGACGTGATAATAACCGGCGGAGAAAACCTCTACCCGGTACAGATAGAGGATTTTCTCAGAACGAACGAGGCGATAAAGGACGTTGCCGTCATCGGTCTTCCGGACGAGCGTCTCGGCGAGATAGCCGCGGCGATAATAGAATTAAAGCCCGGCGTCACGTGTACGGAAAATGATATAAACGACTTCTGCACAGCGCTTCCGAGATACAAGCGCCCGAAAAAGATAATCTTCGCCGACGTACCGCGTAACCCCACGGGAAAGATAGAAAAGCCGCGTTTAAGGGAGATATACTGCGGAAAACGCTTAGTCGAAGCGCAAACGACGAGATGACAAAGATACTCGTCTTTTCCGACCTGCATTATGCGAGCGAACCACTCCGCAAAGCGCTCATATCGCACCCCGAAGCGCGATATGCGATATTTCTCGGCGACGGACTTCGAAATTTCCGCGACGTTATAAAGGATTTCCCGGATCTGACCGTTTCCTTCGTAAGAGGAAACTGCGATATCTCCGTCGATCACGAAACGCTCGGCGCTCCGACAGTACAGAGCGCGTCCTATGAAAATGTAAGGGTATTCTTCTGTCACGGTCACACCCTCGGGGTAAAGACGGAGCTCGGCATATCGGCTCTGCTCGCTCACGCAAAGCATAACGGAGCCGATATAGCTCTGTTCGGGCACACGCATGTGCCGTTTCACGAAGAATACGACGTCGGAAACGGCAAAAAGATATCGGTATTCAATCCCGGAAGCATAGGCGAACCGCACGCGGGACATGATTTTTCTTACGGTATACTCACCGTTTCCGACGGAAGCTTCAAGCTATCGCACGAAACGGTCAAAAAAATCGGTTGACCGACATTCGATACCGAAACGGAAATGGGATATATATGATATACAAGCTTGATACTAACGGAAAACTTACGGCAGACCAGAAAATAACGGAAAAAGCGCCTCTTTCTTGCGCGCTCGGGTGCTTCGACGGGGTCCACCTCGGCCACCGAGCCTTGATAAACGAAACGCTGAGAGATAAAAACGGCGGATACGTATCCGCCGTTTGGACCTTTTCCGAGCCGTTCGGGGGACCGTATATAGAGAACGTCGCCTCTCGCCTTTCGATATGCGGAAGGCTCGGCGTTCGGATAGCGATATGCGAGGATTTCTCCGAGATAAGAGAGCTTACGCCGAATGATTTCGTTTCAAGGTTATATAACGTATTCGGAGTGAGAAAATTCGTTTGCGGGTGCGATTTCCGCTTCGGTCACAACAGAGCCGGCTCTGCCGAGACGTTAAAAAGAGCCGCCGAAGCGCTCGGAGCCGAATGTACCGTTCTTCCCGCGGTCATGCTCGAAGATCAAAACGAAAAGATAAGCTCGACCTATATACGTTCTCTCATAGCAAACGGAAACGCCGAAGAAGCGGCAAAATTGCTTGCGCGCCCGTTCTCCGTTACCGGAATGATAAGCGAGGGCAAGCATATCGGCAGGACCATGGACTTTCCGACCGTAAATCAACGTTTGGAGGTCGGACGCGTCATTCCCCGATTTGGGGTCTACTGCTCGGCATGTCTGATAGACGGAAAGCGATACCCTTCCGTGACCAACGTCGGGATCCGCCCGACCATAAACGCCGACGTAACCGACGTGACCTGCGAAACGCACATAATCGGCAAGCGTCTTGATCTGTACGGTAAGACTCTCACCGTGGAGCTTTATCGTTTTATTCGCCCCGAACGGCAATTTTCTTCTCTTTCCGAGCTTCAGGGTGCGATCCAAAACGATTGCGTATCCGCGGACCTGTATTTTAAAGAACATTTTTCCGACTGAAAGCGAAAGCGCCAGTACTTTCGCAATCGGTCGGATTTTTGCACTTAATATGCTTTTTCGTAGGTTGAAACCGTTCGCCGCATCTGGTATAATCAAAATAACAAATATATTATTCCGAGGAGGAAATACCATGCCGTCAAAATACGAATTTTTCACATCAAAAGAAATAAAGCCTCTCGGCTGGCTCAAGCGCCAGCTTGAGATAGAAGCAACCGGTCTAAGCGGCAATCTCGACAAGGTCTGGCCGGACGTCCGCGACAGTAAATGGATAGGCGGAGACCGCGAGGGCTGGGAGAGAGTTCCGTATTGGCTGGACGGATTCATTCCGCTCGCGTATCTTCTCGATGACGAGGACATGAAGGCTCGCGCAAAGCGTTACATAGATAAGATACTCTCTTTTCAATGCGAGGACGGCTGGATCTGCCCGAACGGAAGCACACCGAAAAACAAATATGACATCTGGGCGGTGCATCTTATCTCAAAGGTACTGACGGTATATTTCGAATGTTCCGGAGACAGACGTATCCCCAAGGTCGTGCTTCGCATAATGAAAAACCTGCACGAAGGGCTTAAGAACGGGGAGCTGAATGCGTTTGCCTGGGGAAAATTCAGGTGGTACGAGGGATTTATCGCGCTTGACTTCCTCAAAAAAACGTATCCCGACGAAAAATGGATAGACGAGCTTGCCGTACTGCTTAAGCAAGGCGGAGCAAATTACACGGAATTTGAAAAAACATGGGAACGCCCCTTAAACCAATGGACTCTGCACACGCATGTAGTAAACCTCGCCATGATGTTAAGATCCGAGGCGCTCTCGCATGATCTTATCGGAAAAGAATACACCGATCTTGCGGAAAGATATTACAGCCGTCTGATGAAATATAACGGTTCGCCCGTCGGAATATTCACGGGAGACGAATGTCTTTCCGGACTCAGCCCGATACAGGGCACGGAGCTATGCGCCGTGGTGGAGCTAATGTATTCGTTTGAATGGTTATACGCCCATACAGGCGACCCAAAATGGGCAGAACGCCTTGAGACCGTCGCGTTCAACGCTCTCCCGGCTACCATATCCGACGACATGTGGACTCACCAATACGTTCAGATGAGCAATCAGACGGTCGGCGAGCCGTTCCCCGGAAGATCGCTCTTCCGCACGAACTTCTCCGACGCTCACATATTCGGTCTTGAACCGAATTTCGGTTGTTGTACCGCGAATTTCGGTCAGGGCTGGCCGAAGCTCGCGCTCTCGGCTTTCATGAGATCGAAAGACGGAGTCGTATCGGTACTGCCGATACCGTCGGCTCTTTCGCTCAAACGCGGAAGCAACCGCATAAATATCACGCTCGAATCGAATTATCCGTTCAAAAACGCTCTGAAATACACCGTCTGCGCCGAAAGAAACACTTCGATGAAGCTTTACGTGCGTATTCCGGAATTTGCACAAAGCATTACCGTAAACGGCAAAAAAACAAGAAAACGCGGCATGCTCGTTTTCGGCGGCTTCAAGGCGGGAAAAACGGAGATAGATATATCGTTCGAAGCAAGAACCGAGCTTATATCGCGCCCCTACGGTCTAAAAGCCGTAAAGAACGGTCCTCTCGTATTCTCGATCCCGATAAGATACGAATCAAAGGCGGTCGAATACGAAAAGGACGGAGTGGAGCGCAGATATCCGTACTGTGACTATCACTCAAGGGCGGTCTCCGATTTTAATTACGCCCTCGTTTCAAAAGAGTTCGTTAAGGAAAACAAAACCTTGAGCGACGTTCCTTTTTCGTCGGAGGAGCCGCCCGTAGTCATGTATGCCGACGTATGCCACATAAACTGGGGATATGAGGACGGGTACGAGCACGTATGTGCAAAGGAGCCTTGCGAACGCAGACCGCTTGACGCGCCGCAAAGGGTAGCGTTATACCCATACGGTTGCACGCGTATGCGTATGACGGAAGTACCGTTTATACAATTAAAAAAAGAAGTTCGATGAACTTCTTTTTTATTTTTTTGATATACTTCATTTCTTTTTCCTTCCTTTGAAAAGAAAGAAAAAGAAATGAAGCAAAGAAAAAGAAAGAAACTTTCATGCTATGATTTGTTCATAGAGATAAGGTGTGGATTAAATCGGATAGTGATCTGTTCATGGAGACAATGCTTGAGCAAAATGGTAACTAAAACTCTCTCACTCTGTGAGAGGTGGCACGCGCACGCGTGACGGAGAGGGCGCCCGCTCACGCGGGAGCTCTCCCAAAGGAAAAGCCTTAAAATATTCCGATAATGAACGGTAAAGCGTTCATCTATCGAGAAACGCTTTACCATTATTCGCGAAAACCCTATCTCTATGCGAACCCCTCGGAGTGGAAAAACCGCACCCGGTGGCGCTGAAGTCCGACTGTAAAGTTTATTTCTTTTTCTTTGCTTCGTTTCTTTTTCTTTGCTTCGTTTCTTTTTCTTTCTTTTCAAAAGAAGGAAAAAGAAATGAAGTATATCAATAAAAAGATAATTAATAAAAATAAATTAAGATTCTTCGACTTCGAGCTTCGCTCTCCGCTCAGAATGACACGGGAGAACACTCTGCTACGTTCAGCGGGAGCAAACCGCCATTCGCACGGAATGACAGATGAACATAAAGAAGGAAAAAAACGAAGTATAACAAATAAAATCTTTAATTATTTTTCATTAGGAAAAAAGCTCCGATATCACTTCAAGTATCTTGAATTTCACCGCGTAGCCTTCGTCCTCGTATTCGGTAAGCAGTTTTATCTGATTCGCGGTAAATCCCACGTTTGCGAGCGTTTCGCCCACGTTCGAAGCCGTACCCGTACATACCTGCGGAAAAAGCACGCACCACCAATTATGCCCTTCCGCTCTTCCGAGCTCAACCTTTACCGACGTATACGTTCCAGCCGGAAGGGCTATCCCCTCGTACTCCCTGCGCGGATAGTACTCCTCCGTCACGCTTACCTTCGCTAAGTAATCCATACCGTTTTTCTTTAACGTCTCGTTTGCCTCCGCCGTGATCTCCTCCTTCATGCTCTCTATGACCGCGACCGCCTCGTCTCTGTCCTTACAATCGGAAAGCGGCTCCTTAAGCATCTCCGTAAGAGCGTCGCGCACCTTAAGCTTTACCGCCTGATCGCTCTCCGAATCGGAATTTGCCGGTATATGCAGTCTCAGAGTCTTATCGTATATCTCCGCGTACTCCGAGACCGAGCCTTTGACCATACCTATCACCGCCATACAAATAGCTATGAGCGTCACCGCGGCTAAAAATATCCCGTTTGCCTTTTTCATAGACATAATGACCTACCTCTTTTACAAAAATATGTAACAGCATTTGGGATATCCGAACGCAGATCCATGTTTGACCGCAAAAAGATATTTTATACACCGAATCGGCGTTTTTTCTTCCGCGCGAATAATCTTTACGATAAACGGCGAAGATCATAAGGAAATATAACGCCCGGAGGTAACAGATATGATAAAAGGTTGTCAAAAAAACGTCGTATGGCTGAGAAATACGGAGAGCGAGCTTTTCGAGGAAGCGTATTTTATCGTTTCGGACAAGGTAAAGAGCAGACATATAAGCGAAAACGATATGGTATCCGAGGCGAACAGGCTCATTTCCGATAACTTTTCGCCGTTTCCGACATTGGGAAACGATATGAGTAACGGAAAAAAGCGTTTCCCGAGAACAGAAAAGATAAAATGGTTCTTTTTCGGGATCGCCTCGTCCGTTATCGCGTTCTCGCTTATATGCTTTCTTGTATGAACGGGCGCGACTTTAAAGGTCGTCGGCGTCCTGGGTAGGCTCTTCGTTACCGTTCTCCGGCACGCCCGTCCACATTCCGAGAGGATCGAAGCGCGCGCTTCCGGCATTAAAGCTACGCGCTATATCCATAGCCCTTGCCATAGCGGGCGTGTGCGGATAATCGGTCACGTGTTCCGGACCCGAAGTCTCCGCCGTCTTATCGTCTATAATGTCGATACTCTTTTTGCGCATATCGTTATTTTTCTTACCTATCATATTTTTACCTTTCTTGATCTTCGATCGCTTTGAGATTAGTCTTTATCTTTTTCGCACGGGTTATACGAGCATCTTCGATATCGGTATCAAAACGCATTATAAAAATGGTGAAAAAGATCATATTTATGGGTGTTTTAAGCATGATTATTGCTTTTTGGCATGGTATAATCTATTCATAAGTCGGAAACTTACGGTTAAGAGCTAACCGAAATAATAAAAACAGGAAGGTAATTCAAAATGGTAAAGATCGCAATCATAGGAACGGGACAGATGTCTCAGGTACACCACATAAAGGGCGCGCTCGGACTGAGCAACGCGAAGCTCATCGCACTTTGCGACAATAACGAAAAAAATCTTAACGACGCCGTTAAGCTCTATTCGCTTGAGGGAAAGGTAAAATTATACACCGATTACCGTAAGTTGGCGCTTGATCCCGATATCGACGCGGCGGTCGTCGTTACCCCCGATAAAACACACCGCGATATCACGGTAACGCTCCTCGAAGCCGGCAAGCACGTGCTTTGCGAAAAGCCCATGGCTCTTTGCGTAGAGGACTGCGAGGCGATGATAGCGGCTTCGAAGAAGACCGGAAAAAAGCTCATGGTAGGTCAGATATGCCGTTACACGCCCGGATTTCTTAAGGCGAAGCAACTCATATCCGACGGCGTAATAGGAGATATCTTCTTTGCGGAGAGCGAATACGCGCACGACTATTGCGAGATCGGCGGAGCGGGAAATTGGAGAGTCGATCCCGATCGTTACCCCATACTCGGCGGCGGTTGTCACGCGGTCGACCTGCTCAGATTTACGGTAGGCGAGCCTACCGAGGTGTTCGCTTATTCAAATCATAAGATGCTTCCCGACTGGCCGGTAAACGATTGCACGGTATCCGTCATCAAATTCACGAACGGCGCGATAGGCAAGATCATGTGCTCTATCGGCTGCAAGCGCGATTACACCATGCGTACTCTGTTCTACGGCTCGCGCGGAACTATAATCTGCGACAACACCTCGCCTTATCTTACGCTCTACGAATCCGAGATCAAGGAGAACGGAGAGGTAGGCGCGGGTGGCGTTCCGAGACAGATCCCCGTGGACGTAAATAGTCACAATTCTCTTGAGGAGATCACCGAATTCTGCAATATCATCGACAGTAACGCCGAGGTGATAACCACCGGCTCGGAGGGTGCGACGACAGTCGCGACCTGTCTTGCCATGGTCGAATCGGCGCGCACGGGACTTCCCGTAAAGCTTGACAGATCGCGTTTCGATCTTTAAGATATCCGACACGGCGCATACGAAAAACGTATGCGCCGTTTTTAATCGAAAAATTTTTGCGAAATATTTCGCAAAAAGTATTGACAAACCGATCTTTTTATGGTAAAATAGCAAGGTCATGAGTCCAAAGATAGCAGGTTCTCGTAATAAACCGTAACGCGGTTTTCCTGCCGAGGTACAGAACGCATATGAATATTCGGCTCGAATGCGGAGCTTTGCTTTGCAAGGTATTTCGCGTCGGTCCAAAAAACAGAAGGTTCTCTCCCGGCAGATCGAAGACGTTCGGTCAGTCAGGAGTTTTTTTGTTCTTCGGGGCTTGTTTGACAAATCTATATGGAGGTGAAAACTATGCCCAGCGCGAAGATACTTGCTCAGAAACAGGCTGCAACAGAGGCCCTTACCGAGAAGATCAAGAAGGCGGCTGCGGGAGTTCTCGTCAACTACACCGGTATAACGGTTGAGGACGATACGGCTCTCCGTGCGGCTCTCCGCAAGGCAGGCGTCGATTATCACGTTTACAAGAACACGATGACCGAGCGTGCATGCGAGGCTTCCGGTTACGGCGAGATCAAGCAGTACCTCAAGGGAATGAACGCCCTTGCCGTATGCGAAAACGATCCCGTCGCTCCCGCCAAGATACTCAAGGAATACGCTGATAAGCTTGAATCTTTCAATCTTATCGCAGGATTCGTTGACGGAAAGGTCATTGACGCAAAGCAGGTCGAAGAGCTTGCAAGCACACCCTCGAAAGAGGTACTTCTCGGAAGACTTCTCGGAAGTCTCCAGGCTCCGCTTTACAGTCTCGCAAGAGTACTTACCGCGGTTACCGAGAAAGACGGCGCAGAAGCAGACGCTCCCGCAGTCGCGGAGAACGCGGAAGCTCCCGTTGCCGAGATCGCCGCGGAGTAATATACCGACGGTATATGCTTTTATGCGGTACGGGCTGCCGCGCGGACAAGAGCATAAGCTCACAGCCTGAAAAATATTAAAAAATTCTTATTATTACGGAGGATCATTAAAATGGCTGCTGAAAACATTACCAGCATTGTTGAAGCTATAGAGAAGCTTTCTCTTCTTGAGCTCAAAGAGCTCGTTTCTGAAATCGAAGAAAAATTCGGAGTATCCGGAGCTATCATGGTAGGCTCTGCAGCTCCCGCCGCTGCCGGAGCTGCTGCTCCCGCCGCTGAGGAGAAGACCGAATTCGACGTTATCCTTGCTGCCGCAGGCGACAAGAAGCTCAACGTTATCAAGGTCGTTAAGGAAGAGCTCGGACTCGGACTTAAGGACGCTAAGGACCTCGTTGAGGGCGCTCCCAAGACCCTTAAGGAAGGCGCTTCCAAGGAAGACGCCGAGGCTCTTAAGAAGAAGCTCGAAGAGGCAGGCGCTACTGTCGAAATCAAGTAATTTCCCTTTGGGATCTGCTTTACAAGACACATCGTTTAAAAACAAGGCGTGGCGCAAAGCCGCGCCTTGTTTATTTATTTGATCGAAAGGAGAGCTTATGGACATTCTGTCAAAGCCGGAGGAATTCGACATTCGGGACGGGATCTTAATAAAATATTCGGGAAACGGTAACGTGGTAAATATTCCCGAGGGGATAACGAGGATCGCCGATAACGCGTTTTTCAGAAAATCACACATAAAACGCCTATCGATCCCGGATAGCGTGACCGAGATCGGCGCGTATGCGTTTTACAATACCGCGTTTGAGGAGCTGAAGCTTCCTCCGACTCTTTCGTCTGTCGGAAAATACGCGTTCAGCACGTCGTGTTTTCGCTTTATTGAGCTTCCGCGCACGCTCGGATCTATCCCCGAAAACGTGTTTTCCTACTGTCACAACTTAAAACGGGTGATTTTTCACTCTGAGCTTTCCGAAATAGGCGAACGGGCGTTTGCCTGCTGCGATTCTCTTAAGGAGATCGAAATCCCGGGGAGCGTTAAAAGCATATCCGAAGGCGCGTTTGCCGCGTGCAAGGGACTTCGTTCGGTGACCTTAAACGAGGGGCTTGAAGCGATATGTGCCAACGCTTTCTCGTCAAACACGTCTCTTACCGAGATACGTTTACCGTCCACGCTCAAGCGCATCGGAAATTTTGCATTCGCGAGGTGCTCATCTCTGCGCTCCGTGGTGTTCAAAAGCGAGCCGGAGATAGGGTACGGCGCGTTTTCCGACTGTAAGCTTTTAAAAAGCTTATAAAGGATTTAAATTTATTCTTTATTAATTACAACTTCATTTTTTCCTTCTTTATGTTCATCTGTCATTCTGAGCGTAGGGCGGTTTGCTCCCGCTGAACGTGGCAGGAGTGTTCACCCGTGTCATTCTGAGCGGAGAGCGAAGCTCGAAGTCGAAGAATCTTAATTTATTTTTATTAATTATCTTTTTATTGATATACTTCATTTCTTTTTCCTTCTTTTAAAAGAAAGAAAAAGAAACGAAGCAAAGAAAAAGAAAGAAACAGATTATGCTATGGTCTGTTCACAGAGATATGGTATAGATTAAGACGGATAGTGATCTGTTCACAGAGGCATTATCAGAGAATAATGGTGACTTAGAAGCCTTTTTCGACAGAAAAAGGGTTAAGCGCTTCTCCGATAGGAGAAGGCTTTTTTGCCATTCTGAGCGAGTGAAACGAGTCGAACTTTTTCGTCCGAAATTCCAAACGGTAGCTACGCACCGTTTGATCCTCACTTCGCTCGGATTTCGACTCCGCTCAGAATGACACGGGCGGAGGATACAAAAAAGTCCGCTTACGCGGACTCTTTTTTGTATTTACACCAACTCTACCTTTACTGGCTTACCGGTACGCATCGATTCGTTACAAGCCAACGTAAACGAAAGCGACTTGAACGCGTCGGCGTAAGGAGAACGTATCTTGCTTCCGTCTCCCGATATCGCGCCTTCTATAAATGTACGGTCGCAAAGTATACCGGCGTCTCCCTCCTGGGCGTACAGTACCGTGCCCGAGCCGGAAGCGCCGAGCGCGCCGTCCCCCTTGATGACAAAGCCCCCGTCGGCGTTTTCCGCGTTTTCGGGCTTCTTCGTTTCCCCGAACACCTCAAAGCTTGAAAGTATCTTAAGCTCCGCGCGCTTATCTCTTGCGGAGAACACCACCTTCGAATCAAAGCTATCGCCCGTAGTCGCATAGCAACCGGTCGAAAACGTTCCTATCGCGCCGTTTTCAAACTTCACTATACTTACCGAGCAGTCGTCCGTCTTATAACCCTCGCCGTATTCCTTTACAAAGCCCTTCGTAGCGTAAGTAGTCACCTCGGTAGGCTCTCCGAAAACATATCTCACTATATCGAACTGATGTATCGTCTGCTCCACTATCTGACCGCCCGAAAGCGATTTATCCTGCCACCATTCCGCGCCCGGAACTCCGCCCATACGTGTACAATCAATAAAAACTATATCGTTATCACGGCAAAATTCAATGTTCGGCTTAACGAGATTTGAATAACGGCATTGGAAGCCCGACGCCGTCACAAGCCCTTTTTCTTCCGCTAAATCGCGTATCCTTCTTGCAAGATCAAGATCCAGTGAGAGCGGTTTCTCAACAAAGAAATGTATGCCGCGGCGGATAGTTTCAAACTCTATCTCTCCGTGACAGTAAGGCGGAATACAGATAAACACCATATCCGGTCTTTCTATATCGTACATTTCAAAATAATTCGTATACGCCCTTCCGCAACCCGCCTTCTTTACGAACGCTTCGGCTCTTTCGGGTATGAGATCGCAAAATCCCACAAGCTCCACTATGTCCTTAAATCCGAGAAAATGGTCGAGATGATATCCTCCGATACCTCCGCAGCCTATTAAAGCAAGCTTTTTCATTTTAAGTCCTTCCTTTCGTGAAAGCGTTCTTGATTTACGCTTTTTTACAATAGCCTATTATTTCGGATATATTGCGCGCGACCTTGGAATAATATTCTTCGCAAGTCATCTCGTCCGAGGATTTGAACACCTCGCCCGTAAGGTAACCGTCAAAGCCGCCCTTTTCCAGCGCCGGGATTATCTTTTTCCAATCGGCGTCTCCTTCGGTTATGTCCTTCCACACACCGCCGGAATTTATTCCGTTACTTCTCTTATAGTCCTTTACGTGCACGAATCCAACGTAGCCGGCGAGCGCCTCCGCCCAATGCTCGGAGCAGGAGAAAGCTATCATATTTCCTGCGTCAAAATACGCTTTTATATTATCCGAGCCTATATCGTCAAGCACAGACGTCATATCGAACGGAGATATAAAAAGCCCGTTCCAGACGTTTTCAAGTCCGACGATCAGACCGCTTTCCTCTATCTCGTCCTTCATATCTTTAAAAAACCGAACGGTATTCCTTCTTGACATATAAAGCGTCGTATCTCCCCTTGAAGCCGCGGGCGCGGTGAGTATGCCTTCCGCTCCGAGAAGCTTTGCCGCCTCCAGCTGCTTTCTTATAAGAGAGCGATATTCGTCCCAATACTCGGGGGCGCAGTTTCCACCGTTCGTGAGCGACGTCGATACGCTTACGACCTTAAGACCGTATTTTTCAGAAAGAGCGCGCAGAGAGAGAAGCGTTTCTTTATCCGTCTCCGGCGTCAGGGAATGGGCGGAGCTTCCATTTGTATCTATGTTCAATTCGATACCGTCAAATCCGGCGTTCTTTACCGCCGAGAACGTTTTTTCGAAATCATAGCTCGGGTCTACCGTCCATGCGTTAAGAGCTTTTTTCATAACAAATCGATCCTTTCGTGTGATTTTTCTGCATTTCTGTTGCATTTGCCGTAATTTTAGTATATAATCAAATCAGCCGCACGTCAATGCACACATCGTCTGTTTTTATGGACATATCGCCGAAACAAGGAGAAACTATCATGCACGAGCAGAGTTATTACATCGAAAAGGATCCGATAAGCGCCGACGTAGAGATAACCGACAAGCCGTTATGGATAAACTGCACGGGGTACGTATATCTTGCAAAGCCGTTCACCATGTCCGGAGTAAGAAACGACTTTTACATACAGATAATGGACTTAGGCGTGCTTTACGACGGAAACGAAAAGAAAGAGCTTTCCGCCGGACGTTTCATAATACGCCCGCCGCACGAGCAGTATCGATATCTATCCTACGAAAGCGCGCCCGAGATCGGATATTATTGGGTACATTTCAGCGGAAGCGAAGCCGAGCGTCTCATATCAAGTCTCGGTATCGAAACGAACAAGATATACGATATCGAAGAAAGATACTTTTCGCGCATAAAAGACATATTCGTTACGATATTCCGAGAGCTTATGCTGAAGCGAACCGGATATACGGAAATGATACTTTCTCTTTTTACCTCGGTCATGGTCAAGCTCGGGCGCGGAATACGTCCGTCGTCGCCCGAGCTTCCGAGCAAACGGCTTGAAGACAGTATAAAGTACATACATACTCATTACACGGAAAAAATAAGCATAGCTCGGCTCGCTTCCTCGGCGCATCTGTCCGTAAGCAGATTTCGGGAGTTATTTGCTTCGGTATTCGGGGAAAGTCCGAGCGGATATATCACGTCTTTACGTATCAACCGCGCAAAGGAGATACTCACCACTACCGATCTGACCGTTACCGAGACCGCGGAGCTGTGCGGTTACGCGGACGTACTGTATTTCAGCCGTATCTTTAGTAAAAAAACGGGACTTTCGCCGACATCTTACAGAAAGCTCAACGCGATATAAGACTTCGTTTGTTTTTTCTTCTTTATGTTCATCTGTCATTCTGAGCGGATGGTGGTTTGCTCCCGCTGAACGTGGCAGAGTGTTCACCCGTGTCATTCTGAGCGGAGAGCGAAGCTCGAAGTCGAAGAATCTTAATTTTTATTAATTATCTTTTTATTGATATACTTCATTTCTTTTTCCTTCTTTGAAAAGAAAGAAAAAGAAACGAAGCAA
>CAZFQJ010000028.1:0-15053 GCA_964520875.1 uncultured Lachnospiraceae bacterium
ACGATAATGACGAGCTCGTTTCTCTTGCCAAAGCTATTTATCTCTATGCTCTCGCCGCAGAAAACTATGCTGAGTGATATAACGCTTTTGCCGTCGCTTACGCGACGGCTTTTTTATATCTCAATTTTGAAAATTCACTTGACTTTTCGGCGGCAAAGGTATATAATACCGATATGCCGTTCTTATGACTTGGAAAACGAGGTGTTGAAATGCTGAAAACTAAAAATGTGGACGTTACCGGCGGACCTCTTTTTAAATCGATAATGCTTTACAGTATTCCGATAATGGTCGGAAGCTTGATACAGGTGTTGTTTAACGCCGCCGATATCGCGGTGCTCGGCAACATGGCGGATAAAGTGGCGGTGGCGTCTGTCGGCGTCACGTCTCCGATAGTCAATCTAATTGTAAATTCCTTCGTAGGTCTTTCGGGCGGTACGAATATCATTTTGGCGCGATACATAGGCGAAAACAATACCCAAAATATTCGGAAATCGGTAGATACCTCAATGATCGCTTCGGTATTCGTCGGAATACTTTTAGCTATTTTCGGCGTCGCGTTTGCCGGACCTATGCTTGAGCTTATAGACTGTCCCGAAGAGTGCTTTGAAGGAGCAAAGGTATACCTTGATCTTTACTTCATGGCGATACCCGCTATCATGGTCTATAATTTCGGATCGACTATCATCAGAGTAAACGGTGATTCTCAAACGCCTCTTTACTACCTTATAGCCTGCGGTCTTCTCAATATCGTTTTGAATATCGCACTTTGCTTCGTTCTCGAACAGAAGGTCATGGCGGTGGCGATAGCTACGTTTGCTTCTCAGGTGCTCGGCGCGATATTGGTCGTCGTGCGATTGACTAAGCTTGACGACGCATGCAGAATGTGCCTTAATAAGTTCGATTTCGATTGGGGTATCTTGGTTAAGGTCTTTCGTTTCGGTATCCCGTGCGCCTTTACGAGCGCGCTTTACTCCATATCCAACCTTCAGATACAATCCGCAATGAACGCATACGGATCGGACGCGATAGCCGGAAATACCGCTGCAACTACGCTTGAAGGCTTGGTCGGCAGCTTTACCGGTGCGTTCGCAGTTGCTTCGCTTGCGTTTGTCGGTCAGAACATTGGGGCTAAAAACAAGGTCAGAGTCAAGAACACTATCAAGCTCTGTCTTGCGATAGGCTTCGGGTTCGGCTTTGTCCTCGGGGTCGGACTGTATCTTTTCGGTAAGCCCGTGCTTTCCCTGCTTATTCCGGGCGAATACGAGGCGATAGAATACGGAATGGTACGAATGAAATACGTTCTTCTGTTTTACGGTATAGCGGCTCTGAATAGTGTTCTTATCAATACGTTACAGGCATTCGGTTGTTCCTTTATTCCGTTCTGTACCTCTATCGTAACGGTGCTTTTGTTCAGAGTTTTCTGGATGTTCTTTATATATCCGTTAAGCGTGACGATAGACAATCTCTATTTTTGCTATACGTGTTCGTGGACTCTTGCTTTGATAGCGCATACCGTAACCTTCATTTTCGTTTACGGGCGTTATAAAAAAGAAAAGATACAATCGGTATAAAAATGAATCTCCCGTGTTCTCGGTTTAAAGAACGCGGGAGATTTTTGTTTTAAAGCGAAGTCATATCTCAGCCTCGGCGTGTCTTGCAACATGGCAATTGACGTTTATCGCCACAGGAAGCCCTGCTATGTGCGTCGGATAGCATTCTATATTCACTCCGAGCGCGGTGACATCTCCGCCGAATCCTTGCGGACCTACTCCCGTTTTGTTAAGCGCGTTAAGTATCTCTTTTTCAAGATCTGCGTAATTTGGATCCGGGTTTCTTACCGATATGCTTCTTGCCA
The DNA here is from genome assembly GCA_964520875.1 of uncultured Lachnospiraceae bacterium. Classification (GTDB taxonomy): domain Bacteria; phylum Bacillota; class Clostridia; order Oscillospirales; family CAG-272; genus SIG673. The sequence continues at coordinate 1,856 of CAZFQJ010000028.1, forward strand.
GAGCTTTTTTGGCAAGGACCGCGCAGTAATCGAACGTTCCGCCTATGCCTATTCCTATAACTACGGGAGGACACGGGTTTCCGCCGGCTTCCTTTACCGTCTCGCATGCGAATTTAACTATATCGTCTTTCGATATCGACGGATTGAACATGCGTATTCTGCTCATGTTTTCGGATCCGAAGCCCTTCGGCTCGGCTATGAGCTTTATCTTGTCTCCCGGTACTATGCGCGTATGTATGATCGCCGGGGTGTTGTCGGTCGTATTTTTTCTGCTGAACAGGGGATCGCTTACGACCGAGCATCTGAAATAACCTTCTTTGTATGCTTGTCTTACGCCTTCGTTTACTGCGTCCTCAAAGCCTCCTTCGGTTATATGCACCTCGCTTCCTATCTCGCAGAAAACGACTGCCATTCCCGTATCTTGGCATATAGGCATATCGAGCTTTTCCGCTACGTCAAGATTTTCCGCGGCGGTACGCAGAGCCGCGGCTCCCGCTCCGGAGGTCTCGGTAAGACATGCTTTTTTTATACATTCGGCGGTGTCGGAAGGAAGATGTATGTTTGCTCTCATGAAAAGAGCCTTTACGGTCTCGGTTATTGAGCTTGCACTTATTTCTCTCATTTTTTAAGGTCCTTTGTTTTTTAAAATCGCGTTATTTTTTGTTTTGGCGTATGTAACGCCCCTTTTTTCTCATTGATATTATTTTCCGAGATGCCATGGAGTACGATATTCCGAAGGCATTATCCGCGTTTTGAGACGCATTTTCGATATATTTATCAGTAAGCTTTTTACGTGCGCGAAGAGCGCGAGCGGCGCCTATCGCTTTGAACAGACGGGAAAACAGAACGGCTATTGGTAAGAGCGTTACCGAAAAAACGAATATTATCGTTTTTTTGATGATTTTGATGATCGCGTCGGAAAATATGATAGTGAGCCTTCCGACGGTAAAATAGTATATGACAAATCCGAGCAATGCTCCGAAAAGCGCAAAGCCTCGGAATTCTCCGTCATTCAGCCGGAATATCAGCAGTATCATGCATACAGCCGCGAAGATACAAAAAGCGAGATCCGAAAGAAAAACGCATGCGGAGGATAAAAAAGACTGCTTTTGAGACGACCCTATGCGAAAAATCTTTTTTACCTCGTTTTCTTCGGCGGGCAGACGTATGAAAAGCCGCTTCGGGCGTTTTTTTCTGCCGTAAGCCGCTATACGTATTATCCTGAAAACGTCCCACGATACGCCGAGCGCCGCTCCGACGGTCAAGGCGTATAAAAGCAGGGTAAGCGACTTCCATTCGGAAAGCGGCGTCATTATTTTGATTTCCTTCTGAAGAAGAAACCGCTCTTTTGCGTGTTTTCGGGATATATCACACCGTCTATAACGCCCGAGATGTTTATCTCGCCCGTGTCGGTATTGAGATTTACCACGCGCATGTCCTTTCCGTCTATCGAAAGGATACCGCATGCCGTGCGAAGTACTACGCAGTTCTCGTCAAAGCTTATGACCTCTTCTACTCCGCTTATTATTGCTTCCTCTCTGTCCGTCATTTCAAAACGGTGCTTTTTTCGTGTTTCCAAGCGATTTTGAGTCATTATATGATCCGAACCTTTCATGATTTTTATATATTGTATGACGGTTCGGGCATAACTATGACCGTATCAGTCGTTCTCGGATATGCTCGGAACGATCTTTTGATCTATTATTTCGTATAACGAGGACGCGTCCGCCTTTAAAGCGTGTTCGCGTACATCGAGCACTCTTACGGTAAGAACTCTTTGACCGAAGGCTATTTCGATCACGTCGTTTTCTTTTACGTCGTATGAAGCCTTGGCGCGTTTGCCGTTGACCGTTACGTGCTCCGCGTCGCATGCGCCGTTTGCGACCGTGCGTCGTTTTATTATTCTGGTCACTTTAAGGTATTTATCAAGTCTCATAGAAAAGATCTCCGTATCGCCGATCTATGGCGTATAATGATTTTAACGATCAAAAAGCCGTTCCGAAACAGAAACGGCTCTTTTTTGATCTATACCGGTCGTGTTTTTCGTCGATCAGGCATTTACAGCGTCACGAAGGGTCTTGCCTGCTTTGAAAGCGGGGGACTTGGAAGCTGCGATGACTATCTCTTCACCTGTCTTGGGGTTCTTGCCCTTATGTTCGGGTCTTTCCTTTACCTCGAATGAGCCGAAACCGGTGACCTGAACCTTGTCACCCGCTACGAGAGCGTCTTCGATAGCCGCAAATACCGCGTTAACGGCCTTTTCGGCGTCTACCTTCTTGATTTCTGCCTTCGCGGCAACTGCTTCGATAAGAGATGTTTTTGTCATTTTTTTTGATCCTTTCGTTTTAAATGACTTAGAGACCCGTTTTTTTGAGTCCGCTTCGTCTGTTTGTGATTATTATATCACAGTTTTCGTACAAAATCAATAGTTTTTTTAATTTTCGACTTCTTCTATCAAAATGAGATATCAAAATTGGGCATAATGACCAAAATTACATTATTTAGTAAATAAAAGCGGTGAAAAAATGAATAAATATTAAATTTTTTTAGACCGACATTGACACGGAAGTGCAATATTGATATACTATTACTGATATAGTATCGCAGTTTTATACATCGAAAATGGAGATAGATATGAATATAACTGTCATAGGCGCCGGAAGGTGGGGATCGTTTATATCCTGGTACCTTGCCGGAATGGGAAATTCCGTGCTCATATACGGAAGAAAAGAAAGCGAATCGTTTTCCTTGCTTCGGAGCACGGGAAAGAACGAATACATAGAGCTTCCGGAGTCTGTCGGATTTACCGACGATCTGAGCGAAGCCATGGCGTTTTCCGATATCGTCGCGATATCGGTCGGAACGCAGAATTTTCCGTCGCTCGTCAATGAGATAAAGAACGTCCTCGGCGGAAACGGCGGTAAGACCTATCTTCTCTGCATGAAAGGAATAGTTGAGAAGGGCGGAAAGAGACTGAGCGAGGTTCTTTACGAGACTCTCGGAGAAGAGTCGAGGTGCGTTGCATGGGTGGGACCCGGTCATGCAGAGGACTTTGTTTGCGGTGTTCCGAACTGTATGCTCATGGCGTCGAGAGACGAGGAGCTTGCCGTCAAAATGGCGGATACATTCTCTTCTTCGCTTATAAGGTTCTACCACAGTACGGATATGATAGGCTGCGAGATCGGTGCGGCTACCAAGAACGTTATAGGCATAGCCGCGGGAATACTTGACGGAATGAATTATTCTTCGCTCAAGGGCGCGCTCATGGCAAGAGGACCGAGAGAGATAGCGAGACTTACTTCCGCTATGGGCGGAGACGAAAGGAGCATATTCGGGCTTTGTCATCTCGGCGATTATGAAGCTACGCTTTTTTCCGAACATTCTCATAACAGAAGATTCGGAGAGATGTTCGTTTTGGGTGAAAATTACGGAAAGCTCGCCGAGGGCGTATATACGGTGAGGTCTATTATGCTCCTAAAGGAACGCTACGGCGTGGATATGCCGATATGCACCGCGGTCAATCAGATAATACATGAGGGCAGAGATCCGGGCGAGGTCATGGCTTCGCTTTTCCTTCGTGAAAGAAAGAGCGAATTTTAAGGATCCGAAAGGAGAGCGGAGCTTTGGACATAGAGCTTTTAAGTGAAAAAAGCCTTACCGACACGGTAAAAAAATTAAAAAAGGACGCTCATAAGGGAGATAACGGACTGCTTACCGCGGTTTGCGGGTCGGTTCGATACAGAGGCGCTTCCGCTATGACTGTCGGCGCGGCTATGCGCACGGGGTGCGGTATAGTAAGGCTGATCTCGGTTGAAAAGTCGATCGCCTGCGTAGCGGCAAGACACCCGGGGGCGACTTTTTATCCGGTGGAAGAAAATGCGTTCGGTACGATCGGCAGCTCGGCTAAGGATGCGATAAGGGCTTCGTTCGATTCAAGCACGGCGTTTTTGTGCGGTTGCGGACTTGGGGTAAGCGTAGATACGGTCGCTGCGGTCTCGGCAGTTTCCGAATATGCGGGAAAGGTCGTTTTCGACGCGGACGCGCTCAATATATTTTCCGCATGTCCGGAAATGTTAAAGAACGTGAAGGGCGCGTTTGCGGTCACGCCTCACGTGGGAGAAATGTCAAGGCTTACGGGACTATCGGTATCCGAGATAAAGAACGATCTCGTAAAGACCGCAAGAGAGTTTTCGCTTTCACACGGTTGTGTTACCGTCCTTAAGGACAATGATATATATATTTCCTCGGAAAACGGAGAGGTGTGTAAGAGCGCGCTCGGTTGCGAGGGACTTTCAAAGGGCGGAAGCGGCGATGTGCTTGCCGGCTTTATATCCGGATTTCTCGCAAGAGGATATACGGTCTACGAATCGGCAAGAGCGGGTTGCGTTCTTCACGGACTTGCTTCAAGAGCCGCCGCACGCGAAAAGGGGCAAACATCTATGCTTGCCGAGGAGCTTGAATATTATGCCGCCGATATCTTGAACGGATTCGGCTATTAACAAAGAGAAAGGAAGTAATGATATATGGGACCGGGATTCGGAGGACCTCCGCCAATGAATTCGCTTGATAAGCTGAAGGTGCCACCGCCGAAGAAGCTGAGCGAGGTACCGTCTTATCTGAAAAAGCTTTTGTCGGGCTTTTTTTCAAGACTGTTCTACATATTCGGACTTGTTTGGGAGACGGGACCGTGGATACTTTTCGTCATGGTGTTCATGGCGATATTCAACGGCGTTATTCCCGTTATCGGCGCCACAATAACCGCAAATATAATCAACTCGCTCGTCGGTGCGTTCGGCGCGATAACGCCGGGAGTATCTTTTTCGGAGCAGCTTTCGATAATGCTTGCGGATCCGGCATGCCGTGCGATAGTAATGTGGCTCGTGCTCCAATTCGTGTATTCTTTCGTAAAGAGCATAGTGAGTAACGTAGATACGGTCCTTACGAGGATATACGGCGAGCTTGTCGTAAATCACATAAAGCTCAAGATAATGGAAAAGGCGAAGAGCGTAGATCTTGCGAGCTTCGATACGCCCGATTTTTACGAAAAGCTGGAGAACGCGAACCGCGAGGCGGGAATGCGTCCGATACAGATACTAAATGCAACGTTTAAAATATTCAGTACCTGCATAAGCATGGTATCGTTTATAATCGTGCTTTGGGCGGTCAGCCCGTTTGCCCCGGCTATTATGGCGGTGCTCGCGATACCTTCCGCCATAATAAACTTCGTATATCGCAAAAAGAACGCGGAGTATATACGTAAACGTTCCAAGGACAGACGTATAATGAACTATTTCTCCGGACTTATAACCTCAAAGGATATGGTCAAGGAGGTCAAGGTATACGGTCTTTCGGACATCTTTATAGGAAAATACAAAAGTACGTTCAAGCGCTATTTTTCCGGACTGAAAAAGCTTTTTATTTCCGAGGGAATATGGCATATAACTCTTACCGTTCTCAATGCCGCGGCAAGCTGCGCTCTGTTCGTTTATATAGCTATCCAGGTATGTAACGGAAGTCAGCAGATAGGCAACTATTCGCTTTACGTCAGCGCGCTCGGCAGTATAACCTCGGGAATAGCGACGCTCGTAAGTACTACCGCCACAATATACGAGGGGACGCTATTTATAGATAATATGATAGCGTTCATGAAGAGCGAAAAGACCGTCGTTCCGAGCTTGCCCGAGCCGAGGAAGGTATCTCGTCATTCCCCTCATAATATAAGATTCGAAAACGTTTCCTTCCGTTATCCCGGAAGCGAAAAGTACGTTATAAATAATGTGTCCTTTGAGATAGAAAAGGGAGACACGGTCGTTTTGGTGGGACTTAACGGTGCGGGTAAGACTACGCTCATAAAGCTGCTTACTCGGCTTTACGATCCTACCGAAGGAAGGATACTTCTTGACGGTCACGATATAAAAGAGTACGACGTGGAGGAGCTTTACGGAATATTCGGAATAATATTTCAGGATTTCGGTAAGTATGCCGTTTCGGTTTCGGAAAACATCATGTTCGGCGACATAAACAGAGATCCGAGCGAGGAGAATATAAAGAGCGCAGCCGAGCGCAGTAATTCGGATATATTCATAGACAAGCTTCCGAGGGGCTACGATACGCCGCTCATGAGGATATTCGAAGAAGACGGTATAGAGCTTTCGATAGGTCAATGGCAGAAGCTTTCGATAGCGAGAGCTTTTTATTCGGATTCGGATATACTTATCCTTGACGAGCCGACCGCGTCTCTTGACCCTATGGCTGAGCAGGAGGTGTTCAAGCGCTTTGACGAGCTTCGCGAGGATAAGACCACGGTGTTCGTTTCTCACAGGCTTTCGAGCGCTACGACCGCGGATAAGATATTCGTGCTGGAATACGGCAGACTTATAGAAAGCGGAAATCACGCGGAGCTTATGGCGGCAAAAGGACGTTATTACGAATTGTTCTCAACCCAGGCAAAGCGTTATATAGAATTTTCCGACAGATCGGAAGAAGGTAACGGAATGCCGTTACCGCCGCCGCGCGAGGGTATGCCTCCGCACGGAGGAGAGAGAAGACCGCCGAATGATATGGCGGATCCGTATATCAGAGAGAAGGCATTTTCAAAAAATGAAGATCATTGACGCACATACACATGTTTTTCCGGATAAGATAGCGGAAAGGAGTTCCGAATCGATAGGGCATTTTTACGGACTTGATTGGTATTCCGTTTCCTCGGTATCCGCGCTTTTGGAGAGCGGAAAAAAGATAGGCGCAAGTCACTATCTGGTCTGTTCGAGCGCGCTTTCACCGTCTCAGACCGAGCATATAAACGATTATATGGCGGCTCTTAACGCAGAGCATAGCGAATTTACGGCGCTCGGAACGATACATCCGGAGAATACGGATTTTAAAGATATCCTTAAAGGGATAAAGGACAGAGGGCTGAAGGGCGTAAAGCTTCATCCGGATTTTCAGAAGTTCACGATAGATGATGAAAGAATGATCCCGGTATATGAAGAAATGGCGCGTCTCGGACTTCCCGCGCTCATACATTTGGGAGACGATCGTTACGATTATTCCCGTCCCGTGCATCTGGCAAGCCTTATGGAGCAGGTGCCGGACCTTGTGTGTATAGCCGCGCATTTCGGCGGTTGGTGCCGTTGGAAGGAAGCGTATGAGGCGCTCGTGCCTTCGGAGAGACTTTATTTTGATACCTCAAGCTCTCTTATGAGGCTCGGAAGGGACGACGCTCTGAAGATGATAGAAAAGTTCGGCACGGATCACTTTATGTTCGGCACGGATTTTCCCATATGGGAACCGACCGCCGAGGTTCGCAGGGTTCTTGATCTCGGACTTACCGAAAGCGAAAACGAAATGATATTTTCAAAGAACTTTATAAGGCTTTTCGGACTTTCGGAGCTTATGTAAGACAGTGCGAAAGAAAAAACGTCGGATTTTTTTCGAAAAAGCTCTTGACAAATCCGAAGATCTGTGATAAAATGTTAAACGTTATAGGTTTTAGGCGAAAACACTGTGAAGAAATTACGCTGAGCGGAAGATTTGTTACAGAGAGTTGACGGTCGGTGCAAGTCAATGCAATGAACGCATAGCGGTCTCGTTTCGGAGTGGAGCTCCCGAAATTATATTTAAGGAGCTACGGGTTGCGCCCGTTACAGCAGCAGATCCTTTTGCGGTTTGACCGAGAGGATTTATAGGAGTGACCGTTTTTGCAACGGTAATTCGGGGTGGTACCGCGATATTACGAAATAATGTCGTCCCCGTGCGGATATGATTGTCCGCACGGGGATTTTTTCGTCTCAGAGCTTCGTTTAAAATCAAGTTATACGCCGTAAGAAAGGTATTTGGGCAAAATTATGAAAAAGATCACTTTAACCGACATCACGCTTAGAGACAGTATAAAGGACGGCCGCAGCATATTCACCTTTAAGGAAAGAGTGGAGATCGCCAAGGTCCTCGATAAACTCGGAGTCGACGTTATATCGCTTGCTCCCGTATTTAACGTAAAAGCCGATACTATGGCTATTCGCACGATAGCGGCGGTGGTGAAGAGCTCCGTGCTCTCCATTCCCGTAGGTTATACCGTTGAGTCGCTTGAAGAGGCGTGGAATGCGGTAAGCACCGCGTCGAAGCCCGAGCTTTGCGTCGTGCTTCCCACGTCCGCCGTTTGTCTTGAATATCTTTGTCACAAAAAGCCCGCCAAGGCGCTTGAGCTCATAACGGAGCTTGTCGGACATGCAAAGGGATTTACCGAAAGAGTAAGCTTTTCGGCGGAGGACGCTACGAGAGCCGATTTCGATTTCCTGTGTCAGGCAATAAGAAACGCGGTTTCCGCGGGGGCGACGTCGATCACTCTCTGCGATACCGCAGGCACTATGCTTGCCGATGAATTCGGAAATTTTGTAAGCTCGGTTTTCGAAGCCGTTCCCGAGCTTAAGAACGTAAGCGTGGGAGTTAAGTGCAGCAACGGTATGAGCCTTGCTTCCGCCTGCGCGGTAGCCGCGCTCGGAAACGGTGCAGACGGAGTTTCCGTTACCGTAGGAAACGGAAGCTCAGCCCCTGCGATAAGCTCGCTTTCTCAGATATTCCGTATGTGCGGAGATAAGATGAAGGTTTACACGGAGCTTAAATCCACCGAGCTTCAGCGTTCGATAAGACAACTCGGTCTCGTCAGCGGATTCAGCGTATCCGCCGATGATCGCGAGGAATACGAAAGATCCGCAAGCTCGGAAATGCAGGCTCTTGACGCAAAGGACGATATAACGGCGGTCGCTTCCGCGGTACAGAAGCTCGGCTATGATCTTAACGAAGAGGACATGGCGAAGGTCTACGAAGCGTTTACGAATGTCGCCAAAAACAAGAGCGTCGGTCAGAAGGAGCTTGAGGCTATAATCGCGACGACAGCGCTCCAGGTCCCGACCACATATAAATTAGAAAGCTTTGTTATAAATTCCGGAAGCAATATAACCGCGACCGCGTTCGTTTCAATGGAGATAGATGGCGAGAGCATTACCGGGGTATCCTGCGGAGACGGACCGATAGCCGCGGCGTTTGCGGCGGTAGATTCCATAGTGGGAAGAAAGTACGAGCTTGACGATTTCCAGATACAGTCCGTAACGGAAGGCTCCACCGCGATCGGTAACGCCCTTGTAAAGCTTCGCTCCGGCGGCAGGCTTTACTGCGGAAACGGTATTTCCACGGACATAATAGGAGCGTCGATAAAGGCGTATGTAGGCGCGATAAACAAGATCGCGTATGAGGAAAAGGCGTGACTGAGTCTCGCAAAGGAAGGGTAAGGATACAAAATTATGAAATTATCTTTTTCAACAAAGGGTTGGAATGAATTCTCTTGGTCCGGCTTTTGCGATAAAGCCGTGGAAATGGGTTATAAGGGAATAGAGATACACGATATAAGTCACCCCGCTTTTAACGGTAAGACCGCCGTGTTCGATTCGAACATGATAAGAGCAACGTACAGAAGCCTTATAGATATGGGACTGAGCGTTCCGTGTATAGACGCTATATGCGATATATCCGACGTGTCGAAGAGCGAGGAGAGCGAGCGCGAGACCGTAAAATGTATAGAGCTTGCTTCGGAGCTGCATATTTCTAACGTAAGGATACATGCGTCTACCGAGGGCGTTAAGAACGCCGAGGCTTTCATAGCCCGCGTGCTCCCCGTGGCGGAAAAACGCGGAGTTACGCTCCTTATAGAAACGTTCGGAATATATTCAAATACGAGCGTGCTTCGCGATACGCTCAACGAATTTGCCAGCGACAATCTCGGCGCTCTTTGGGATATGCATCATACTTACAGAGCGGCAAGCGAAAGCGCGGAGACCTCGCTCAAAAATCTCGGTGCGTATATAAAGCACGTACACCTTAAGGATTCTAAGGTTACCGAAAGCGGTATCGAATACAGGCTTGTCGGAGAGGGCGATCTTCCTCTTGACGAGATGATGAGAGCGCTCCGCTCCATAAATTACGACGGATTTATCTCGCTTGAATGGGATCCCGAATGGATGATGGAAATGACAGATCCCGACATAATCCTTCTACATTTTACGAGCTATATGACGCGTTTCGAGCATGAAGCGAGAAAAACGAAGGCTCTTTACGACAATACCGCGCATAACGGAAAGTACGTATGGCAGAAGGAGTCGCTTATAGATATGACTTTTTCTCAGGTGCTTGACCGTATGGTAGAGGAATTCCCCGACCAGTATGCTTTTAAATATACGACGCTTGATTACACAAGGACGTATTCCGAATTCAGAGACGATGTGGATACCTTTGCGCGCGCCCTTATCGATATGGGTGTGCGTGCCGGATCTCATGTCGCGGTATGGGCTACCAATATACCTCAGTGGTATATTGCGTTTTGGGCGACCACAAAGATAGGCGCGGTGCTGGTTACGGTCAACACGGCATACAAGGTGCATGAAGCCGAGTATCTGTTAAAGCAGTCGGATACGCATACTCTCATAATGATAGAGAGCGCGCTTGATTCAAACTACGGCGAGATAATCGCCGAGCTTTGCCCGGAGCTTGAAAACAAGAAGTCGACCGATCCTCTTCATAGTAAGAGACTTCCGTTCTTACGTAACGTCGTAACGGTAGGCTACAAGCAAAAGGGTTGTATGACGTGGGAGGAAGCGGTCGCGCGAAGCGTGAACGTGCCGATCGAAGAGGTGTACAGAATGGCTTCGAGAGTAAAGAGCTCGGACGTTTGCAACATGCAGTATACTTCTGGTACTACCGGATTTCCGAAGGGAGTTATGCTCACTCACTATAACGTCGTAAATAACGGTAAGTGCATAGGCGACAGAATGGAGCTTTCCACCGCCGACAGAATGATGGTACAGGTGCCTATGTTCCATTGCTTCGGAATGGTGCTCTCAATGACCGCTACAATGACGCACGGCGGAACGCTGCTTCCTCTTCCGTACTTTAGCGCAAAGAGCGCGCTTGCCTGTATAGACCGCGAGCGTATAACATGTTTTAACGGTGTTCCCACAATGTTCATAGCCATGTTCAATCACGAGGATTACAAAAAGACGGATTTCTCGTACATGAGAACGGGAATAATGGCGGGAGCGAACTGTCCGGCGGATCTTATGCGCCGCGCCGCGCGTCCCGATGAGATGAATATGGTCGGTATAGTCAGCGTTTACGGTCAGACGGAGGCTTCTCCCGGTTGTACGATGACCGCGTGGACGGACGATATAGACGCAAGGTGCGATACCGTAGGATATGCGTTCCCGCATGTGGAATGTAAGGTGATAAACCCCGATACAGGAGAAGAATGCGGCGTCGGAGAGAACGGAGAATTCGTTGCAAGAGGCTATAACGTCATGAAGGGCTACTACAAGATGCCCGAAGCCACAATGGCGGCAATAGACGACGAGGGCTGGCTCCATTCGGGAGACCTTGCGGCAAAGGACGAAAACGGCAATTACCGTATAACAGGACGTTTAAAGGATATGATAATCCGCGGCGGAGAAAACATATACCCGAAGGAGATAGAGGAGTTCCTCTATACGCACCCGAAGGTCAAGGACGTCCAGGTAATAGGAGTTCCCGATAAGCAGTACGGCGAGGAGATAATGGCGGTTATAATCCTTCGTGAGGGCGAGACCGCAACGGAGGAAGAGATAAAACAGTACGTTATGGGTCACATGGCACGCCATAAGGTCCCGAGATATATCGATTTCGTAAAGGCTTTCCCGATGAACGCCGCAGGAAAGATACTTAAGTATAAAATGCGCGAAGCGGCGGTCGAAAAGCTCGGTATAAAGAAGTGATAAGCGAAAGGAAGAAAGATATGCAGAAGAAAAAGCTTGTAACGGTCGACGGTAACGAGGCGGCGGCGTATATCGCCTACGCGTTTACCGAGGTAGCCGCTATATATCCGATAACGCCTTCGTCTCCTATGGCGGGTAAGACGGACGCGTGGTCGGCGAAGGGAAAAAAGAATATATTCGGTCAGAGCGTGTCGCTTGTCGAAATGCAATCCGAAGCCGGGGCGGCAGCCGCGGTGCACGGCGCGCTTGAAGCCGGAACTCTCGCGACGTCGTATACCTCGTCCCAGGGACTTATGCTCATGATACCGACCATGCACCGTATATCGGGACAGCTTCACCCGGGAGTGCTCCACGTTGCGTCAAGGACCGTCGGAACTCATGCGTTCTCCATATTCGGAGATCATTCCGACGTTATGAACTGCCGTCAGACGGGATTTGCAATGCTCAGCACCGGAAGCGTTCAGGAGATAATGGATATAGCGGGAGTGGCGCACCTTGCCGCAATAAAGGGAAGAGTACCGTTCCTTCATTTCTTCGACGGCTTCAGAACGTCGCATGAGATAGACAAGGTTGAGGAGATGCCTTACGATGAGCTTGCAAAGCTCGTCGATCATGACGCGCTTGAAGCGTTTCGTGCGCGTGCACTTAACCCCGAACACCCCAAGCTTCGCAGTACGGTACAAAATCCCGATATATATTTCCAGGTCAGAGAGGCTTCCAATCCTTATTACGACTCGCTTCCCGACATAGTCGAGGAGTATTTCGGAAAGATAAGCGATATCACAGGAAGAGAGTATCATCTGTTTAATTACTACGGAGCGCCCGACGCTACCGATATCATCATAGCCATGGGATCGGTCAGCGGAACTATCAAAGAAACCGTTGATTATCTTAACTCTCTCGGCAGAAAGACCGGTTATCTTCAGGTACATCTTTTCAGACCTTTTTCTTATAAATATTTCATTGAATCTATCCCCAAAACGGTCAAACGCATAGCGGTGCTTGATCGTTGTAAGGAAATGGGCGCGGCTGGCGAGCCTCTTTATCAAGATGTAAGAACGGCGTTCTACGACGTTTCGGATAAGCCGCTCGTCATCGGCGGAAGATACGGACTTTCTTCAAAGGATACGACGCCTGCGCAGATAGTTGCGGTATTCGACAATCTCGCGTGCGACGCCCCCAAGAACGGATTTACCATAGGAATAGTGGACGATGTTACCGGACATTCGCTTCCCGAAAAGGCTCCGATCTACCCCGACGACAAATATCAGCATAGCTTTAAATTCTGGGGACTCGGCTCGGACGGTACGGTCGGAGCGAATAAGTCCACGGTCGCGATAGTCAACGAAAGCACCGATAAGTACGGTCAGGCGTATTTTGAGTACGACGCTAAAAAATCATAC
>CAZFQJ010000029.1:0-14723 GCA_964520875.1 uncultured Lachnospiraceae bacterium
CTATACTTTTTTCGATTTTTTCAAGTGTTGCACTTGACATTATAACATGCCGACCGTTTTGCTTGCAAAATGGTGGATGAGGAGTAGTAAGTGATGAATAATAAAGAACGCCTCATCCGTCACGCGTTCTATGAACGCACGACACCTTCTCCCACCGGAGAAGGCTGAAGATATCACAATTCTCGCTCAGGATGATACGGAGGAGAGGGCTTAGCAAAGAAAAACAGTATTGAACGTAAGTCTATAAAATCGAAATTTAAACGCGGTGAGTTTGAAAGCAAGCTTGCCGCGTTTTGTAAAATTGTAAAAAATTAAACGCTCGTTTAAGAAATTATCGTAAAATGCTTGCGATTTGCCGAAAAAAGTGGTACAATAAAATATGTATAATAACACTTTGTTTTATGAGGTGGATAATGGCTGCAAGCTATAAAAAACTATTTAAGATATTGATCGATCGCGAGATGAAGAGCAAAGACCTTGCCGCAAAAGCAGGCATAAGTCCGGCGACGCTCGCAAAGATGAAAAAAGACGGCGCGACCGTATCGAGCGATGTGCTCGTTAAGATCTGTACTGCGCTTGATTGTACGCTGGACGATATCGTCGAGATCGTAAACACAGAGGAGACGATATGAAAACGTATAAGTTTATAGATCTGTTTTGCGGTTGCGGCGGTCTTAGCAAAGGCTTCGTTTTAGCCGGACTTGAAAATGTCGGCGGTATTGATTTTAACTCCGCCGCGATCAGAACTTTTAATGAGAATTTTTCGGACTCAAAGGGAATATGTTGCGATCTGCTTGATATGGGCGTGGACAGGATAAAAAAAGAGTTCGGCGATCTGTCGGATATAGACGTTATCATAGGAGGTCCACCTTGCCAAGGGTTCTCGTCCGCAAACAGATACAAAGCTGAAGGCGATGATCCGAGGAATAAATTGTTTTTTGAATTCGTTAAATTTGTTGATCTGGCAGACCCATCGGCTATCGTGATCGAAAATGTCAGAGGTATAGTTACTCGTGACAACGGATATGCAAAAGATCGTATATATGAGATATTCGAGAGCAGGGGATACCATGTAAATCACAGAATACTTGACGCTTTTGATTACGGCGTTCCGCAAAGAAGACTGAGAAACTTCTTTGTTATGCTGAAAAAAGAAAAGTTCGATTTCGATACCATAGAAAAATGCTCGGATAAGAGGACCGTAAAAGAAAGTATAGGAGAACTTTATCATCTTGAAAATGATGAAAGAGACGTGAAAGTCATAGAAGAAGCTCCTACGACGGTTTACCGCAAATATTTGAGGAGAGCCGACAATCTGATCATAAATCACGACATAAGATATCCGGCGGAAAAGGTGCAGCACAGGATATCATTTGTTCCGCAGGGCGGAAATTGGCAATGCGTGCCGGAAGATCTGTGGCCTACGGAGCGTAATAACAGACATTCTTCCGCTTACAAACGTTTGACGGAAGGAGAACCGTCGGTAACTATCGACACGGGAAATAGTCACAGTAACTACTTTCACCCGCTGTATAACAGGATCCCCACCGTAAGAGAAGCCGCAAGACTGCAATCTTTTCCCGATGATTTCGTTTTCTACGGCAATCGTTCCGAACAATACAGACAGGTCGGTAATGCGGTCCCGCCGTTACTGGCGTATGCAATAGCAAAAAGGATCAAGGAGATTTTAGACAAAGATGAAAAATAAGATAATAGACCTGTTTTGCGGTTGCGGCGGTTTGAGTTTGGGCTTTGAAATGGCGGGATTTGAACCTGTAATGGCAATAGATCTTTGGAAAGATGCCGTTGTGACATATAACCATAACCGAGAGAATAAAGTGGGGATCTGCGAAGATATATGTAATTTGACGGATGAATATCTTGACTCACTGAACCCAAACGGTGAGATCGTAGGTGTTGTCGGCGGTCCTCCTTGCCAAGGATACAGCACGGTAGGTACTCGCGATATCAACGATCCTCGTAATCGATTGTACATGCAGTATTGCAGATTTGTGGAAAAAGTCAGACCTGATTTTTTTGTACTTGAGAATGTAAAAGGGCTTACTACTTTAATGGGCGGAATGTTCAGAGATGATATATACGACAGATTTTCGGAACTGGGCTATAATGTCGTATATAAGGTCATCAATGCCGCCGACTACGGTGTGCCGCAAAACAGACAAAGAGTATTTTTTGTAGGGATAAGGGGTATGAAATTCAGTTTTCCGAAAGCCTGTGAGCATAATGTTATTACTTGCAGCGAGGCTTTGTCGGATCTGCCGCCGCTTGATGAGTTTACGGGCGAACTTTCGGAACATGAATATGTGTGTGAGCCTCAAAACGCGTATCAAGCTTGGATCAGGACCGGGTCCGAAAAAATACTGAACCATCAGATAACGAAACATTCCGAGCAAACAAAACAGATCATTTCAATGATTCCGGACGGCGGAAAGATCAAAGATCTTCCGGAAGAATATTGGAATATCAGAAAGTATAACAAGGCATTTGAGCGAATGTCAAGTCGGCGACCGTCAAATACCGTTGATACCGGTCACAGAAATTATTTCCACTATAAAGAGGACCGGATACC
This sequence comes from uncultured Lachnospiraceae bacterium, assembly GCA_964520875.1. Classification (GTDB taxonomy): domain Bacteria; phylum Bacillota; class Clostridia; order Oscillospirales; family CAG-272; genus SIG673. The sequence continues at coordinate 2,591 of CAZFQJ010000029.1, forward strand.
CACCGCAAGAGAAAATGCGAGACTTCAATCATTTCCGGATACATTTGAATTTATCGGTACAAAAACGAGCCAGTATAGACAGATAGGTAATGCGGTCCCGCCGTTGCTTGCTTACGCTGTTGCCGGTGCTATCAAGGAGCTTATAAATAAGTCGAGGTGAAAGATTTTATTATTTTAGCAAATATTGAGGAGGGTTGATATGAATAAACAAGAAAAGCAAGAAATATTGGTTTTCGCCAACAGAGCATTCAGACAGTTTTACGCAAATAATCCTTTGTTTTTGTCAGATGTAAGATATAAGCCGGGAAAAAGAACATATCGAAATCTCTTATCATTAAACAAGTTCATGAAATGCTATCTGCATTTCGGGCATAATTATGTCGAAAAAAGCGCGGTTATCGAATATATGGGGTGGACAGGTCCTTCATCATATGTTCAGCATGAGCGCGTTATTACAAATTTCGGGCTTAGTGATACGTCGTGGCAAGATCGTGACAGAGAAGTTTTGCTTTTGAGTGATGACGGCAAAAAGATACGCGATCAATACGCCGCGTATTGTGCTGCTCATTCGGAAACGGATCTTTCCGCTTTGGAAGAGCTTCCGAGGTTTGCCGTAAATTACTTGGTAGCCCAAATAAAGAATACGACGTCGGATAACATGACATTGTGGAAAAATACGATTATATCGGCGTTGTTTATGTATTCGACGCTGGGATATATTCCGCGATATTCAAAAAATTCCGCCGATATTCCGCATGAGGAAGAACAAGCGTTTAAGGATTGCCTGAATTATACCAAAAACGGTGTTTTGCAGGACGTTACGTATACCGATCAACCCGTAGCTATGTTAAAGAATTTGAAATTGTTGGATCCTAAAGGAAAAATGACCGATCTCGGATACAACTTGCTTAAAAATATGAAATTGTTTGATGAGACCGATGTTTCTCATAGCGAATATGTGGGAGCTTTCAGTGAGGATATTTCGGTGGCGACAGAGATATTGTCGGATAACGTATTGATGTCTAAAACGGAAGCGCCGGAAAGGCGTAGACGAAAGAGCGTGGTAAAAACAAGTAGAGCGATCGGGCGTCCCTTGAGTAGAAATTTTGAAAAAGAGGCGGAAATATCAAGGAAGATAGGGAGCCTGGGAGAACGATTGGCTCTTACATATGAGAGAGAAAAGCTACGCGCTTTGGAAATTCCGGATATAGAAGATAAAGTGTTTTTAACTTCCGAACACTCGGATTACGGAAACGCATATCCGTGTGATCTGATATCGATCGATGTTACAACGGGCGAGAAGATATTTATTGAAGTAAAGACAACCAAGGGCGGAATAGATGAAGCTTTTTATATTTCAAAAGAAGAATTGGCGTTTTCCGATATCCATAGGGAGCATTATCGGTTATACAGAGTCTATAATTTGATGAATCACGATTCCACGCCTTCTTTTTACGAAACGAGAGGTTATGTCGGAGACAATTTTTCTCTTGTCAGTGATCGTTACATTGTAACAAGAGACATCGTATCGGACGATGAGTAAGGTAAGAGTAATGCTCTTCCGAAATACGATTTAAGAAGAATATAACAAGTAAGGTGACAAGACCCGGAGATCGTTTTCAAAGCGATCTCCGGGTCTTGTATTTAAAAGTGATACGGTAAAATAATCGATATACTATTCGATTTGTCTTTTGTCGGAATTATCTTCCTCGGTCTGTTTTAAGCTTACGATATTCCGAAGGCGTAGAGCCGCTTTCCGCTCTGAATGCGCGGTAGAACTGCGAAGGAGTGTTGAATCCGCACTCGTAACCCACATCGATTATCGGAAGAACGTTTTCTTCAAGCAGTTGTCTTGCGTATTCAAGACGCAGAGATGTCAGATATTTCTTAAACGATACGTCCGTCTCTTCGTGAAAAAGCCTTGAAAAATACGAAGGCGTTACATTGAATCTTTTTGCAAAAAGGTCGAGCGAAAGCTCTGCTGTCGGATCGGAGAGCATAAGAGAAAGACTCTCGGTCACGATCGGACTCAGCTCCCGAGACAGACGTGTGACTTTGTCGGATACGTTAAGAGTGTCAAGAAGTATACAGTTAAAAAGATGCTTTATGTAGAGCATGCGGTTCGGTGCCGACGACTCAAAGCTCGCGTAAAGCTCATCGAACTTTTCCGAAAGCGTCATGGGTACGGAATAAGAGACGAGCGGCGCTCTTGTGACGCTCTCCAAGATCCCGGGATCTATTATACGTCCGTTGAAGGCTATTATGAACGCGTAAGAATCCTTGCGTTCTTCCGTGTATATCTCGTGGAAATCCTTCGGAGTGAGCAGAAAAAGACAACGGTCTCGTATCGGAAGCTCCTCGCCGTTGAGCGTACAATGTCCCTCGGATCCGCGGAAATGCACAAGCTCGTAATAGTTGTGCCAATGCTTTTTATACCAGTTGGTGTCATATTTTTTCGTTATGTTTATGGAGCCGCCGCCGAGCATCTCCTTTTCGAATTTGTATATAGTTCCGTTCATACAGTTCATTCTCCTGACTTTATCTCTATTATAATACGAAAGTGCAAAAAATGCAATATTTTTTTTGAAAAACGGCAAGAAAAACATTTTGTATACTGATATAATGGAAATAAGCTTATGGTAGTCTTTTTGTTTTACAAACTCTACGAGCTTGCAAAACACGCAAATTATTCATATTTATTTTAGCCGCCTGTGGCGGCATGGAGGATTAGCGTGAAAGGTTAATTTGATCGCATCAGAATGTAGGCGATTTCACGCCTTAATTTTCTAAAAAGCTGAACGCTTTTTGTTTTACAAACTCTACGAGTTTTCAAAACACGAAAATTATTCATATTTATTTTAGCCGCCTGCGGCGGCATGGAGGATTAACATGAAAAACGAGAAATTTGTTTACGGAACCGTTATAAAGCTCACGAGAGAGGATACGCTTGAAGATATAGAGCGTAATCTCCGTAAGATGAAGGAGGCCGGACTTGATACGGCGGTAGTTTGGCCGTCTTCCTTCTGGTGGGAAGAAAAGAAGGAAGGATATCCCTTCAATACGGGTAAAGAGCTTCTTAAGATAGCCGAGCGCGTCGGGATAGATATCGTAATGGAGCTTGCGGGTCAGCTTCCTATGATGGAGTATATTCCCGATTATCTTATGAAGGATGAATATTACTGCGTAGATCAGGACGGACACAAGCGGATAACGCATACGAGCTTTGGTTGGCTGAATTATTTCCACCCCGAGGTCGAAGCGCTTATATGCGATCATTTCAAGAAAACGGCTGAGGCTTATAAGGATTTTCCGGCGCTTGTTGCTTACGACGTGTTCAACGAGACCGCGTACAATTCGTATGACAAATACACCATGGAGCAGTTCCGTATATGGCTTAAAAAGAAATACGGTACTATCGAAAGACTGAACGATGTCTGGGAACATAGCTATACGGATTTTTCACAGGTCGGATACGCGCCATGGATGTGGATGAGCGTTATGCCGGCGGCGGATCTCGGTGCGTTCCGCAGAGAGTCGATAGGTATATTCCTTAAGGGTTGGTGCGACGCCATACGTTCAGTCGACTCCGCGCATCCGCTCATTGCCGATAATATAGGCTCTATGATAACGAACGGCGCGGGCTGGTACGAACGTCCGCAGGACGATTTCGTTCTTAAAAAGGCGGTCGACATTATAGGTATGTCGTTCTATCCGAAGCAGGTTGGCGGCACTCAGTCGCCCCAGAAGAGATGGCAGGCGCTTGACTCGTTCTACGCCGCGTCCGAACGCGAAGGATTTTACATATCCGAGCTTCAAACTCATATACAGGCGATGTTCAATCCGACTACCGCCGTGCGTCCGTATGAGCTTAAGCAATGGAGCTACGAAGCGCTTGCAGCCGGAGCGAAAGGACTTATATATTGGATGTGGCGTCCGTTTACAAAGGGACTCCAGACGACAGGTCGCGGACTTGTGGATTACAAGGAACGCAGCACTCCGCGTCTTGAATTTGCGCGTGAACTTTCGGACGTTATCGCTTCCACGGGAAAGCTCACTCCTGCCAAGAGTCGCGTAGGTATACTGTTCGACGCGATTTGCGAGGATCTTCAGGTATTCTATACGAAATGTTATTCAGTAGATCAGAATATGTACCTTAATTCCTTGTGCGGAGCCTACGGCGCGTTTCTTGACGCCGGCGTTCGTGCGGACGTCGTAACCGCGGACGAGATAGGAAACTACGACGTTTTGATACTTTCCAACCATATCGTTATCGGAGAGCGTATGGCAAAGATTCTCGGCGACTACGTCAAAAACGGAGGTATTGTGATATGCGACGGTAAGATAGGAAACGTAGACGAGTACGCGTCTCTTAACGATATTCTTCCGGGCGGAAAGTTTAATCGATTCATGGGATTTGAGTATATCGATTCCGATTACGTCGATATGAGATTTTCGATAGACGGAAAGGAATATAAAGGCTACTATGGAAAAGAGATAGTCAGCGTTACCGACGGAGAGACGCTTGCATATTTCGAGGACGGAAGTCCGGCGATAGTAAGCAAGAGTACAGGCAAGGGCCGCGTCGTTACCGTCAATACATATTTTTGGAATTCTTACGGTAAAGAGAGCACTCCCGTGGAGATAGCCGGTATTTTGGCGGATAAGCTGGAACTTAGAGATGTGCGCGTAACCGCGCCGCTCAGAGCGAGACTTGCGACAAACGGAGAAAAGCTCTATGCCTTTGTATTCAATTATACCGAAAATGACGTGAAGGGACATATCAGCTGCGAGGGCTTTGAGAAGGATATCGTCTTAAAAGCCAACGAGTCCGAGATATTAGAGATCAAAAAGATATGAAGAGACCGCTTATACAACTTGAAAACAGGGTGCGTCGGACGTATTGCGGTGGCAAAGCTCTGGATGAATTTTTGGGAAAGACCGATCCGCGCGATACGTTCCTGCCTGAGGATTGGATATCGTCGTTCGTGGAGGCGAAAAACAGAGATCCGATCGAGGGCGAAGGGATAACTAAGGTATTGCTTGACGGAAAAGTCATGCCGATAACCGAGGCGGTCTCAAAGGAAGACCTCGGAGAGGGAAGAACCGAATGCGGTGTGCTGGTAAAGCTTCTGGACGCGGGCGAGAGGCTCGGCGTTCAGGTACACCCCACCCCGCATTTCTCGCTTGAGCATTTTTCGGATCCGCACGGAAAGACCGAGTGCTGGCACATACTTCGCGCGTCAGATGACGCGGCGGTATACATAGGCTTTAAGGAAGGTATCAGCCGCGAAAAATGGAAGAGCCTTTTTGAACGCCAGGACATAGAAGCCATGCTCGGTTGTCTCCATAAGATAAAGGTACGCGAGGGCGATACGGTGCTCGTGCGTGCCGGAACGCCTCATGCAATAGGAAAGGGTTGCTTTTTGCTTGAGATCCAGGAGCCGACGGATTATACGATGAGAGTGGAAAAGGTGACGGTCGCAGGCGAACGCTTGACGCCTATGCAGATACATTACGGCGTAGGAGAGGAAGCTCTGCTTGATTGCTTTGTTTACGAAGGACTTTCCGAAAGCGAGGCAAGAAAAAGGTATTTGCTTTCTCCTAAGATCGGAGAAAACGGATATGCCGACGAGATGCTCGTTACGTATGACGATACTCCGTGCTTTGCGCTCGGCGTTATGCGAGCGGGCGGGCATATTCTTCCCGATAGCTTCGTGACGATAGTTTCGAAGTCCGAAAGCGAGCTTGCTTTTCCGAACGAGACGGTCAAACTTAAAAGAGGGGATAAACTGTTCGTGCCCTACGGCTGCGGAGAGATCCGTTGTGCCTTGGGCGAGGTTATTGTCTGTTATCCTCCGAAATTGTAAAAACGAAAGGATATACCGTTATGCTGAACAACAGAAAAGAGCTTTATGAGCTCGCTAAAGATTATTATCTGCGTCTGATCGGACGCACGGCGAAAAGATATGAGAGCGGCGAGGTGTATACAGTCGTTGATCATGTCGGTTACGAATGTACACGTATAGAGGAGATATTCCGCCCGATGTGGGGAATCGCTCCGTTTCTTAAAGATGACGATTTTACGGTAGTGAGCGGCGGAAGGAAGATACCGATAAGGGACTGGATAACCGACATTATATCCGAGGGTACTTCTCCCGAATCGCCGAAGCGTCTCGACCGCAATGTAAACGATGTAAATCTTGTCGGCTTTGCCAATCAATGTATAACCGAGATCGCCGCATATCTTATAACCGTGTATTTTGCAAGGGACGTACTGTGGACGCCGTTATCTAAAGAAAAACAGGATCGGATAGCGAACTGGATACAGTATTACGCAACGATCGCGCTCAGAAAGTCGTGGCCGAATAACCATTACTGGTATCCCGTGTTTTCGATAGAGATATTGAAGAAGCTCGGCTATTACGATCCGAGCAATGACGAATATCTTGAAAAAGCCTACGAAGAGCTTGAAAAACTGTACGTGGGTAACGGTTGGTACTGTGACGGCAAGGATTTCGGAAGATTCGACTACTACGAGGCGTGGGCGCATCATACATATACGCTTCTGTGGACGCTCGTATGTAACGACGGTTCTCCCGGGCGCGAAAAGAAGTGCGAAAATTACAGAGCGCGCACGAGCGAGTTTTTAAAACTGTATTCGCATTACTTTGACTGCGACGGCGGAATGTGTGCATACGGACGCTCGCTCAGCTACCGCTTTGCGGCGGTCAGCGTATTCGGACTTGCGGCACTGGCGGGCTGCGACGTCGAACTCGGACTTGCCAAAAGCATAATACTTCGAAACATCGATTACTTCTTCACCAAAAGCCTGCCGTCGGAGGACGGTTGCTTCGGCTGCGGATATCTGTATACCTCCACAAGGTTTGCGGAAAATTACGCTTCCGACGGTGCGAATACCTGCTATACGGAAGGATTTATGTGTCTGCTTGCAGACGAGGATCATCCTCTTTGGCGCAGCGAAGCTTTGCCGCTCCATATAGAGAAAGGCGACTATCTTGTTGAATGTCCGGTGGATAAGCTTGATTTCCTTGTCCGCGGAGAAGCGGATTACGACGGAGTAACGCTCTTCAATAACGCTATGCACTATTTCCAGACGACCAATATCGCTTTTAACGATATGAGCGGATATTACAGTAAGTTCTGCTATAATTCAAGAGCTGGATTTTCGCTTTCCACGAGAGATAAAGCCGGATTTGACAATATGATCTCGCTTTGCACGGCGGATATGGCGATGACCTCTCTGCGCGGCAAGATATATACCGTAAGCTCCGATAAAGAAATGCTCGTGTCGTATCATATCCCGTTTTCAAACGACCCCGAGACAAAGATAACGACGTATCTGCTTCCGCTTTCAAAGGGATATCATGTTCGTATACACAAGGTCGAGCTTTCAAGACCGTACCAGGTGCGCGAGGGCGGATTCTGTGTTGGAACAAAAGATGACGCGTATGCTTATGCGAACGGAAGGTTAAGCTACGGTAATGCGGTGAGCCATATAAAGGTATACGGAGATCAGAACACATATTACGAGCTTCAGCGTATACACCCCGGAATGCACAATCTTTGCCCTATGGCGTATTATCCTGCGTGGAAGACTGTGTCGCAGCTTGAAGCTGGCGAATATGTATTTGTGTCCTCTGTGTTCTTCTCCGATCGTATAATAACCGAAGAAGAACCGGTGATAAGCATTTCGGATAATGTTGTAAAAGTGGAATTCGCGGGAAAGACCAAGACCGTAAAGCTTTGAAAGATGAACGAAAGAAGGTAGAACTGTATGACTAAGATAGGACTTATACAGGTGGAGTACGGCATATCCCCCGATGTTAGCGTGCGCCACGAAGCTCTTTTGGCTTTGGCGAGAAAATGTCTTGACGAGGGAGCGGAGCTGGTGTTTTTCCCGGAGGCGTATCAATATGCCGCCGTGCGTGACGGCTCGGGACCGATGAAGCTTTCCGAAACGTATGCCGAGGAGTGGAAGAGAAGATGCTCGGAGCTTGCGCGTGAGTACAGAGCGTATGTGGTTCCGTGGGATTACTATGCGGATACGGACGGTAAGGTGTATAATACCTCTTATGTGCTTGACCGCGAAGGTAAAGAGATAGGACGTTATCGTAAGTGTAATCTCACATATGCGGAGCTGCGCGACGGACTGAGCTGCGGTAGGGATATTCCGGTGTTTGACCTTGATATATGCAAGCTCGGTATAATGATATGCTTTGATAACTATTTTCCCGAGGTCGCGGCTACGCTCGGAAACAAAGGCGCTCAGCTCATACTTTATCCGCTTTACGGCGATACGCTCAAGCCTCAGTGGGAAATGAAGATGAGAACGAGGGCGATAGATCATAGCTTTTATGTCGCGTCGTCGCAGATAGGTAACATGGATATAGCTTACAGCGGACTTGTCGATCCGGAAGGAAACGTCGTAAAGCGTCTTGATAAAAGCGGATCGTACTGTGTTCTGGAGATAGAGCCGGGAAGAGCGGTACATACGAATACCGCCGCGGACAGAAATTCCAAGGGAGAAAATCTGCGAGAATATCTGCACAAATGCAGAAATCCCGAGGCATTTAAGGAGCTTAGCTCGGTAGGAACCACACCGCTTGAATGGAGCGAGATATATTACTGAGGATAGCTTTGTACGCATGAGATCTCATGCGTATAGCAAACATTTGTTTTAAATACCGTTATTTATAAAGCGACCGAGTCTTTTTTACGGATTCGGTCGCTTTTGGTTTTGTTTCTATTGTAACATTACGGATAAATTTTATTTAATATTTTCGTTCTTTCTTGACATTTGGGCGTAATGGGGATATAATATAAAGAAAGAGAGCCATTTAAATGTTACAGAAGGAGTGTTAAAAATGACAAAGATAGATATAATCTCCGGATTTCTCGGAGCAGGTAAGACCACGCTTATAAAGAAGCTCGTAAAAGAGGCTTATGCCGGTGAAAAGCTTGTGCTTATAGAGAACGAGTTCGGTGAGATAGGCATAGACGGCGGATTTCTTTCCGATGCCGGAATAAACATAACCGAAATGAATTCCGGTTGTATTTGTTGCAGTCTTGTCGGAGATTTCGGACGCGCTCTTGAAAAAGTGCTTGACGAATATAAGCCCAACAGGATACTCATAGAGCCTTCCGGAGTCGGTAAGCTTTCCGACGTTATACGCGCGGTAAAGGGGATAAACGCAAGCGACGCGGTCCTTAATTCTTTCACCACGGTATGCGACGCCGGCAAGTGTAAAATGTATATAAAGAACTTCGGTGAGTTCTATGTCGATCAGGTCGAGAGCGCTTCTGCGATAATCCTCAGCCATACCGGCGGAATGAGCGAAGAGAAGATAGAAAAAGCGGTTGCTCTCATAAGAGAAAAGAACGCCGAAGCGGTGATAGTCACGACGCCTTGGGAGGAGCTTGACGGAGCTAAGCTTCGCGCCGCCATGGAGGGTAACGACAGTCTTAAGAACGAGCTTGAGCAGCTCATATCCGAGCAGCGTCATCATCACCACCATGACGATGACGACGAGGAGTGCGGTTGCGGACATCATCATCACCACGACGATGACGACGAGGAGTGTGGTTGCGGACATCATCACCACCATGACGATGACGACGAGGAGTGCGGCTGCGGACATCATCACCATCATGACGATGACGACGAGGAGTGCGGCTGCGGACATCATCACCACCATGACGATGACGACGAGGAGTGCGGTTGCGGACATCATCATCACCACGACGATGACGACGAGGAGTGTGGTTGCGGACATCATCACCACCATGACGATGACGACGAGGAGTGCGGCTGCGGACATCATCACCATCATGACGATGACGACGAGGAGTGCGGCTGCGGACATCATCACCACCATGACGATGACGATGAGGAATGCGGTTGCGGACATCATCATCACCATCATCATGCCGACGAAGTATTTACAAGCTGGGGCAAGGAGACCGCAAAACGTTATTCCGACGCGGATATCGAAAAGATACTTGAAGCTCTTGAGAATGAGAGCGAGTACGGTATGATACTGCGCGCAAAGGGGATCGTTATGGCAGAGGACGGCGGTTGGATACACTTCGACTATGTCCCGGGCGAGCCGGACGTTCGCAGAGGAAGCGCTTCGGTCATCGGCAGGATATGCGTCATAGGCTCTAAGACCGACGAAGATAAGCTTGCGGCGCTTTTCGGAATAGCTTAAAGAAAGGACTTAAGTAGAGTGGAAGTACCGGTATATCTTTTTACGGGATTTCTTGAAGCGGGAAAGACCAAGATGATACATGAAACGCTTGCGGATAAGCGTTTTCAGGATAAAGAAAAGACCCTTGTTCTCCTTTGCGAGGAGGGCGAGGAAGAGTACGACGTAAGTCAGTATAAGGGCAAGGTGTTCATAGAGAACATAGAGTCTCCCGACGAGCTTAACGATAAGAACCTCTCGGAGTTTCTTAAGAAGCATAAGGCGGAGAGGGTCATGATAGAGCTTAACGGAATGTGGCTTACCGACGTTATATATAACGCGCTTCCGGAAAATTGGTTCGTTTATCAAGAGGTCATGTGCGTAGACAGTTCGACATTTAAGGCGTATAACGCCAATATGCGTAGTCTTATGTACGATAAGCTCCGCGGTTGCAGCGTTGTATTTTTCAACCGTTGCACGGACAAGACCGATATAATGGAGCTTCATTCCGCCGCGCGAGCCGTGAGCAGACAGGTAGGTATAGTTTACGAATATACGGACGGCAGAATACAACAGGATAACATAGAGGATCCGCTTCCCTTCGATATAAACGCGGACGTGATCGAGGTGTCCGAACGCGATTATGCCATATGGTATCGCGATATGGCTGAGGATATGGAAAAATACGACGGGAAAAAGATAAAGGTAAAGGGAATAGTCGCGCGCGACAAGGCGCTTCCGGAAAACTCCTTTGCCTTCGGAAGACCCGTTATGACCTGTTGTGCGGAGGATACTACATTTCACGGTCTCGTTACCGTTGCCGATGATAAGCAGGATTACGAAAACGGTCAATGGATAGTCGTCTTAGCTACGCTCAAACGCGAAAAGCACAAGATGTACAGAGGTATCGGTCCGGTATTTCATCTTATTTCCGCAGAGCCGACAGAACCTGCAGAGCCGCCTGTCGCCACATTCGATTAAAAATAAAAAGGGTTGTTCTTACCGACAACCCTTAATTTGATTATTCAGTTAAAGTCGGGCATACAGTACCCGATCCCCATGTGAGTGCGTATATAGCTTTCTCCTCGGTCCGTGCGTCCTAATTTTTTGCGTATCGCGTTTACGTATACGCGGAGCGCCGCGACCTCGGAGCCGACCGGGTTTTCCCAAAGCATCGAAAGTATGGTCTCGTACCGCATTATTTTTCCGAGATTTCCGGCAAGCATGCATAGGAGCTTGTATTCGAAAAGAGTAAGGTGTATCTCGGCGTTCTTTACCGTGACGCGGCAAGAATGTCGGTCTATCGCAAGGTCTCCGTTTGTGAAAACGGTACGTTCCTCCGAGATGTTCGAACGCATTTCTATTCTGAATATAAGCTCGTGGATATCTATCGGTGTGAATATGATATCGCTTGCTTTGCAAAAAGCGGTCACGTCGGGATTCTTATCGCGTAGTATACATATAAGCGGTATATCTTTTATTTTGGGAAATTCGTTTGCAAGCTCGTTTATCTTTATTTTGCAAAAATCGGTACCGCAAAGTATGACGTCCGGAAAAAAGGTTAGAAGAATTTCTCCGAGTTCCGTCCGAGAGGAGACGAGCTTTACGGAAAAGTAGTTTTCCGTTTCATTTGAAAGCTCTGTGCAAAGACGGGAGCAATCCGTTTCGCGGCAGTCGCAGATCAGTATTTTTTTCATAGCCGTGACCACGCTTTCTGTAAAATGTCATCTGCTTTCATTATACAATAGCTATGTATTATACAAAAAAAGTTTTCGTTAATTTCTTGTAAAATAAATATCGACGATACGGAGGAATAGCGTGAAAGATTATTTTAATCGCATCAGAATGTAGGTGATTTCACGCCTTAATTTTCTAAAAAGCCGAACGCTTTTTGTTTTATAAACTCTACGAGTTTGCAAAACACGAAA
>CAZFQJ010000030.1:0-14429 GCA_964520875.1 uncultured Lachnospiraceae bacterium
GAAGATTGGGAAGAAATCGAAGAAGAACTTAAAGCACAGGGATTTGAGCTTGACGATATTGATGAAGAACTTTTCATAAGCAAAGTGGTCAGCAAGAGCAAAAACATTCTTTTCATCGTTACATCAAGTCTCCTTTTTAAGTATTAAACTGTTTTTGGTTAAATAGAGTATAACATATTTTACCGTTATTGTAAATATATTTGGATAAATTTGTCCAAAAAATTTAATACAAAGCGAAAAAGAGAGCGATACGGACTTTTGCTTCCGCGTTGCTCTCTTTTTTCTTTTGACGTTATGGATATTTTATTTTTCGATAAAGTGATTGCCGATTAAGGCATTTTCTACTCTATCTCCAACTCCTCGGAACGAAATATTTCGTCATCTAAAAATTCCGTAAGAGGCATATCAAAGCCTCTTGCAAGCATGATCACGGTGCTGAGAGTCACCGTTTTATTTCGTCCGTTCATAATACATTGCATACTTCCGTGTTGTATTCCCGATTCCTGTTCCAAACGATACTGTGACATATCTCTTTTACGTAACAGATCGGACACACGCTTTGCGACAGCGTCATTTACAGTCAACTTGATACCCCCATTAAGAAGATTTGACTCCGTAGTTTTACCTACTTATCTATTTTATCAAGAAACCATAAAAAATATAAGAAGGCATGCCTACACATAGTTGACTTTTTTAAAATGATATGTTAAAATTATGTAGGTATACCTACATATAACGTTAAATAATTACATTTTCGACTCCTTATACCGCATATTTTGAAAAACACAAACAATACTTAATTAAAGCATAAAAGTGTTGAGTACACCTATTTTAACCGACGCACCATACAGTTCACGGCTCGACTGCTTATTGTATTTGCATTTTGTAAAGTCTGTATTACACTCGTATTGACATTTTGCAAAGTCATAGATTTTTTTGGTAAAATCCATTTACTTTGCAATTTGCAAATGATATAATGTAAGCGCCGAGGAGGTTACGATATGATAAGAATTAGAGAGGTCCGGAAAAATAAAAAAATGACCGCAAAGCAACTTGCGGAGCTTGTAAACGTTGCCGAAAGCACGATGTCGCTTTATGAAAACGGCAAACGCGAACCGGACTATAATACCCTCTTGAAGATCGCGGCGTGTCTCGGTGTTACGGTGGACTATCTTCTCGGTAAAGATGACGAACAAAAAGAAAAAAACGCCTCAGACGGCGAGATATCTGTCAGAGAGCGTTCTATCTTACGCGCTTACCGTAAACACCCTGAAATGCACTCTGCGATCGAAAAGTTGCTTGGTATAGACGAAACCGATAAGGAGAGCCTTATTTCTCTGTACACTGCCGCATCGTCTGACGATAACCGTCCGGACGAACTGATAAAGCTGACGGCGGAAGAATGGAAAAAGATAAGCAGCGCTCCCGACACCGACGATCCGCTTATGTAAAACAATCGACAATCGGAGACATTATTATGCGATACGGAATATATCAGGGAGTACGTGACTCTGCATGGCAGTGTTTATTAGATAATAACGTATCTTCTTTTCCGATCGATGTACTCGGTATTGCCAAAAGATACGGAGTAAGAGTAATAAAAAACACGCAATCTTCCGTACTTTCAACCAAAGAGCACGGAAGGACGTTTTTTGACGGCGACGGTTGGTATATCTTTTACAATGACTTTGATACGACCGAGCGTTCGCGTTTCACTTTAGCTCACGAGCTTGGGCACATTCTGCTCGGTCATGACATTGCATTTACAAAATACTCCGGCGTACTGCAATTTTCAAGAATACCTAAATCCGAACAACAAGCTGACATGTTCGCTACGCGGCTTCTTTGTCCGTCATGTGTTATCTGGGCGCTCGATCTGCATAGCGCAGACGATATAGCTCGCTACTGCAGAGTACCGACAGATATAGCCAAGGTCAGAGCAAAACGAATGGAAGAACTGTACGTTCGAAACAAATTTTTAACGAGCGATCTCGAAAAACAACTGTACAACAATTTCGCCGATTATATCAGAAATAACAGAAGGACAGAATAAGTTACAGCCCGACTTTCCTTAAGAAAATCGGGCTATTGTATTCTTTATTTCCAAAGCGGATGAGTTTTCTTTATACGCCCTAAGACATAGATATACATCGGCACAAGAAACAGATCTGCCGCTACCCATGCGACGGGATTTGAAAAGCATACCGCGTTAAAGCCGTACCTGCCTACAAAGCCGAGCGCGACGCCGCCTCTTGCAAAAAGCTCCACCACGCCGGCAAACATAGCGTGAACACTATATCCAAGTCCCTGGACCGCACTTCTGAACGTAAATATGAGTCCGAGCGCAAAAAAGCATGGAGCAACTATCTTAAGGCTCTGATCTACAAGTCCGAGCACGTCTCTTGATTCGTCGTTCAAAAACAAAGTTCCGAGCTGCACTCCGAAAAAATAACAGACTACAAATCCTATTATGGAAATACATAGCATTATCAGCATGCTTTTTCTGACTCCGACTCGTACTCTTTCCACCTTGCCTGCGCCTATGTTCTGACCGCAGTAATTTGCAACGCTGACGCCGACTGCACCGAGCACGGCGCAAAATATATCGTTTATTCTCGAAGAAAGAGATACCGCGGCCACATAATCGCTGCCGAGAGGGTTTACGGCTCTTTGGACCAATATAGTTCCTACGGCGGTAACGGAATACTGCAATGCCATAGGAAGCCCCATAACGATGATCTTGATCGCTATATTTTTTTTGAATCTAAGATCGTCTAACGAAAGCCGAAGGATGTCGCATTTTTTCATTATGTAGATAAGGCAGCATATAGCGGCTACAAACTGTGAAATAATCGTAGCATAAGCCGCCCCTTTAACGCCGCTGTTAAAGCAAGCGATAAAAACTATATCAAGAACCACATTGAGTCCGGACGCCACTATAAGAAAATACAGGGGCGAGCGGCTATCTCCGAGCGACCTGAGCAATCCCGCGAGTATGTTATAGAGCATAGTTGCGAACATTCCGGCATATATCACCGTAAGATACGCCTTTGAATCCTCTATTATATCCGAAGGCGTCTTCATCGCCACCAATATACTCTCGTTAAAGAACAACGCAAGAGCGGTTATTACCGTAACGACTCCGATCGAAACGTATATTATGTTACCGACGCATTTTTTCAAAGCCTTTTTGTCATCTGCTCCGAAATGTTGCGCCACGAGTATACATGCGCCTTCCGCCATACCGTTTATAAAGCCTATTATCAGAAAGGTTATAGAACCGGTCGCACCTACCGCCGCAAGCGCTTGCTTTCCTATAAGCCTTCCGACTATGAGCGTATCCACCATACTGTACATCTGCTGAAAAAGCGTACCTATTATAACAGGTATGGAAAAAGCTACGAGAAGGCTTAACGGCTTCCCTTTTGTCATATCACGAACCATGAATTTTTCTCCGTTACACAAGCTTTTTGAAAGTGCTTAAAATGGTACCTTCCGTAAGAAGATACGCACATTTTGATCTTTTGACCTTTTCAGAAAAGTCCGATTATCTTTCCTTCGTCATCTATATCTATCTTTTCAGCCGCCGGGACCTTCGGAAGCCCGGGCATAGTCATTATATCTCCCGTGAGGACTACGACAAATCCTGCGCCGGCGCTTACCTTAACGTTCTTAACCGTCACGGTAAAATCCTTCGGAGCACAGAGCTTAGTAGGATCATCCGAAAGACTGTACTGAGTTTTAGCCATACAGATCGGGAATCTGTCAAAGCCCAGCGCCTTTATCTGCATAAGCTGCTTTTTGGCGGCGGGAAGATAGGTAACGCCGTTTCCGCCGTACACCTTTTTAACTATCGTTTCTATCTTCTCTTCGAGAGTATATTCATCGGGATAGCACAACTTGAAATCGTTTTCGGTCTCGCAGAGCCTTACTACCTCTTCCGCAAGCTCAGTTCCGCCTTCTCCGCCCTTAGCCCATACCTCGGACAAACAAACGTTTACCCCAAGCTCCTTGCACTTCTCTACTATCATATCAAGCTCGGCTTCGGTATCGGTCGGAAAACGGTTAACGGCTACAACAGACGGAAGTCCGTAAACATTCTTTATATTCGCGACATGTTTAAGGAGATTCGGAATACCCTTTTCAAGCGCCGAAAGGTTCTCGCTTCCGAGCTCGGTCTTTGCAAGTCCGCCGTGCATCTTAAGCGCACGAACGGTCGCCACGATAACTACCGCAGACGGCTTAAGTCCGGCATAACGGCATTTTATATTGAAGAACTTTTCCGCTCCGAGATCCGCTCCGAATCCCGCTTCGGTTATAGCGTAATCTCCGAGCGCCATTGCGGTCTTAGTTGCTATTACGGAGTTACAACCGTGAGCGATATTGGCAAACGGTCCACCGTGTATTATAGCCGGAGTTCCTTCAAGCGTTTGAACGAGATTCGGCTTTATGGCGTCCTTAAGGAGCGCCGCCATAGCTCCGTTAGCTTTAAGATCCGCCGCGGTGACCGGCTTATCGTCATACGTATATGCGACTATTATCTTACCGAGTCTTTCCTTGAGATCGGAAATAGAAGAAGCAAGACAAAGTACCGCCATGACCTCGGAAGCGACCGTTATGTCGTATCCGTCCTCACGAGGAACTCCGTTCACCTTTCCGCCGAGTCCGTCGGTTATGAATCTGAGTTGTCTGTCGTTCATATCCACGCAACGCTTCCAGACTATCCTTCTTACGTCTATACCGAGACTGTTACCCTGGTGGATATGATTATCGAGCATAGCCGCCAAAAGGTTATTAGCCGCTCCGATCGCGTGAAAATCGCCGGTAAAATGCAGATTGATATCCTCCATGGGGACGACCTGAGCATATCCGCCTCCCGCCGCGCCGCCTTTTACGCCGAATACAGGTCCGAGAGAAGGCTCGCGAAGCGCCACCACGCATTTTTTTCCTATCCTTCCGAGTCCGTCGGCAAGTCCTATGGTAGTTGTGGTCTTTCCCTCTCCGGCGGGGGTAGGAGTTATCGCTGTAACGAGGACGAGCTTGCCCTCCTTTTTAGGCTTTGCGAGCGCTGAAACGTTTATCTTAGCCTTATAATTACCGTAAAGCTCAAGAGCCTCTTCCGGAATACCGGCTTTCTCCGCTATCTCCGTTATTTTTTTCATCTTAACAGATTGTGCTATCTCTATATCGGTAAGCATTTTATTTTTCCTTTCCTTCGTAACGATCAAACCTTAAGTTCTTCCGAAACGTCTCCGACGTAATATTTATCAAGTATAGGCTTTATCACTTCGTCTACGAATTCCGTCACCTGTCCCGCGCATCTGCCTATGTAAAGCTTAGGATCAAGCTCCTTTTGTACCTCGTCATAAGTGACCGGAAACGCCGGATCCGCGCATATACGCTCTATAAGATCGTTTGCGCCGCCCTCCATTTTTACTTTATAAGAAGCGGCGTGCGAATGTACGCGAAGCTTTTCGTGAAGCTCCTGACGGTTTCCGCCCTTCTTTACCGAAAGCATCATTATATTCTCCGTTGCCATAAACGGAAGCTTTTCCATGACTCTGCGTTCGATGACCTTCGGATAAACCACTATTCCAGACGTAACGTTTATATATATGTTGAGTATAGCGTCAACGGCAAGAAACGCCTCGGCGACCGATATTCTTTTGTTGGCGCTATCGTCAAGCGTTCTTTCCATCCATTGAGTAGCCGAGGTGAAAGCAGGGTTCAAGCTATCCGCTATAACGTATCTTGCCAAAGCACATATACGCTCCGAGCGCATTGGATTACGTTTATACGGCATTGCGGACGAGCCTATCTGGTTCTTTTCAAAAGGCTCTTCCAGCTCTTCAAATGACTGAAGTATCCTCAGATCGGTAGCGAATTTATGCGCACTCTGAGCTATACCGCTGAGAGCCGAAAGAAAATAAGCGTCAACCTTTCTCGAATACGTCTGACCGGATACGGGCACGACTCCTTCGAATCCCATTTCTTTCGCTATGATCTCTTCCATTTTCTTTATCTTTTCGTCGTCTCCGTCGAAAAGCTCGGTAAAGCTCGCCTGAGTACCCGTCGTACCCTTAGAACCCAAAAGCAGCAGCTTTGAAATTCTGAATTCAAGCTCTTCGACGTCCTGTGCAAGCTCGTACGCCCAAAGCGTAGCTCTTTTTCCAACGGTCACAAGCTGAGCCGGCTGAAGATGAGTATATCCGAGGCAGGGCATGTCCTTATACTTTAACGCAAAATCCGAAAGATTTTTTAAGACCTGCGCGCACTTCTTAAGGATTATCCGCGCAGCCTCTCTTAGTATTATCACATCGGTATTATCTCCAACATAACAAGAGGTAGCTCCGAGATGTATTATCGGTTCCGCTTTCGGACATTGCTTACCGTAAGCGTACACATGGCTCATAACGTCATGACGGACCTCTTTTTCTCTCGCCTCCGCCACATCGAAATCGATATTTTCTACATTCGCTTCAAGCTCGGCTATCTGCTCATCGGAAATATCAAGTCCGAGCTGCTTTTCCGCCTTTGCGAGCGCTACCCAGAGCCTTCTCCAAGTGGTAAACTTGAATCTTTCCGAGAAGATATACTGCATCTCCTTTGACGCATATCTTGTCGAAAATGGCGAGATATACTTTTCCCTATTACCTTCCATTTAATGCCACCCCTCTAAAAGATCTTTACTTAGTAAGTTTACTACACTTTTAATGATTTGTCAATACATTTCGATCACATTCGCCGGAGGTACTGTCGATAAACTCCTCAACCGCTTTTTCGTACTCCGCTTTTCGGTAAAGATAGCTGACACCGTGACCCGCTTTCGGAACGGTAACTATATACTTAGTTCCGCTCGCCGCGTCGTAATTACGCTTTGTCATATCGCAAGGGACAAAATCATCAGCCTCGCCGTGAAAAAATATTATCGGACACTCGGCAGTTTTTAATGCGTAAAGCGTTGAATATTCCTTTAATCCGAAGCCTGCAAATACCTTACAGGCTTTATCAAGCGACCAAACAAGCGGTCTTTTGCCGAATCTGACTATCTTATCCGCAACAAGAGACACTATTTCATACGGAGAAGTAAATCCGCAGTCCGCAAGTATTCCGCGAACATTCTCGGGATATCCGTCGCCCGCCCCCATGAGCACCGTTGCCGCGCCCATTGAAACACCGAAAAGATATATATCTTTTTCCGCACCGTTTTCTTTATTTACAAAGTCTATCCAAGCTCGGACGTCTTTTCTTTCCTTGACACCGAACGTTATATACTTTCCCTCGCTCATTCCGTGCGCTCTCTGAAAAGGAAATACCATATCGTATCCGAGCTTTGAATAGAACGGATATGACGCCGAAAAATCATACATAGGCGACGAACGGTAACCGTGGAAAAATATAAATATTCCTTTAGAATTGCCTCCGCTTCTTATACGGTACGCTTTAAGCCTAAGCCCGTCGTAAGAAAGCGTCTCTATTACTTCGCGTTCGGCTTTTTCGAATTCTTCTCTGCCGTCCATTATTTCATCGACAAAGTCACCGAGACCGCGTTTTTCGTAAAATTCACGGTCTTTACATTCATTTATCCTTCTGCCGCGTATTGCGAATCTGAAATAAACAAAAGTAAGCACCGCATATATAGCTAAAACCAATACCACTACCGATGCAAAGACGATCAGCCACATTCAACAAATTACCTCTCTTAAATTTTAAAACTTAACACTCCTTATATAATATCCATTCTTGATCTTTTTAGTTTCAGTTTAAGAAGTATCTCGATTTCTCCGCTATTTTTATCTAACTTTTTCATTTGTTTCTTTGTGTTTTTTACTTTTCGAAACCGTGTTATTTGAATCCTTTTTTGCGTATTCGCCAATCCCTGCGGCTTTCCTCATTTCTTTTGAAAAATAACTTTCAGGTTCGATATATTTTATTTGCTTGTTTGCCATTTTTATCTTCCTTTCAAACATTTGTTTAGTGTATCTTATCATTCAGTATAATGGTCTACGTAAACTCACTATTGACCGTCATTATTATATCACAAGTTCTCGATTTTTTCAATACGCCGCAGGATTGATTTAAAAGAATATTTTTTAAAAGACATTACCACCGGCTTAGTCGGTGGTAATGTCTTCGGTTTATTTATATAATCGACCTTATGACTGTCATATTTCCGACAAGCTCGGTCTTGCCGGCGCCTGCGAAAACGAATACGGTATCTCCCTTATCGACCGTAACGCGTTCTTCGGCGTTTACGACATTTCCGCTGCCGGAGATAACGGTAAAAGCCGAAAAGCTAATCTCGTCCACGTCTACCGTCTCGCTTCCGTTCACATCTATACGAGAGACCGTAAAGAAAGGACATTCCACAAGAACTTTTTCATTTCCTTTAAGTATCCCCTCTTCGTAAAAATGAGACGGAGGAACGAGCTTTGACGCAACGGTTCCCTTTTCGATATGAAGCTCCCTCATATTACCGTTTTGATCCTTACGCATATAATCGTAAAGGCGGTAAGTGGTATCGGAGGTTTGTTGTATCTCACATATCGTTATTCCCGCGCCTATGGCGTGTATGGTACCAGCTTTTATAAAAAACGTGTCGCCCGGCTTTACCGGGACCGCGTTAAGATAGTCTGTTATACTACCGTCAAGTATAGCCTTCGAAAATGTTTCGCCGTCTATCTCCTTCTTAACGCCGTAGTATATGAAAGCGTCCTTTTCAGCCTCACATACTATCCACATCTCGGTCTTTCCGCCGTCTGCTCCGAGCCTTTTCGCTATCTCGTCATCGGGGTGTACCTGTATCGAAAGCGGACTTGCCGCGTCTATAAGTTTTATAAGTATCGGAAAGCCTTCGAATGAATCCGAATGAGTACCGAGTACGCTCTTTCCTTCGCGTTTTATTATCTCGGTGATCGTCATTCCCTCATATATTCCCTCGGCTGCTCGGCTCTCTTTTCCCGGATATCCCGAAAGCTCCCACGCCTCCGCGATATTGAAATCCGCGCTCTTCCCGTATTTTTTTCTCAGGTTGTCTCCGCCCCATATTGCCTTTGCACAGTACGGAGTAAGTTTTACAAGCTTCATTTTTTATTCCTTTATGACCTTTCAACTTTAATTTTATCCGTAATATTTAAGTATTCCGTTATATATTCCTCTTGCGTACAGTTCCGGGTCTTCGCTCATGCGAGCCGCTTCCCCCGGATTTGTTATAAACCCTATTTCAACAAGTACCGCGGGCATTACGGTGTTTCTGAGTACATAGAGAGACGGTCTTACGAAAACTCCTCTGTTCGGCTCTCCTGTGACTTCGGAAAGACTCTCGGTAATATCTTCCCCGAGTGCAAATGCAGGTGTATTTCTTGAAAATACATATGCCTCGGTTCCGGTAGCCGATGTTATATCTGACGCGTTTGCATGGATAGATATAAACGCGTCAGCGCCCCATGCGTTTGCCATTCTCGTTCGTATACCGAGACTTTCGGCGTTGGTCGTACCGAGCACCTCGGTAGGAGAATTTCGCGAAAGCATGACCTCGAAATTAGGATCTGCAGCCAAAAGTTCTCCGAGCGCCACGCCTACGGCATATGTAATATCCTGCTCTCTCAGTCCGTTTCCTTCCGCGCCCGCATTCGGATTTGTAGGATTATGTCCTTGATCTATAAAAATTTTTATCGCCATAATATCATACCCCTTTTGATGATCTGTTCTTTCTCTTTCATTATACGCGATCATCGCTCGGTATGACATTCGATCATGCCGCCTTTTTTCCCTTTTTCCATGATCCGCCGAAATAAAATCCAACGGCAAGCGCGGTTCCTATCACCCAGCCTATCACCCACGCGTAGCATATTCCGTTTATTCCGAATCCCGGGAACAAAATAAACGAAAGAACGACTCTTATTATGAGATCCATGAAGGTGGATATCATGAACAGGTGCATTGCCTTTGCACCTCTGAGCACGGCGTCCGAGATGAGCTTACCGCAGATAACGGCATAAAACGGAGATACGGTATACAAAAACGTTTTTCCGGTCGCCATAGCCACTGCTATATCTCCCGTTTTATCCATAAACAAGCTTAGCGGAAATTCCGCAAAAGCCGTATAAAGTATGGTAAACGGCAGTGATATCACGACGGCAAACAACATTCCCGCTTTCATACCCTTACTTATCCTTTCGTTTTTACCGGCGCCTATATTCTGCGCGGTAAACGAAGAAACGCCTCCTCCGACGGTCGTAAACGACGTTACGGCGAAGGTATTCAGCTTCAACGCAGCCGAAAATCCGGCTATTACCGATTCTCCGCAGGAATTTATAAGCGATTGTATGAGAAGATTTCCGACGGAAACAAAACTGTTTTGTATTATGCTCGGTACCGATACTCCGAGTATCACTCCGAGCATCGAAAAGGAAAAGAGTTTCGGCTTTTCAGTGATTTCAAGGCGTTCGAGCCTAACAAACAGGAGCACTACCGAAAGCACGCAAGCAAAGCCCTGAGTTATGAAGGTAGCCCAAGCCGCGCCCGCCACTCCGTAGCCTAATATCGCAACGAAAACATAGTCAAGCACGACGTTTCCGACCGATGAAAGTATAAGTAAGTAAAGCGGAGTTTTCGAATCGCCCAGCGCGTTGAAAACGCCGTTCGACATATTGTAGATGTACAAAAACGCAAATCCGCCGAGATACACGTTCATATATACCTGCGCGTCGGCAAAAATTCCGCTCGGCGTATTTATCGCATGGAGCATGAACGGAGAAAATATTATGGCCGCCGCAGTCAAAACAAGAGAGAGTCCGAGACCGAACAAAAGCGCGGTATACGCCGCGGTCTTGAGCTTTGAGTACTTTTTAGCGCCGAAATACTGTGAGAGCACCACCGTGCAACCTACGTTGCTTCCGGTTGCCACCGCCATAAATATCATTGTTATGGGATACGAGGCTCCTATCGCGGCAAGCGCGTCTTCTCCGGCGAACTTTCCGGCTATCGCACTATCCGCTATATTATAAAGCTGCTGAAAAACAACGCTTATGAACATCGGAATCGTATATTTCCAAAGCGTTGTGCTCGGTCTTCCGACCGTAAGATCATAATTCATTTGAGACTACCTTTCAAAGACCGTTCTTTTACAAATCATAGCGGCGGCACTTAAACGTGACGCCGTATGTCGGATCGTTATCCTTCGTATTTGGTTCCGCAGTTGGGACAAAACTTGAATACTTCATCCGAATGATATCCGCATTTACAATCATAACCGTTTTGAGGCTTCTTAGAACCGCAGTTTGGACAGAACTTTCCGCTGTTTACGTTTCCGCAAGAGCATTTCCAAAATCCCGCAGGTATCTCCTCGGGCTTCTTGCCTCCGCAGTTAGGACAAAACTTACCAGTATTTACGCTTCCGCAAGCACACTTCCAACTTCCGGACGCACCTGCGGCTGCGGTCTCTTCTTTCTTATTTTCGTTAAGCTTTTCAGCCATATTAAGAAGCGTTCCCTGCGAGCCTGCGGCGTTACCCATGACTCCGTTCATCATTCCGAGACCCATAAAGCCGTTCATTGCACCGTTTGAGTTTTCAGCCGCCTTTTGCATAGCCTGCATTTGGGCGTAAGCGAGACCTCCCGCCATAGCGTTCGGATTCGAATGCATTACGTTCGTATCGAATTTTTCTATTCTGTCTCTGCTCTTTTCGTCCGGAGTCACCTTAGCTATCGCGACCGAAACGATATCCATTCCGCGGCGCGCCTTCCACTCGTTATCCAGAGTTTCCGACATATAAGCGGCTATCTCGCGTTGTTTTGAAGGTATCTGACTGAACTTTATTCCGTCTGACGAAAGCTTGGCAAGCGCCGTATCAAGCGCGGTCATAAACTCGTCTCTGCACATATTCATAAGAGTTTCTCTCGAATAGCTCTCTTTTACAGATCCGGCAACGGACGAGAAGAACACTATGGGATCGACTATACGGAAAGAATACTGTCCGAAATAACGTATATAGAGCGCAGTCTTGTAGTACGGATCGTCATACACCATAGGAGTTGTGGTTCCGAACTTGTTGTCCATTATCTCTTTGGTATTGACGTAGTAGACTCTCTGGCTCTTCGCTCTGTCGCCGCCGAACGTAAACCTTTCGCCTATCTTCTTGAACGAATCCGCAAGTCCCTTAAAAAAGTCTCCGCAGAACATCGAAGGCTCGCTCGACTCGTTCCATATAAATCTTCCCGGCTCCGCACAAAATTCGACTATCTTACCGTCCTCTACTATGAGTGCGACCTGACCCTCGCCCACCGCGATAGCGGAACCGTTCGATATTATCTCGTCTCCGCCCTTATTATTGCCCTTGGTCTGTTTATGTCCCTTTACGACGAGCTGATCGCTCGTCATTTCATCAACTCCGAAATACTCTTTCCATTGATCGGCAAATACGCTTCCGGTCGCCGAAAAAGCTGCTCTTATAAGTCCCATTTCACATATTCCTTTCTTTATATTAAGTATATATCCGTTTTTTATTTTACTACATCGAAAAAGATATGTCAAGATATTTATAAAAAAACGAAAAAACTTCACATTTTAAGCGTTCTTTCAAGCTGAGCACGGTATTCTTCCAGCACACATTCGGGCGATATTATCTCAAGTCCGCCGTCAAATCCGAACACCCAGCCGAAAAATCTTACGCTCACCTCTACCTTAGCATAGAACTCAAAATATTCGCCGTGATCCTCCGTCAAAAGCGATGTTCCGAAACGATCGAACATCGCTCCGGCAAGCGAGCTTTTACACCTGAAATGCACATTATACTCCTTACCTCTGAACATTCCGAATACCGTACTGCAATAATCGGCAAGCGATACTGCCTCAAACTCCGTTTTTCCGAGCCGTTTTTCGCCCGTCTGTTCTATTCCGTCCATTTTATCGACTCGGTAATGCCTTATCTCGCGGCTTACGTGATCGTATGCAACAAGATAATAATTTTCATCCTGCCATATCAGTCCCCAAGGACTTACCCTGTATCTTTCTCCGTTTTTTCTCGCCACGCGCTTCTTTGACGGGGTCATCTCCGTGTATTTGAAGGTTATGGCGCTGTTCTCGGATATCGCGCTATGCAGCGCGTCTACTGAATAAAGAACGTTACTTGATTTCTTTTCTTCTCTGTCATATACGTAAACGCTTCTCGAAAGCTGCTTTTCTCCGTAAACGCAAGTAAGGGCGGAAAGCTTTTTTATAAGCTCTCTGCATTGTTTTCCGGAAATAAAACGCGATGACTGTACGGCGTCGACGAGCATTTTCAGCTCCGCAAGTTCAAAATCGCGCGAAAGGACGCGAAATCCGCCGTTTTTACCCTTCGTCCGTTCGACATCAAGGAGTCCTGCATCACATAGCGTATTGATGTCGGAATATATACTTTTGCGTTCGGATCTTATACCGAGCTTATCAAGCTTCTTTTCGATCTGAGAAGCGCTCAGGCAATGCTCCTCATCGGTCTCGCGCATAAGTATATCTCTTAAATACAGTAATTTCAGCTTTTGGTTCTCATTCTTCATTTTCGTATTCCTTACCTATCGGTATTTTTCACAAGATATTTAAATCTTTCTCCCCGTTCTTTATAGTCTCTGAAAGCGTCGAAGCTCGCGCAGGCGGGCGAAAGCACCACGTTTCCGCCGCACGGAGTAATATTTTTCGCAAGCATTACCGCTTCGTCGAAATCCGCTTCGACATATATTTCCGTCTTACCCTCGTGACGCTCAAACGCTCTTTTTATCTTATCTCTTGCCGCACCGGTGAGAACTACTCTGTCCGCATATTCCGGAAGCTTCTCGGCAAGCTCCTCGTAATCAAGATTTTTATCATACCCTCCGCATATCACCGTAAGTGGTCTTTCAAAGCACGAAACAGTCGTAAGAGTTCTGGAGGGAGTGGAATCTATGGAACTGTCGTAAAACCTTTTTCCGTCGCTTACGCATATAAGCTCCATTCTGTGGCTTACGCCATGAAATTCCTTTGCCACGGTCTTAGGCGCGTCCTCCGACATATCGTCGCACGCTATACCGACGGCGGTCATAAGATTTTCAATGTTATGCCGTCCCGTAAGTTTTACATCTTTTACTTTAAGAAGTTCTTTTTCGAACAGATATATACTTCCGTTTTTTAAATAAACTCCTTCACATTCCCTATCAAGGGAGGTATATAACACGTTTTTCGGTATTCGTCCGGCATAAAGTCCGAGCGTTAACGCGGTTTTTTCACCTATCACGAGCTTTTTACATTCGTCATAAGCAAACAAATTGCGTTTTGCATTTATATATTCCGACATATCTCTATGGTAGTCAAGATGATTCTCGCTTATCGAAGTTACCGCCGCTACCGCGGGGGAATGTCTTAGCGTCATAAGCTGAAAGCTTTCCTCCTCGCGCCCGATATGGCGGGCTATACCG
>CAZFQJ010000031.1:0-14253 GCA_964520875.1 uncultured Lachnospiraceae bacterium
AAGATAATATACAAGCAGCGCGACGAGGTGCTCGACGGAGCAGATCTTACCGAGACCGTCAAGGGTATGATAGAGGGTTCGATAAAAGAAGCGGTAAGAGCGTGTATGCCGGAGGAACGCGAGGAATGGAGACTCGAAGAGCTTCGTAACCATTTCTTCGGAGTGCTTTGCGGTCCCGATAGCTTTAAATATACCGAAGAGGAGCTTGAAGCGCTTGAGCCCTCCGATGTCGAAAACGAGCTTCTCGAAAAGGCATATAAGCTCTACGACGAGCGGAAGGCTATGTTCGGCGAGGAGCTGAAGGAAATAGAGCGGGTCATACTTCTCAGAAGCGTGGATACCAAGTGGATAGAGCATCTTGACGCAATGGACGACCTTAAGGGAAGCATAGGACTTCAGGCATACGCTCAGCGTAATCCAATAACCGAGTTCCGTATAACCGGAGCCGATATGTTCGACGAGATGATAATAGGCATACGTGAGGATACGGTAAGAAAGATACTTACGGTAGTTCCCGCGGCTGCGGTCGAACGTAAAGAGGTCGCAAAGATAACGGGAGAGAACTTTACCGATTCTTCGAAGGCGGAAAAGGGAAGCAAGACCGTGGTTATCAAAAAAGGCGGAGTAGCCAAAAACGCGCCGTGTCCTTGCGGAAGCGGTAAAAAATACAAGAGGTGCTGCGGTAAGGATCTCGATGATTAAAGGAAAACGAAAATATGCGCTTTGAATGGTTGTTTATCGGATATCTCTTGATGTTTTCGATACCTGTCGGTAATATAACGCTTCTTCCGGCGCTTGGATATTTGCTTATTATGTTCGCTATGCTTCGTCTTGCAAAATACGAAGCGGCGTTCGAAAAAGCGAAAAAGGTATTGTATGCGGCGATACCGATAGGGTTCGTGCTTTTGGCATTTCAGATATACGCTTCGGTAAGTCCCGAAGCCGAGAGCTTGAAGCCTTATGTATATTCTTATAACGCGGTCCGTTTTTTGAACGAATGTGCGGAAATGGCAGTCATGTTCTTCACGTATCTGGGAGTAAAATCCATGGGTATAAACGCCGAGTTGCCGTCGCTTGAAAAGCATGCGAGCAGGAACATGTCGGTGATGTTCGTGTATTTTGCATTTGAAATGATAATGAGCGCGCTTTCTATCTTCACGCCGAGCATATTCGAAGGTTACGAGATAGTGCTTGCGTATCCGTTCATTATCGGTATCATATGGAGAGCGCTCAATCTCTGGATGATAATAACGTGCTACCTCGGGATAGCGCCCGATACGGGCGATGATACGGCGAAAAAAGAAGCGGAGCAACAGGTGAGATCTTCGCGAAATCCGCCGAAAAAGAAGAAGAAAAAACACAAAAAATGATCATTTTAGGCTTTAAAACGGAGAAAAACAGTATTTTATGGAACTGAAACTTATAATTATCGGCATATTTTTTATGTTAAATCCGATGATCGCGGTGCTTGACGTCTTACCGGATCTTATAGGTTGCGTGCTTATATTCTATGCGCTTACGCGTCTCAGCTCCGTGTCCCCGGAGCTTGATACCGCGCGTCCGTATTTTAAGTATATGGCTTACGTATCTCTTATCCGTTCGATATGCTTCTTTGCGAGCGGAAGCTTTGACGACGTTATGAGGCTGAGCGTCACTCTCATATTCGCGGTCATTGAATTCGGACTTGCGCTCATGGCGTTTTCGGCGTTGTACGACGGAATAGAGTATCTGAATATAAGATATTCCGGAAACGTCAAGGCGACGCCCGAGATAAAGCTGATGAGCATGCTATTTTTCGGAGTGCGCGGATTTATGTCCGTGCTTCCTCAGCTCGGTTCGGTACTGAACATGAACGACGACGAGATAATAACGTCGGCGGATCAGATCAAGGATACATGGTCGTCGTATACGAGCCTGCTTACGCTTGTAAATATAGTCATAACTCTTGTTTTCGCCGTGTTCTGGTTCAAGATGATCCTCGGATACATAGGAAGGCTTTCGAAGGAAAGCGAGTTCTGCGACGGGATACGTGCGGCATACGATCAGAAAAAGAAGGAAGATCCGGAGTTCTTTACGAGGCGCACGATCATGTTCTTTTGCGCGTTAATGGGATATTCGGCGTTCTTTTTGATAGATATCATCGGGGACGGTGTGAATATAATCCCCGATCCGATCTTCGGAGCGGTCACGGTGTTCGCCGTGTTCGTTTGCGGAAAATATCTCATGAACGCAAAGAAGACATTTATCAGCGGAACCGTATACACGGTGCTCTCCGCCGTAAATTTCTTTGTGTTCAACGGTTTTATGAAGAAGAGATTTTACGCGCCCTTTAAGCTCGTTATATCGAACTTCGTATGGGAATACGTTATACTGATAGCGGCAGCTCTGCTTGAGACCGCGGCGCTCATCGTGTACGCAAGATATCTCTTCGGAGACATTTCCGGCGTGATAGACGATCATAGCGTAAGAGAAGCGCCGGCGGGCTTTATAAGGACCGCGGAAGAGAACAGAAGGTTAAGAAGATCGCTTAAGATAAAGCTCAGAGTATATATTATCGCTCTTGCGGTAACGGCGGTCTCGTCGCTTGCGTTCTCCGTACTGCTCTTGCCGTTGCCGTTATACAGATTGATACATTCGGTTCTGAATATAACGTTCGTGTTCATTTCGGTAATGTTCTTTTCCTCGCTTTCCGCGGCGGTAAAGAAAAAGTACGAGCGCGTAACGGATATCTGATATCGGTATTAAGATCGGAAAGGAGCGTAAAGCGCCATGGGGGGATTCGTACATCTTCATCTGCATAGCGAATACAGTCTGCTCGACGGCGCTTGCAGGATAAAGGAGCTGGCAAAAAAAGCGGCTCACGAGGGACATACCGCGGTGGCTGTAACGGATCACGGCGCTATGTACGGCGCCGTCGCCTTTTACAAAGCGTGTAAGGCGGAGGGTATAAAGCCTATAATAGGCTGCGAGGTCTACGTTGCGCCGAGAACGCGGTTCGATAAATTATATTCCGAGGATTCGGAGGCTTCGCATTTGGTGCTCCTGTGCGAAAACGAAATCGGCTACCGAAACCTCATAAAGATAGTTTCAAAGAGCTTCACCGAGGGCTTCTATATAAAGCCGAGGGTGGATAAGGAGCTTCTGCGCGAGCATAGCGAGGGGCTGATCGCTCTTTCCGCATGTCTTGCCGGAAGGATACCGAGACTTATCTCGGCGGGACTTGTTACCGAAGCTTTGGCGGAAGCGAAAGAGATGCGCGATATATTCGGTAAGGACAATTTTTACCTTGAGCTTCAAAGGCACGGTCTTGACGAGCAGACAAGGGTCAATGCCGTTTTGAAGAACATATCAGAAAAAACGGGAATACCGCTTGTCGCAACGAACGACGTCCATTATTTGAGGCGTGCCGACGCCGATACTCAGGCGATAATGATGTGTATACAGACGAACAGTCGAATAACGGACGGCAGACCTATCGGATTTGAGACGAACGAATTTTACTACAAGAGCACGGAAGAGATGCTGGAGCTTTTTTCCGATATTCCGGAAGCGACGGAGAATACGGTAAAAATAGCAGAGCGTTGCAATTTCGATTTCGAATTCGGAAAATATTATCTTCCCGCGTTTGATACGCCGGACGGAAGCGATCCGCGCGAATATCTCGGAAGAATAGCCGAAAGCGGTCTTAAAAAGAGGTACGAGAGAGGCGATATAAGCTTTTCCGGAAGATATTCCGAAAAGGATTACCGAGATCGTATGGAATACGAGCTTTCCGTTATAAGTGAAATGGGGTATTCCGAATATTATCTCATAGTCGGAGATTTTGTGGGATACGCAAAGTCCGTCGGTATCTCGGTAGGACCCGGAAGAGGCTCGGGCGCAGGCAGTCTCGTCGCTTATCTTACCGAGATAACAGATATAGATCCGCTTCGGTTCGGGCTGATATTCGAACGTTTCCTTAATCCCGAGAGGGTGAGCATGCCCGATTTCGATATAGATTTCTGTTATATGCGCCGAGAAGAGGTAATAAAATATGTTACCGAAAAGTACGGAAGCGAGAGGGTATCTCAGATAATAACCTTCGGTACTATGGCGGCGAAGGCTGCGGTGAGAGACGCGGCGAGAGCCATGGGAATGTCGTATCAGGACGGAGACAGAGTTGTAAAGGCTATGCCGAAGCGGTTCGGCGTAACGCTCTCTGAGGCGGAGGCAACGAAGGAATTCAGAGAGCTGAAGGAGTCGTCTCCGGAGATAGCAAGGCTTATCGAGACCGCAAAAGCGCTTGAAGGTATGCCGAGGCACTCGTCTACGCATGCCGCCGGAGTGGTCATAAGCGACAGACCTATATCCGAATACGTCCCGCTCGCGGTAAGCGGAGAGGCGCGCGTAACGCAGTACGATATGGATACGGTTGCGGAGCTGGGACTTTTGAAATTCGACTTTTTGGGACTCAGAACTCTTACCGTGATCGCCGATACCGAGAAGATGATACGTAAAAAGGAGCCGGATTTCAATATAAGCTCCGTTCCCGATAACGATAAAAAGACCTTCGATATGCTTAAAGCGGGACAGACGGACGGTGTGTTCCAGCTTGAATCGGGCGGTATGAGACAGATGCTCGTCACGTTCCGACCGGAAAGCATAGAGGATATAATGATAGCTCTTTCGATGTACCGTCCCGGACCTATGGATAATATTCCGAAGCTGATAGAGAACAGACGCACGGGCAAGACGGAATATCTTTTTCCGGAGCTTGCCGAGATACTTGATTCGACATACGGTTGCGTGGTCTATCAGGAACAGGTCATGCAGATATTCAGAAAGCTTGCTTCCTATTCTTACGGCCGTGCGGACGTCGTCCGTAAGGCTATCTCAAAGAAGAAGCCCGAGGTCATCGCAAAGCAGAGAGAGGATTTCCTTGCCGGTTGTAAGGAGAACGGTCTCGATCCCGAAAAAGCAGCCGCTCTGTTTGACGAGATAGTCGGATTTGCCGGATATGCGTTCAATAAGAGCCATGCGGCGGCGTATTCGGTGCTCGCTTACAGAACGGCGTATCTTAAGGCTCATTATCCGTCGGAATTTCTTGCGGCGCTCATGACGAGCGAGCTTGGAAACCATTCAAAGCTTGCTCAGTATATGGCTGAGGCGTCAAGGCTCGGTATAAGCGTTCTTCCGCCGTCGGTAAATGAGAGCGACATTGATTTCAGCTCCGACGGAACGAATATAAGATACGGTCTCTCGGCTCTTAAAAACGTAGGTATAAGCTTTGTTGCGAGAGTGCTTTCGGAACGCGAGAGCGGAGGTCTTTTCCGCTCGTTTACCGATTTTGCGGAGCGTATGTACGGCAGAGATATGAACAGACGTCAGCTTGAAACGCTGATAAAGGCGGGCGCGTTCGACGGTCTCGGCGTGTACAGAAGCAGACTTCTCGAAAAGCTGGACGACACGGTAGCAAAGATCGGCGATAAGAAAAAAGAGGCGGTAAGCGGTCAGCTCTCGCTCTTCGGCGGTTCCGACGGCGAAGAAGGCCCGAAGGAAAGCTATTCGGATATACCCGAATTTCCGCTCAGAGTCCTTTTGAATCTTGAAAAGGAAGCGTCGGGAATGTATTTTTCGGGGCATATAACCGACGAATATTCCGAAAACGAGAAGGATATAGCGCCGACATATATAGCGGCGGTCATGGCGTCATTTGACGAGATGTCCCCGAGCTCCGAGTTTTCCGAAGGACAGAGCATAGCGATAGCGGGTGTGGTCACGTCAAAAAAGACCAAGAACACAAAGAGCGGAGACGCTATGGCATTCATAACGCTTGAAGACAGGACCGGAGAGATAGAGGTGATAGTGTTTCCGAAGCTCTATACGGAATATCTGCCGATATTAAATCCCGATAACGTCATAGCGGTCTACGGCGAGATAAGTTTGAGGGACGATGACGATCCGAAGATAATTTTGAAAGCCGCCGCGCCCATGCGAAGTAACGACAGATACACCCATAGACAGTCTCCGTTTGCGGAGCTTGAAAAGGCGCCGCAAAAGCGCGTTTCTTACGTAGCTCCGCAGAACTCCGTCCCGGTACGCGAAAAAGCAAGATACGCACCCGGAAACGGTCGATCTGCCGAGACGGGAAAGCGCCCCGAAAGATTGTTTTTAAGGGTAAGCTCCACCGATTCGCACGAAGCCGGAAAGGCTATAAATCTGATAAAGATATTCGAAGGCGATGTTCCCGTCATATTTTATGAGACAGAGGGCGAAAAATACGTAAAAAGGGCGGATCTCAGAATAGACGCAACGCCGTTCGTCGTCTCGGAGCTGAAAAAGCTGTTGGGAGACGAGAACGTGGTCGAAAAATGATTTTAGAGAAAGGAAACATTTTGTTATGAAAGACGAAAGGGTACTTGCGTACTGTAACATGTTCGGAGTTTTGGGAGCGATCCCTTCGCTCCTTACGATAGTTCCCGAAGCAAAGGAAACGGTCAAAAACAAGAATATATCCGTCGGTTTTTTGGTCAAGGACGGACCGAGCGGAACGCTCTCTTTTAAGAACGGAGAGGCGAAGATGCAAAGGGGGATAAAGAATAGCAGTATAACTCTTTATTTTTCCTCGTGCGAAAAATTCAACGCCATGATAGACGGAAAAGGAAATCCGTTGCCGATAAGCGGATTTTGGCATATAGGCTTCCTTCTCGGAGGCTTTACAAAGCTTACCGACATGCTTTCCGAATATCTTCGCCCGAGCGAAGAAAAACTGCTTGACAGAGAGTTTTTCGAGCGTTCGACAAAGCTCATGCTTCACGTTATAGCGGGAGCGGTAGCCGAGGTCGGAAATCACGATAAGGTGGGAAGATTTTCCGCTTCGAATATCGTTGACGGCGTTATAAAGCTTTCGATAGACGGCGGAATATCGCTCGGAGTCTGCGCCAAAGGCCATCACCTTACCGCTCTGCATTTTGAGCCGAAGAACAGTTTTTCCGAAATGAGATTCGACAGTATAGATACCGCGAGAGCGCTTTTTGACGGAAAGATAAACGCGGTCGTTGCGGTAGGCATGGGAAAGGTCAGCGTAAGCGGAATGATCTCGCAGGTGGACAATATCAACCGAATACTTGACCGCGTCTCGGTATATCTGGCTTAACGGAGGTATGATCATGCATAAGATAAACAAATATGATAAGAGCAGAAAAGCGTTCGAACGTGCGGTAAAGGTCATACCGTCCGGTATATACGGTCATCAAGGACCGGCGGAGGGCTGCTATGTTCCCGTTTCGGCGTTTCCTTTGTATTCGTCTAAGGCTAAGGGCGCGTATTTTTGGGACGCGGACGGCAACAGATATATAGATTACATGTGCGCTTACGGCCCGAACATACTCGGTTATAACGATCCCGACGTCGACGCCGCGGCGGCAAAGCAAAGAAAAATATCCGATTGTACGACTCTTCCGAATACCGTCATGATAGATTTCGCGGAGCTTCTCGTTGATACCGTAAAAAGCGCGGATTGGGCGTTTTTCGCAAAGAACGGAAACGACGTCACAACTCTTGCGGTAATGACCGCGAGAGCGTACACGCGTCGTAAAAAGATAGTGTTTTTCAAGGGATATTATCACGGTATCTCCCCTTGGACGCAGAAGATAGATTACGCGGGCGTCATCGAAGAGGACGTAATGCATAATATCTATGTGGACTGGAACGATCTTGATCAGTTATACGAGGTATTTGACAGGTATAAGGGCGAGATAGCAGCGGTCATAGGTCAGCCTTATATGCACGGAAATTTCATGGACAACGTTCTTCCGAGCGAAGGCTTTTGGCAAGGCGTGCGTAAAAAATGCACCGAAGAGGGAACCGTGCTCATAATCGACGATGTCCGCGCGGGATTTCGGTTGGATCTTGCCGGTTCCGATCATTATTTCGGCTTCGAAGCGGATCTTATATGCTTCTGCAAGGCGCTTGCAAACGGCTATAACGTCAGCGCTCTTTGCGGAAAGGATTTCCTTAAGAATACTGTCTCTTCCATGTCTTATACCGGTTCGTACTGGCTTTCGGCGGTACCGTTTGCCGCGGGAATAGCCTGTATAGAAAAGATGAAGAAGCTTGATGTTCCGAACGTTTTGATCGAAAAGGGAACGCTCATCAAAAACGGTCTCGTAAGCGCTGCCGCGGAATATGGCTTTGATCTTCGCGTTACGGGCGTTCCGTCGCTCTTTTATCTGAGGCTTGCGGACGATCTGTCGCTCAAGCTTCATCAGGAGTGGATAGCCGAGTGCGTAAAGCGCGGAGTGTTCTTTACCAATCACCATAACCATTTTATAAACGCCGCGCTTACCGACGAGGACATAAACGAAACGATCGAGATAGCAAAAGAAGCGTTTGAGGTAATAAGAGAAAGACACCCTATGTGACGGTGTAGAACATAAAAAGGACTGCGTAAGCAGTCCTTTTTTCATCTTATATCAGAACTCTATGACGTCCTTAGGCTCGCGGATAAGCCATTTTCCTTCGGTAAAGTCGGGTATCGCCTGAGGTATACCGCCCATAGCTACCGATCTTGCCGAAAGAGCGGATATGCACATCCATGCCGCGGCGTCATAAACGTCTATCGGCATCTCTTTTCCTTCTCTTAAAGCTTTTGCGAATTCCACAAATTCCAGATAGTCCATTCCGCCGTGACCCGCGGCAAGCTGCTCGGGCGTTATATCCTTCCAGATCTTAGGCAAATATTCGGCGCACTTTCCCGCGTTGTCTATATTCCTCTTATTGAATTCGAGCGTTTCGAACATTTCCGGTTCACCGTCGAAATAGAAGATGTTACAACCTTGTGTGTACATGCCCTTGGTTCCTCTGACGGTAAATTCTCTGTCGTAATAACGGGGAAGAGTGGTATCGAGACGAAGCGTTATCGTTTCTCCGCCGGCACAGGTTATTATGGTGGTTACCACGTCTCCCTGTGCGAACTTTTTACCTATGAGAGTGGGATCTATCGTATCTTTTCTGTCGTTTACGTATTGCTCAAGTCCCGCTGCCTTTGAGGCTACCGAAACGAGCGATACCATGCGGTTTCCTCTGTTTATATTGAGGATCTTGGCTATCGGACCGAGCTCGTGCGTCGGATAGTTATCGCAGTTGTTGTTAAGATAGTTTCTGAGTCTGTAATGACGGTTTCTGTTTCCGCCGGTTATCTCCTCGCGAAGATCGTGAGCGTAAGCTCCCGAGCAATGAACTATCGTTCCGAACTTTCCGGCGCGGGCAACGGACGTTGCGAGAAGCTCGTCTTTATTGAAGCAACAGTTTTCCATGAACATGAACGGAGTTTTCGTTTCCTCGTAAGTCTTTACGAGATTATAACATTCTTCAATGTCGTATGCTCCGCCGACCTCTACCGCAACCGCAACCCCGGCTTTCATGGCGGCTATCGCGATCTCGGAATGATATTCCCAAGAGGTCGCTATGTATACTGCGTCGCAGAGACCGCTTGAAAGCAGCTCGTTATAATCCGTGGTCGAGAACGGTACCTTTCCCGTGATCTCGGTCACCGTTTTTACCGCATTTTCGCATCTGTCTTGATAAAGATCGCATACCGCTGTGACGCTTACGTCGTCGAGCTTAAGTATAGCGTCCTTCATTACCGAATGACCTCTGCCGCTGAGTCCTATGACACCGAATCTTATGTGCTTCATTTTTTTAATATCCTTTCATGTAAAAGATTTAAAAGTTAGCTTATCAGCGCTTCTTTATGCCTATTCTATCATATAATTTTGTGTATGTAAATATCTTTTTAGCCATTAAAATGCGAAAATCTTTCATTTCGGCTCTTTTTTTCGCTTGAAAACAACCGCATAAGCTCTTTGATCTTTATTCGGTTTCCGCGGCGTATTATTATCTCCGCGTATACCTTTGAGCAAAATACGAACAGGAATAGCGTAACCGCCGCTTGTATCGCGAGCGAAAGCAGGAACGCCCCGAGTCCTATGTGACCGAGTACGTAGCGTACCGGCGCGCAGAACGAGGATATGATCGGGCAAAGCGATGTGAAGTACGCGATAGGTGCGGAATCGATCGAGCATGTTATGATAGATACGAAATAACCTATCATTATCGCTACCATTACCGTACCCGTTGCGGCGTCTGATTCCTCCATGTTACTGCAACACGCGCCGCTTATTCCGGCTAAGACCGAATATGTAAGATAACTTAAAATCAAGGCGATTACCGTGAGTATGAGCGTTCCTATGTCTATCCTCATTTCGGAGATATTCAGTCCGAGAGCCGAGAGCGAGATCGGAGAATCGAGTGCGGAAGATGTGATCTTCGAAGATATCATGGCTGATACTATTACGAACGATATGAGCATTACTATGTACGTCATTACCGCGAGTATCTTTCCGACGATGAGTGACAGAGGTTTTACGCTCGTAAGCAACGTTTCGACAAGCTTTGAGGCTTTTTCTTCAAGAACGGCACGTATTATGTAGGAAACGGATATCGTGCACAATATAAGTACGATGACCGCGTATGCGTACTGTACTATAAAGCGCATGGCGAAATCGTCTTCGTTTTGATCGTGATCCGAAACGCTTCCGGAAGAAACCGAGTAAGGCGACGTGATAATCGTGAGCTTTTCTTCGGTTATCCCGAGAGCGGTATAGCGTGCGTTGTCAAACAAAGAGCATACGGTCTCGGAAAAGCTCTCTGCGGAATCCTTGTTTATTTCGGTTTCGTCGGAGAATTTCAAAGCGACCGAATATCCGCCTGTCTCGGAGCTTTCGGATATCGTGTATATGACCGAGCTTTTTTCGTCGGATACGGGATCGCTTTCGGATGACGGAAAATGAACGTTTATATCCTTTGCGTATTCGGAAGGATCGAAGGCAAACGGCGTTTTATTTACTATGTAGATATCGGTTATACCGTCGTTTTTCGATAACGAGAACGCTTCGGAGGAGGTGATCATACTGTCCGTCGCGTGCGCCGAGATCACGGAGAGGATCGGAGGCGCAAGGAGCGAAAAAAGCACCATTATGATCAGAGTTACGATATTCGCGCGGCTTATCAGGAGCTGACGCAGGGTGAATTTATATACGTTATCGCAACCGGATAAGCTTTCTTTCATCTCGGAAATCTTCATCTTGAAGCCGCCCCCACTTTTTCAACGAATATCTCATGAAGCGACGGCTCGCGCAGATCGAACGTGACTATCGGTATCTCATCGTTTATGAGTGCGCGCAAAAGCTCGTTTGCCTGCTTTTCTCCCGATACCTTTACGTTATATTCGTTTTCCTTTTCGTCGATCAATACGGCGCCCGAGCGTTCTATGTACGAGCGAACGTCCGTGTCCGTCTTTAAGTGAAGATTGATCCTGCCGTAGCTCTTTTTTATCTCGTTTAAGTTTCCCGAAAGCACGGAGACGCTCTTATCGAGTATGGTTATGTCGGTACAGAACTCTTCGACCG
The DNA here is from genome assembly GCA_964520875.1 of uncultured Lachnospiraceae bacterium. Lineage (GTDB taxonomy): Bacteria > Bacillota > Clostridia > Oscillospirales > CAG-272 > SIG673. The sequence continues at coordinate 11,451 of CAZFQJ010000031.1, forward strand.
TCGCCATTTGGTGGCTTGACATGATAAGATACTTTCCGGCGGCTATCTGTTCTCGGATTATGGTCTTGAAAAGATCGGTGTTGACGGGATCGAGACCCGAAAGAGGCTCGTCGAGTATAAGAAGCTCGGGGTCCGAAAGCAGAGTCGTCATGAACTGTATCTTTTGTTGGTTTCCCTTTGAAAGCTGGTCGGCTTTCTTTGGAGGTATCTTTTTCTTTTTCAGCCCGTTTCCGCTCTCGGACGGATAGAGATATTCGGTAACGTCAAGGCGCTCCGCCCAATAGCGTATCCGTTTTTTGGCTTCCTCCTTCGGAACTCCGCGAAGCGAAGCAAAATATACGAGCTGCTCTATGAGCGCATACTTCGGGTAAAGACCGCGCTCCTCTGCAAGGTAACCTACGTTGCAGGTCTCGGTCGAAAGCTCGCTTCCGTTCCATTCCGTCCTTCCGCCGTCTCGCGCGAGAATTCCGAGCATCATTCTTATCGACGTGGTCTTTCCCGCTCCGTTAGTTCCGAGCAGAGCGTAGACTCCTGGCTTCGGTATTTCGAACGACAGATCCGAAACTACCGTTTTTTCTCCGTATTTTTTATGAAGGTGTTCTACTTTAAGACTCATATCTATCCTTTCCGTCCGTTTATCGGGCATGGTCTAACCGTAGATTATTTCCGATATTATTCCGTTTGAGACGTTAAATCCTTCCGAGGTGAAGCTTAAAAATCCGTTTTTTACGCGCATAAGTCCCGCTTTTACGAATTTTTCCGCTCTTTGTAGGTATATTTCGGCGTCATCGGTGATATTTTGAAGCTCTTTTATCGAAATGCCGCGCGTAAGTCTCAGTGCGAGCATTATGTATTCGTCCGCCTCGTCCTTTTCGCTCAATATCTCGTCGGTCACGATAATGTCTTCGATATCCGTGAACTTTAAATATGCTTCAAGGTCCTTTTCGCAGTAGTACCGCACGTTTTTTTCAAATGAGTAAGCGCCGCAACCGAGACCGAGGTATTCGCCTCTCGTCCAATACCCGAGGTTGTGCCGGCACATCATGCCGGGCTTTGAATAATTTGAGATCTCGTAACGCTCGTAACCGTTCTTTTCGAGGGTGTCGAGCAAGGCAAGCGTCATTTCGTGTTCCTCGTCCTCGCTCGGAAATACGAGATTTTTTCTGTTTTCGTACAAGGGGGTGCCTTCCTCAAGCTGAAGCCCGTATACCGAGATATGCTCGGGAGAAAGCGACAGAGCTTTGTTCAGAGTTACGGCGAAAGTGTCTTTTGTCTGACAGGGGATCCCGTACATTATGTCGAGATTGATATTTTTAAATCCGCAGCTGCGGGCGAGATCTACGGAGGAAGCAACGTCGGAAAATGTGTGTATGCGAGATAACGCCGAAAGCTCGTTTGCGTTTGCGCTCTGCATACCTATGCTTAGACGATCGACCCCGCATTCCCGCATTGCGGTAAGCTTTTCTTTGTCGAAGGTCGCAGGATTTGCTTCGAATGTGAATTCCTTTAGGTCGGAAAGATCAAAATAACGGTTCAGCGCACCCGTAAGCTCGTATATCGCGTCGCACGGAAGGAGAGTGGGCGTTCCTCCGCCGACAAATACCGTGTCGGCTTTTGCGCCCTCGTATTTTTTCGAGACCTGCTCCATATGCCGAATAAGAGCCGAGACATAGCTTCTTTTTACGTCGTCCGTTATCTTCCGTTCGGCGCACGGAAGCGAATAGAAATCGCAGTAGGCGCATTTCGAAACGCAGAACGGAATGTGTACGTATATGCCGAAGTGTCTTACGCTCATTCGTCGTCAAGCTTGAGGACCGCCATGAAAGCCTCGGGCGTGACCTCTACGCTTCCGAGCTTACGCATCTTATTCTTGCCCTCTTTTTGCTTTTCGAGCAGCTTCTTTTTACGCGTTATGTCTCCGCCGTAGCATTTTGCGAGGACGTCCTTACGCATTGCTTTTACCGTTTCGCGAGCTATGACTTTTCCGCCTATCGCCGCTTGTATCGGTATCTCAAAGAGCGCTCTCGGTATGTTTTCCTTAAGCTTTTCCGCTATACGTCTCGCTCTTGCATACGCTTTTTCCTCGTGCACTATGAATGAGAGCGCGTCGACTACGTCGCCGTTGAGCATGAAGTCGAGCTTTACGAGCTTGGACTTTACGTAGCCCATAAGCTCGTAATCGAGCGAAGCGTACCCTTTACTGCGGCTCTTTAACGCGTCGAAGAAATCGTAGATTATCTCGTTAAGCGGAAGCTGATAATGAAGCTCAGTTCTTGTCGTATCGAGATATTTCATATCGGTAAAGACTCCGCGTCTTTCCTGACAAAGCTCCATTATTCCGCCCACGTATTCCGACGGCGTTATTATGCTTGCCTTGACCATAGGCTCGTATGCCGATTCTATGTCGTCCTGAGCCGGATAGTTGGACGGATTGTCGATATACACGGTGGTACCGTCGCGGCGGTCTATCTTGTATATAACGCTCGGCGCGGTGGTTATTATGTCGAGGTTAAACTCACGTTCTATACGTTCCTGTATTATCTCCATGTGGAGAAGTCCGAGGAAGCCGCAACGGAATCCGAAGCCGAGAGCCGCGGAGGTCTCCGGCTCGTAGGAAAGAGCGGCGTCGTTTAGTTGGAGCTTTATGAGAGCGTCACGAAGGTACTCGTATTTGGCTCCGTCCTCCGGGTATATTCCCGAATATACCATAGGCTGAGCTTTTTTAAATCCGGGAAGCGGATCGGACGCGCCGTTTTCCGCCGTGGTTACTGTATCGCCCACATTGGTATCGGAAAGAGTCTTT